>JBDSHC010000001.1:0-6923 GCA_039918675.1 Devosia sp.
ATCTGGACCGTGTCGACGAAAGTGGTCGGCAGCTTGAAGTAAAGGCCCGGCTCCGTACGCACGGCAGTGATCTGGCCGAAGCGCAGGACGATCGCCTGCTCACGGATATTAACCACATAGATCGACGAGAACAGCACGTAGATGGCGACTATGGCGACGACGCCGAGGGCGATGAGTCTGTTCATGGCTCAGTTCGCTCCCACGGTCGGCTGCGTCGAACTTTTCGACTGCAGCGCAGGCAACGGCAGATAGGGCACGACGCCCTGTCCGTTCGCACCCGGCTCGATGATCACCTTGTCCGAAGCCCCCAGCACCTGCTCCATCGTTTCGAGATAGAGCCGCTTGCGCGTTACTTCAGGCGATTTGGCGTACTCGTTGTAAACCGACACGAAACGCGCCGCTTCACCTTCTGCTTCCTGCACCACCCGGCTCTTGTAAGCCGCCGCGTCTTCGCGGATCTTGGAGGATTGGCCGCGGGCATTGCCGAGCAGCGTATTGGCGTAGTTGCGCGCCTCTTCCTGGAACTTCTGCTGGTCCTGCTGGGCGCGCTGCACTTCGGCAAACGCATCCTGCACTTCCGGCGGCGGCGACACGTTTTCGATCGTCACCTGGTCGATATGCACGCCCAGATTGTAGCCATCGATGATGGTCTGAGTGATCTGCTGCACCTCGATAGCGATGCTTGCACGGTCGGAGCGGAAAATTTCCTGCGCCGGGCTGCGGCCGACGACTTCGCGCATGGCGCTCTCGCCCACCGCACGAACCATGTCTTCAGGATCGCGCACATTGAAGAGATAGGATTTGGGATCGGAGACCGTCCACAGCACGGCGAACCGCACATCGACGATGTTCTGGTCGGCTGTCAGCATCACGCCATCGTCGCTGGCGCCGCTGCGCCCCGAAACCGAACCGATCTCGGTCTTGTTTTCGGTGATGTTGATGCGCTCGACCGCCTGGACCGGCCACCACATGAAGTGGAGACCCGACGTGCTCAGTGTGTCGCTGGGCCGGCCGAACGTCGTTTCGACGCCGACTTCCTGCGGGTCCACTGTGTAGATCGAGTTGAACAGCCAGAAAACGGCCAGAATGACCACGCCGCCGGCCAATGCCCAGCGTCCGCCGGGAACGCCGCCCTGAAACCGGTCACGGCCATTCTTCAAAATATCTTCGAGATTTGGCGTGCCGCCCCGCTTTGGGCCCCCGCCTCCGCCGCCACCACCGGGCGCCTGACCCCACGGACCGCCGCTATTATTGTTGCGACCGCCGCCCCCCGTATTGTTGTCCCAGGGCATTATGTGCCTTTCAGCTGGTTACATGAATTGACGTATATAGGTTGACGATCCGGGCCGATCAACGGCGGGCCAAGGGGTTCCGGCGATAAACCCTGACGCGGAATGCCGCACTGTCCTCAGGATGCACCGCGACGTTGATCTCGCCGCCGGACTTCCACTGCTCGAAGTCGATCTGCGGGAAAAACGCGTCGCCCTCGGGCTCGGCGGCAATCACGCTCAGATACATCCGGTCCGCTAGCGGCATTGCCTGCCGGTAAATTTCGGCCCCGCCGCCGATCATAACCTCATTCGCCCGCTCTGCCGCGGCGATCGATTGCGCCCGCTCGAGTGCCATTTCGAGGCTCGAAACGACGATCACGCCTTGGGGCTGATATCCCTCCTGCCGGCTGACCACGATGTTGGTCCGGCCCGGTAGCGGTCGCCCGATGCTCTCGAACGTCTTCCGCCCCATGATCAGCGGCTTACCCAGCGTCATCCGCTTGAAATGGGCAAAATCGCCGGGGATACGCCATGGAATGGCGTTGCCACTGCCGATCACACCATTCTCGGCCACTGCCGCGATGATCGAGACGGCGACACTCATGCTGCCCCCAGCCGATCCAGCGCCGCGCCGCTGACCCGGCAACGCCGCCAGTCGTCGAGGAACACCGCGCCCTGCGATTGATAGAAATCGATCGATGGCCGGTTCCAGTCGAGCACATTCCACTCGAACCGCCCCAGCCCCTCGCGCAAGCAACGCCGCGCCAGATCGATCAGTAGGGCCTTGCCGATGCCGTGCCCGCGCATGTCGGGGTCGACGAAGAGGTCCTCTAGCCAGATGCCAAGCCGGCCCTGAAACGTCGAGAACGTATAGTACCAGAGCGCGAAGCCCGCCGGCTTTCCCTCAACCTCCGCCAACTGGCAGAACACCTTGGGTGAAGGCCCGAACAGCTCGCGTTCGATGTCGGCACTCGTCGCAACCGCTTCATGAGCCAGCCGCTCACAGACCGCTAGATCATTGATGAATTTGAGGATGAGCGGCGCATCGGAACGCGCCGCATCTCGGATCGCAACGCTGATCGCGTCAGCCTGCATTATCGACCGGATCGTTGCGGTTGAGGATCAGGATTTCAAGCTCTTTGCCATAGGGGGGAAACCAGTCCGTGGCGTCCATCTCGAAAGTCGTCGGCCCGGTCTTGGTCACCTTGCCGTCCCAGCAAAAGGAAACGAGGTTCTTGGCGTCACCCTTGTCGATGGTGAGGTGGAATTTCTTGATCGCCCCGCCCCAGTTCGCGCCGGTCGACCAGATGTAGGAAATCCAGCTCTCGGTATAGGGCGCCGAGTAATAGTCCTCCGGCCCCGTCAGCGTCTTCTTCAGCGTTTTGATCAGATCGGCGTCGGTGCAGTATTTGTCCTTGTAGTCCTTGCCGCGATCCTCATCGGGATAGGGCGGCGTCAGGAACGTCACCGCCACCGTGCCACCAACGCTCGGCTTGTATGTGTGGACCACATCCACCGTCTCGCCCGCCGGGAAATCGGCTTCCCAGCTATAAGTCGACTTCACGGTCCAAATCGGCGTGTAGTCGGTCTTCCAGCCGCCGCCATCATCATATTCCATCGGGATCACCATCCCGAGGTGGATAAGGTTCTGCTTGTCCTCGTCCGGCAGCGCGTTGAGCTTAGTGCGCGTGTCGTCGCCGAACGGCACCAGCGGAATGCCCAGCGATTTGAGCAGCTCCGTCTGATCGATACCAACCGCGAAGGCGTATTGATGCAATGTCGACTCGACGGCCTCGCCGTTGAAAGTCGTCGTGAACCCGAAGAGGTTCTCCGCATCCTCGGTCGGCACGCTCACCATGAAGTCGCCATCGCCCTTGATGTCGGGCAACGGGAACGCCACCAGCGCGTGCTGGTCTTCTTTGCCGTTGTTGGTGAACTGATAGACCACCTTCACCTGCTCTGGCCCAACCGACAGATCCTCTGAATCCATCGAAATGTCCTCGCTGGTGATAAACACCAAGCCACCCGTGCCCAACTGGGACATGGTGTCGTTGGCAAGCACCGGCGTAGCCGTCAGAAGCAGGGCAGCGAGCAGGAGCGATCTCATACGGCAACCTCGGCCTTGATGTGGGGATGCGGGTCGTACCCAGTCAGCATGAAATCCTCGAACTCGAAGTCGAAGATCGAATGCTTGTCCGGGTTGAGCGTCATCCGCGGCAGCGGCTTCGGCGTCCGCGCCAATTGCTCATGGGCTTGCTGAACGTGGTTTGAATAAAGATGCACATCGCCGAACGAGTGCACGAATTCCCCCGGCTCGAGCCCCGTGACCTGCGCCATCATCAGCGTCAGCAGTGCATAGGACGCGATGTTGAATGGCACGCCGAGAAACACATCGGCCGAGCGCTGATAGAGCTGGCAGCTCAGCCTGCCGTCGGCCACATAGAACTGAAACAGGCAATGGCACGGCGGCAGCGCCATCTCGTCGACTTCCGCCGGGTTCCAGGCCGTCACGATATGCCGCCGCGAATCCGGCTTGGTCTTGATCGAGTGCACGACATTCTCGATCTGGTCGATCGTGCCGCCTCGCCCGTCCGGCCAGGTGCGCCACTGCGAACCGTAAACCGGCCCCAGTTCGCCGTCCTCATCCGCCCAGGCATCCCAGATCTTGACCCCGCGCTCCTGCAGCCAGCGCGCATTGGTCTCGCCGCGAAGGAACCAGAGCAGCTCGTAAACGATTGACTTCACATGCAGCTTTTTGGTCGTCAGCAACGGAAAGCCAGCGGCGAGATCGAACCGCATCTGATGGCCGAAAATCGACTTCGTGCCCGTACCCGTCCGGTCCGACCGATCAATGCCCGTATCGAGGATCGTGCGCATCAGATCGAGATACTGCCACTCAGGGTGAGAGGCATTCTCCGTGCTCCGTCTCAGGGCCGATACTGACATTTCCAGGCACTCCTTCAGGCCACGCTTCTAGCAGGCAACCGGCGCATTTAGCCCCCAAAACCAGCGATTCTCACAAGGAGACACAAATGCAGGTCGAATATTTGAAACCCAAAGGCATGCACAGCAACCCCGCCTTCAGCCAAGCCCTCATCATCCCCGCCGGCGCCCGCATTCTCGTCATCGGCGGCCAGAATTCGGTCAACGACAAGGGCGAGATCGTCTTCAAGGGCGATCTGGGCAAGCAGACCACCAAGGCCCTCGAAAACCTCGCCCTCTGCCTCGAAGCCGCCAATGCCGGCGGCGAGCACCTCGTTAAACTCACCATCCACATCGCCGGCGACCTCGACATCACCCCCGGCTTCGAAGCCTGGATGAAATTCGCCGGCAAATCCGCCCATCCCCCCGCCGTGACGGTCCTCAAGGTCCTCGCGCTAGGTCGCCCCGATTTCATGGTCGAGATCGAGGGGCTCGCGGTGCTTGAAGGCTAGGGCGTGATCAATTCGAGCTTCGGGAAGTAAGTCCGATATCGATCGGGATCGCGCGTGAGGACTGCGATGCCGAGCACCGACGCGTGGGCGCCAATGAGGAAGTCTGGCAAGACGCCCGTCTTCGTTGCTCCCTTACGCCCGCGGTATCGTTGATACGCCCGTCCAGCCAGAAACAATGCGGCGCGCGGAATGACCTGCACCTTGGCACCAAATGCAGCTAGCGCTTTCTCAGTCGCTTCGACGCTGGAGTATCGAACAGAAAGTTCTGCAAAGACAACGTCGTTGATGACCAGTTCGTGCTGCAGCTCCGCCTCCTCGAGGCGCGCCGTCGACCAATCTGCCCAATCAGAATTGGTTACGACGTCGAACAGGACATTCGTGTCGATGAAGATCAATCGTCACCGCGTAGCATCGCCATCAATTCGTCGGTTGTCGGCCCAGGACCGGCAGATCCTCGAAGCTTCTGGAATTTGCTGGCGGGCTTGGCCCCCTGCTTCATCAACACGATCTCGCCACCGTCGAGGCGCTTGAAATCCACCTTGCTTCCGGCCTTCACACCCAACGCCTCGCGCACCGCCTTGGGGATCGTTATCTGTCCCTTGGCCGTCACTGTCGCTACCATCGCCGCCTCCCGAAGTAAGGAATGTATTTTAAAACTCCTTACATAACACCCGCGCGGCGCATTTGCATCCCCCGCCCCCGCCGCCTATATTGAAAGTGCCGGCAACGGCTATGGCGATAAATGGCTATCGTAATAAACCCATCGGACCCGGGGGCAGTACCCGGCGCCTCCACCATCTCCCCTCACAAGGGGAGCCACTGGGGGCGAAACAGGATCGACGAGGGCGTAAAGGGTGTGTTTTCGCTCGGCATGGCACTACCGTCATCAGGCCATCCTTATAGTTGCAAATGACAACTATGCTAAGGTTGCTCTCGCCGCGTAAGCGGTGCTGGTACCTGAAATAAAGCCCTCTAGGCTTTAGCGGTTTAGAGGCGGGGTTCGCAGGCACCTGGCAACAGAAGCCTGCACTTTCCCTGCTGCTTTCTGCTTGTGTTTACCGCCCGTCGCGGCTGATATGGCCAGCAACGGATTCCGGCGGCGACATGGCTCAAGATCATATTCGATACGATATTCTGACTCAGGAAGCGCTGCGCGGCGTTGTGCGCAAAGTGCTGTCCGAAGTCGCCAAGACCGGCCTGCCCGGCGAGCACCACTTCTTCATCTCGTTCCTGACCAAGGCGCCCGGCGTCCGCGTCAGCCAGCGCCTGCTCGAGCAATATCCCGCCGACATGACGATCGTCCTCCAGAACCAGTTCTGGGACCTCAAAGTCGGCGAGACCGGTTTCGAAGTCGGCCTCAGCTTCGACGACAAGCCTGAACTCCTCATTGTTCCCTTCACCGCCATCAAAGGCTTCTTCGATCCCTCCGTGCAGTTCGGCCTGCAATTGACCGGCGCCACCGCGCTGCCGACCGATGACGAAGTTGCCGAGGCCAGCGAGCCGACGCGACTCGTGCCCGCCGCCAGCAACAGTTCCGGAGCGCCCGCAGCCGCCGAAGCTCCGGGCGAAAAAGTCGTCAGCCTCGACGCTTTCCGCAAGAAGTAGCGGCGTGCTCGCGAACGCCTCATGCAAAAGCGCTCGCTGACCATCGCCGGCCATCGCACCAGCATCGCGCTCGAACCCGAATTCTGGGCCGGCCTCGAAGCCCTCGCAACCCGCCGCGGGCTCCGCCTCGTCGCGCTGATCGAAGACATTGACCGCACCCGCGAAGGACCCAACCTCTCCTCAGCCCTGCGTGTGGCCATCCTACGCGACGCCGAGGACCGCCTCACCTAGCCGCACCCACGCCGTCTTGTCCGTGTTGTGCGCCCACGCGAGAACGTTAACATACGTTAAAGTTCAAGCGGTTAGTCGGGGGCGGCACCAATGAGTTCTGAGTTGGGGCGCCGCGGGCATTGGCCCGCTTTGGCTTTATTTGCGTCGACAGGTTTGGCGCTGCTTGTAAGCGTGCCTCCTGTGTCAGCCGTCGACAGCTTTTTTGGCACTACAGGCACGTTCAACACACCCCTCATGTCCGCCGACGGCAGCGTTATCGTCCTGAATACGGGCTCCTCTCCTTACACCACTACCATCTGGAGCAACGGCACGCTGACGCCTATCGCCAACGTCACGTCGATCAATGCGCTCTCGGCAAACGGGTCAGTGTTTGCCGGCTTTC
>JBDSHC010000002.1:0-5845 GCA_039918675.1 Devosia sp.
TACGGCCTCGAGAAGGTCAAGGAGCGGATCGTCGAGTATCTGGCTGTGCAGGCGCGCACCGGGAAGCTCAAGGGCCCCATCCTCTGTCTCGTCGGCCCTCCGGGCGTCGGCAAGACCTCGCTCGGCAAGTCGATTGCCAAGGCGACCGGCCGTGAGTTCATCCGTATGTCGCTTGGCGGCGTGCGCGATGAGGCCGAAATCCGCGGCCACCGCCGGACGTATATCGGCTCGATGCCCGGCAAGGTCATCCAGTCGATGAAGAAGGCCGGCAAGTCCAATCCGCTCTTCCTGCTCGATGAGATCGACAAGATGGGGCAGGACTTCCGTGGCGATCCGTCTTCGGCGCTGCTCGAAGTGCTCGATCCGGAACAGAACAACACGTTCGCCGACCACTATCTCGAGGTGGATTACGACCTCAGCGATGTGATGTTCGTCACGACGTCGAACACGCTCAACATCCCCGGCCCACTGATGGACCGCATGGAGATTATTCGCCTCTCGGGTTACACCGAAGAGGAGAAGTTCGAGATCGCGCGGCGCCATCTGATCCCCGAGACGCTCAAGGAAAACGGCCTCGAGGCGAAGGAATTCGTCATCGACGACGAGATGCTGATGAAGGTCGTCCGCAACTACACGCGGGAAGCCGGCGTCCGTAATCTCAAGCGCGAGATTTCCAAGCTGATGCGGAAATCTGTGCGCCAGATTATGCAGGCGAAGTCGAAGAAAGTGACGATCGACGACACGCTGCTCGAGGAATATCTCGGCCCGCCCTTCTATCGGAACGAGAAGGCCGATGCCGAGCCGGCTGTCGGCCTGGTCACCGGGCTTGCCTGGACTTCGGTGGGTGGCGAAACGCTGACCATTGAAGCCATTATGACCCATGGCAAGGGCCGCATGACTGTCACCGGCAACCTCAAAGAGGTGATGAAGGAATCGATCCAGGCGGCCAACGGCTATGTCCGCTCGCGTGCGGTCGATCTCGGCATCAAGCCGCCGATGTTCGACACGCGCGACATCCATGTACACGTGCCGGAAGGCGCGACGCCCAAGGACGGCCCGTCTGCCGGCGTCGGCATGGCCACAGCCATCGTCTCGGTTATGACCGGCATTCCGGTTCGCCACGACGTTGCGATGACCGGTGAAGTGACGCTGCGGGGCAGGGTGCTGCCGATTGGCGGCCTCAAGGAGAAGCTGCTCGCGGCCCTCCGGTTCGGCATCAAGAAGGTGCTGATCCCGGCCGAGAATGTGCGCGATCTCAAGGAGATCCCGGACATCGTCACCAAGGGCATGGAAATCGTACCGGTGAGCCGCATGGACGAAGTTCTGTCGCACGCGCTGGTCCGCCAGCCCGAGCCGATCGAATGGATTTACGACGAGACGCCGAAGGTGGTGCCCGCCGTTGCGGACCTCACGATTGACGGCGACGAGACCGGTTCCGTGGCGCACTAGACGATCGGTCTAGAACAATCTTCAGACGGCGCCTTCGGGCGCCGTTTTCGTTTGGGCTCCGGTTACTAATACGACTCACTAGATCGGGTTTTCGCTCACCGTGATGTGCTTTGTTGAACTCACCGCAGTCTGATTTGCTGCGCCGATTATTCAACACGGAGCGTTAAATGCGCCTGCTTTCAATCGCTATCGCCGCAGCAGCGGCCTCTCTGATGATCGTGCCCAGCGCCTTTGCCATGGACAAAATGGACGGCGATGCCTGGCTCAAGATGATCTTCCACGGCAAGCCCGGCGAGATGATGCCAATGGCCGCGATGCCGGCAATGGCACCGCCGATGGCGCCGATGAAGATGGAAATGAAGCCCATGGGCAAAATGCCGATGATGATGATGCCCGACATGCACAAGTCCATGATGATGAACAAGTAGTCGGACCTGCGGCCCGCCGTCTGAGCCCGGCGGGCCGAGCTTTCTGTGAACGGCGCCTCAGGGCGCCGTTTTCTTTTGTCGCGGGTTAAGGCGGACATGGGTCGTGCGCGCCGCTTCGTGACTCTCGCGGAAGCCGTGCCGGAGGTAGAGCGCCGCAGCGTTGGGGTTGTCGGTGTGCAGCGTCACCCGCTGCCAGCGCTGGTCCGACGCCACCAGCGCGGCGGTGACGAGCGCTTCAGCTATGCCCTGCCGCCGCACCGCCGGGCTGACGAAAATGTAGCGCAGGCGGCCCGCGTCGGGATCATCGGCCATTCCGTCCCTGGAGATGACGGCCATCGCCACGGGCACGTCTTCCAGCATCGCCAGAAACAGGCCCTCGCCCGCATCGAGGAAGGGGCGATCCTGCCATTGCTGCGCAAACCTGGCCATCCACTCCACGCCGGCCTCCTCAGATTCGGCGAGCAGCGCGCCAAGTTCGACAGGCAGGGTCGCGTGCGGCCATCGAACGAGTTGGATGTTCATACGGATTTTCGGGGCCGTCGCGTTGAGCGCTTGGACGCCAGACTCGCGCGAATGCCGGCGACCATGTAGGCCAGCCCGCCCTCGAAGACGCCCTCGGTGTTGATCGAGCCGCTCGAAAGCAGCGGACCGAGCGCTGCCGACAGGATGGGGTAGGGCGCAACTTCCCGTAGCGGATCGCCATCGGCCAAGTTGGGCTCGTCCTCCGCCCGGTCGCGCTCGTCCTGCTCCTCGAGGACGAAGCCAACCACGTAGCGGGTGACTGCGATCGCTATGTTCAGGGCCTCCTGCGCAGAGAAGCCGGCGGCCACATAGAGCGACAATTGCCGCTCGGCATCGGCGAATTGCTGGGCGGTTGGCCGCGTGCCGGCATTGATGCGGGCGCCGTTTCGCACGGCGAGCAAGGCGCGCCGGAAGCTGCGGGCGTTGGCGAAGGTGAAGTTGTCCCAGCTTTCGCCCGGCGAGGGATAGCGGTGGTCGAGGTAGCGGCTCAGCATCTCCTCGTTGACGGCGTCGAGCAGGGCCGATTTGTTGCGGAAGTGCCAGTAGAGCGCCGGCTGCTGGACGCCGAGGCGCTCCGCCAGGCGTCGCGTCGAGAACTGGTCCAGCCCGACCTCATTGAGCAGGGCGAGCGTCGCGTCGAGGATTGTTTCGCGTTCGATTGCCATGAGACTTGACTTATCACTGATAAAGCACTTTATCACCGATAAGTTGCTTTATCGTTGATAAGGAGGCGGTTCGATGACCCGCTCACTCTTCGTCGTCATTCTCGTTGTCGTGCTCGACGCCATCGGCATCGGGCTTATCTTCCCGATCCTTCCAGGCCTGCTCAAGGAGCTGACCGGCACTGGCGAGATTTCGACGACCTACGGCCTTATCCTCGCGGCCTACGCGGCGATGCAGTTTTTGTTTTCGCCCATCCTCGGCCTGTTGTCCGACCGCATCGGGCGTCGCCCGGTGATGATCCTTTCGCTCGCCGGCGCCGCGATCGACTACCTCATCATGGCGTTCAGCCCGAGCCTCTGGGTGCTTGTGATCGGCCGCCTCATCGCCGGCATAACCAGTGCCAACATGGCGGTGGCGAGCGCCTACATCGCCGATATCACCGATGAGAAAGACCGGGCGCAGCGGTTCAGCTGGATGAGCGCGGCGTTCGGCGTCGGCTTTATCATCGGGCCGATCCTCGGTGGCCTGCTCAGCGTCTATTTCCTCCGCGCGCCGTTCCTCGTTGCCGCCGGCCTCAACGCGCTCAACCTCATCCTGGCGCTTACGATGCTCAAGGAGAGCCGCGTTCCCAGTCGTGAGAAGCTTGAGCTCAAGGCGCTGAACCCCTTTGCGCCGCTCAAATGGGCGCTTAGCTTTCCAGCGCTGGCGCCACTGATCGCGCTGTTCCTGATCTTTGCGATAAATGGCGATATCCCCGGCACCATCTGGGTCCTCTATGGCACCGAGAAGTTCGCCTGGGACGGGGTTACGCTCGGCCTGTCGCTCGCGACTTTCGGCCTCTGCCATGCCCTTGCGCAGGCCTTTATCACCGGCCCCCTGACCAAGCGGATCGGCGAGCCCGGGACGCTGGTCGTCGGCATCGTTTCGGACGTGATCGCCTTTGTCTGCATCGGCCTCGCCACCCAGGGCTGGATGGCCTTTGCGCTCGCCCCCCTGTTTGCCGGTGGCGGTGTCGGCCTGCCGGCGCTGCAATCGCTGATGTCGGCGCAAGTGGGCGAAGACCGGCAGGGCGAGCTGCAGGGCGTCCTTGCCAGTGCGGCCAGCCTCACCTCAATCGCCGGCCCGCTGATTGGAACGACGATTTATTTCTTCACCAAGCCCGTTTTCCCCGGCGCGGTCTGGCTCATCGCCGCCGCGATGTATTTGCTCGCCGTCCCAGTCCTCTCGAGCCTGTTGCGCCGCCCAAAGGCAGTGGCGGCATAGGGGCAGGGACCTCCCAACAAGGGGGGACATGCGTCAATCATTGATCGATCCCATCAGGGATTTGCGTTTGCAACGCCGAACGTGAACGAATATGGAACACGTCCCTTGCCGACACTCTGATCCCGAGGCCCTAAGTTGAACCGCCCGCTCGTCATTATCCTCGCTGCCGTCACGCTCGATGCAGTTGGTATCGGTCTCATCTTTCCGATCCTGCCGCGCCTGCTCGAGAGCGTCACGCACGTTTCCAACATCGCGCCCTATGTCGGGATCATGTACGCCCTCTATGCGGCCGTTCAATTCGTGTTCTCGCCGATCCTCGGCGTCATGAGCGACCGCTTCGGCAGGCGGCCGGTGCTGCTGATCTCGCTGGCAGGCGCCGCAATCGACTACCTCTTCATGGCCTTTGCACCCGAACTCTGGATGCTCGTCGTCGGCCGCGCCATTGCAGGGCTCACCAGCGCCAACATGGCCGTGGCGACGGCCTATATCACCGACATCACGCCTGAGGCCCAACGCGCCCAGCGCTTCGGCATGTTCCATGCGATGTTCGGCATCGGCTTCATCATCGGGCCGGTGCTTGGCGGCATTTTGGGCGACATCTGGATCCGCGCGCCGTTCATTGCCGCCGCGGCGCTCAACGGGCTCAATTTCGCGCTGGCGCTATTCGTCCTGCCGGAATCGCGGCCGGGTCAGAAGGGGGTCAAATTCGACCTCAAGGCGCTCAATCCGCTGGTGCCACTTGGCTGGGCCCTTGGGGTTAAGACGCTGCTGCCGCTGATCGCGGTGTTCTTCATCCTCAATTTCGTCGGCAACATGTATGGGACGGTCTGGGCGCTCTATGGCACGGATGCCTTCCAGTGGAACGGTCTTATGGTCGGCCTGTCGCTCGCCGGCTATGGGCTTTTCCACGCCATCGTCCAGGGAGTGTTGCCAGGCCCCATCGCCAAACGCCTCGGCGAGCGCAACGCATTGCTGGTTGGAATGGCATTCGAGAGTGCCGGGCTGTTGATCAGCTCCATAGCGACCCAGGGCTGGATCATCTTTGCCGTGCTGCCGCTCTACGCGCTCGGGGGCGTAGGCGTGCCGGCGCTGCAATCGCTGACCACCCAGCAGGTGGGCGAAGACAAGCAGGGCCAGTTGCAGGGCGTGATGGCGTCGATCGTCAGCCTTGGCTCGATTTTCGGGCCGCTGTTCTTCTCGGCCGTCTATTTCGGGGTTCGCGACAGCTGGCCGGGAATCGTCTGGGCGGTGGGTGTGGGCATCTATCTACTGGTGATTCCGGTGATTTTGACCGTGCGCACGCGCCCAACGGCCGAAAAGCCGGTCTGATTGGTGGAAAACCCCGGAATCCGGGCGTTTGCGCCCTGGTTTGGGGGATTTTCGGTTGACCCCTAAAGTTTCAGGCTTCATTAACGTCGCTGCGGCGGTGACGTGGGCAAAACGCCCGGAATTCCTTGCGTTTCGCATAGAATCGTCAAAGAGATTGCCGCGGTTTTTGGTTCGCCAGAGGGCGGGCTTTT
>JBDSHC010000003.1:0-5388 GCA_039918675.1 Devosia sp.
GGTGGAGGGGGCGGCCGCAACTACAATTCCCTCGATCGTCATCCCCGGGCTCGACCCGGGGACCCAACAGGACGTGCAGCTGGATTGCCTGGTCTCGCCCGGCCATGACGACTGTGGGACTAGTTCCCCTAGATCAATATTCCAGTTCAGTGAACCGCGCCGCCCGTCCATCATAGAGCAGCAGCCGCCCGACCAGCGGCTCGCCGCTCCCGGTGATCAGCTTGATCGCTTCCATCGCCATCAGCGTGCCGATTACCCCGGTCACTGGCCCGAGCACACCCACGGCCTCACAGCTCGGCACATCCTCAGCATCCGGCGTCACCGGATAGAGATCGGCGAACTGCTTGCCGCCCGGCCCAAACACCGTGACCTGCCCATCCCACATCGAGACCGCGCCCGAAACCAGCGGCAACCCAAGCGCCTCTGCAGCCTCAGCTACCACACGCCGCGTCTCGAAATTGTCCGTCCCGTCGAGTACAAGCTCATAGCCGCTAAGCAGCGACGCGGCGTTCGCTCCATCGAGCCGCGCATCATGCGCAACAATCGCGACATAGGGGTTGATCGCTGCACCGAACCGCACGGCGCTGTCAGCTTTCCCCACCCTCGCGTCTTCCGTCCGATGAATAATCTGCCGCTGTAGATTGCTGACGCTGACGCGATCATCGTCGATCACACCGATCGTCCCGACCCCCGTCGCCGCCAGATAAGCGATCACCGGACTACCGAGACCACCCGCGCCCACCACCGCGACACGCGCCGCCTTCAGCTTCTGTTGCCCGGCCCCGCCGATATCCTTGAGCACGAGGTGCCGCGCATAGCGGCGCGTCTCGTCGGGCGAAAGACTCATTGATCGACGGGCACCGCGAGGAAGCGGCGATCCGGTCCCTCGAAGCCGAACGGATAGGACGAGATGATCGCGACGCGCGGCCCGTTGCTTTCCATCGGCTGCACCACCGCGTAGAGGCGATAGTCCACCGTGCAACGCCGCGATTTCGGTAGCGTATCGCCGTCCTTGTGCAGTTCCGTCTCGTTGCCACCGGCTTCGAGATAGAGCCGATAACCCACCGGGCTCATGTCGTTGCAATAATCCTCGGTCGATTTGATCGGGAACGTCTCGAGGCTCAGCTCGAACTTATCGTCCAGGATCTGGCCCGGCCCGCAGCACATCGGCGTCGACCAGTCCATCAGCTTGCCGTCATCGTCCACGCCATCGCCGAGCAGCGCCAGAGTCTCCACCGGTACGCTGATATTGAGCGGCTTCAGCTTGTCCTGGGCCTTTTTCAGCGCCGCCGCGCGCACCTCGGCAAGCGGCCGCTCTTCGGGGTTAGGATCCTGGAACGTGTCGACCGAGAAGGGCGAGCCGTAGACCCATTTGTCGGCCGGCAGATCGACGACGAACACTTCCGAATAGGCGCCGCCGACGCCATCGGCGATGCCATAGGCCTCGAAGGCGAAATACTTGCCGTCGGGCGAAAAGCCGATGAAATTGATCAACGCCCTGTCGCCGGCCATCGCCGGGACAAGCAGCGCCAAAAGCGCCGCAAGGCTAGCGGCCAGTCGAACCGTGACCCTTGTCACCACGTTCAGTCGCATCTAGATTCTCCTGTTCGCGAAAACTTACCGAACGCACCGGCGCCACCACCATCTGCGCGATGCGTTCGCCGCGCCGCACTTCGAAGGGCTGGGTACCGTGATTGATGAGTAGAACCTTGATCTCGCCGCGATAGTCGGCGTCCACCGTTCCCGGCGAATTGAGCACCGTCACGCCGTGCTTTGCCGCAAGGCCCGATCGCGGCCTGATCTGCGCCTCGAACCCAAGGGGAAGCGCAATCGCGATGCCGGTCGGGATCATCGCATAGCTGCCGGGGGCGATCACACTCACCTCGTCCGGCGGAAGGGCGGCGCGGAGATCGACTCCCGCCGCACCTTCAGTTTGTTGCCGTGGCATCTCGAGGCCCCGGCCGTGATCGAAATAACGCAGTGCAATCTCGATCCGGCCGGTCACCGACGATGCTCCCTTACGGCTTCACGACCGCATAGAGCTCGTCGGGCAGCTTGGCCGTACCATCGAGAAGCCCGGTGAAGGGGATCTTGGTCTCGGCGTAATTGCCTTCGGCGGTCTTTTCCATGTTGGTCTCGACGATTTCCGAACCGCCGAAGCGGATGGTGAGGAAATGGCCGTCGAACATCTGCTTCAGCATCGCGGCGGTCTCGGCGTCCTGGCCTTCGGCGCCCATGTCGCCCATCATGCCTTTGGTGACGATCGAAACGCGCACCGTGCCGTCGCCATTGTCCTTGAAAATCGGCTTGCCGGTCGAATCGTCATCGCCATAGGTGAGGTCCGCGAACGCGCCCTCGGAGATGATCACGCACGTGCCCGATTTGTCGTCATTGTCGGTCAGCGTCTCGCCCGTGCCCTTGCAGAACGGCTTGCTGTCGCTGCCACCTTCTTCGGCGGCTTTGACCATCGCATAGATGTCGGCACCCATCGTCTGCGTGATGGTGGCTTTCGCCGTGGTGGTCGACGTCACCAGAATATCTTCGGTCATGTCGATACAGCCGGCGAGGCTGAAGGTCAGCGCCAGCGCACCGGCGATCTTGGCCATAGATGTGAATTTCATTCGAAGTGCCCTCTCAATTGAAACGCCTCGCCCAGAATGGCGCCAATCTATGGGCGGGTCCCAAGGACCGCAAGCATTGGGCCGGAGTTAGGCAGTTCGCGATGAATGTTACCTGAATAGCCTCGCCACAAGTGCGGCGGCGATGACGACGAGTATCCAGAATGCCGCCACAAACATCACGCGCATTGTCTTCTGTTGTGGCGAACGCCTATCGGTATCGTAATCATCGAGCGCCGCTTCGGCGCGCGTCATCAGGCCGGGCAGGCGGCCGAGCGTATCCATCGCCACGACGGCGTTATCCTTGAGATCCTCGAGCCGGCCCAGCGGTCCCGCCTCGCGCCGCACGAAATCGCCAACCACTGGCTCGGCCACGGTCCAGATATTGAGATTGGGGTCGAGCATACGGCTCACCCCCTCCGCCAGCACCATGGATTTTTGCAGCAGCACCAGCTCGGGCCGCGTCTGCATCTCGAACAGCTCGGTCGTCGCGAACAATTGCCCCAGCACTTTGGCCATCGAGATGTCGCCTGCCGTTCGCCCCTGCAGCGGCTCGCCGATCGAGCGCAAAGCGAGCGCAAAATCGTCGACCGACTGGTGCTTCGGCACATAGCCGATCTCGAAATGCCGTTTGGCGATCAACTGATAGTCGCGCGTGATGAAGCCATAGAGGATATCCGCGAGGAACCGCCGCTCCTTGCGTGAGATACGCCCCATGATGCCGAAGTCGACAGCAACGATGGCGCTGGTCTTGGGATCGACGAACAGATTGCCCTGATGCATATCGGCATGGAAGAAGCCGTCGCGAATGGCGTGCCGCAGGAAGCTCTGGAGCAGCGTTACACTCAACGCCTTGCGGTCGAGGCCTGCCGCATCGAGCTCTTCGACATTGCGGATCGGTATGCCCTCGACCCAGCTGGTGGTCAGCACCGTCTCCGCCGTGTGGTCCCAGCTCACCTGCGGGATCACGAAGCCTTCATCGTCCTTGATGTTCTCGGCCATCTCCGAGATCGACGCCGCTTCCAGCCGCAAATCGAGTTCGAGCCGGGCCGAGCGGTCGAGCGTGCGCACCACATCGGTCGGCCGCAACCTCCGCAGCGATGGCACCCAGCGTTCCGCCAGCGCCGCGCCCGCATATTGCGCCTCGAGATCGGCACGGAACCGCGCCTTTATCCCGGGCCGCAGGATCTTCACCGCCACGTTCCGGCGCACGCCGTCCTCGATCAGCACGGCCTTGTGCACCTGCGCAATCGACGCTGCCGCGATCGGTGCCGAAATCTCCTTGAGCTCGTCGGCCTTCTCATGGAGCGCCGCCTTCAGCAGCACCGGCACGAGAGCCGCGTCGAACGGATCCATCTTGTCCTGCAGCAGCGCCAGATTGGCCGCTGCATCGATGCCGACGATATCGGGCCGCGTCGCCAGCGACTGGCCGATCTTCACATAGGTCGGCCCGAGCCTATCGAGCGCCGTCCGCAAATTCTCCTCGAGCCCGCGCTTGCGCACTGAGCCCCGCTCGAAGAACCGCCCGATCCGCACCCCCGTCCGCATCACCGGCGGCACCGCCTCCGTATCGATCACCGACAGCGCACCTTCGCGCGCCAGAACGAAACCAGCGCGGAGGAGTCTGAAAGTTGCGGCAGCGCTCATGAGTCCTCCCTCCACACGGTGTCATTCCCGCGAAGGCGGGAATCAAGGGGCCTCAACCACGGCGCGCGCGGCTCCTGGATACCCGCCTTCGCGGGAATGACACCGAGGGTACGGAGAGACCGCGCCAAGCTAAATCTTCCACGCCGCATGCAGCGCCGCGACATTGCCGGTCATCGCCGTATGTATCACGCGCTTGAACCCCGCATTCTCGATCATCGCGCTGAACCGCGCCGGGTTCGGAAACTTGCGGATGGATTCGACGAGATATTGATAGGGCTGCGCGTCGCCGGTCACGGCCTTGCCGATCGGCGGGATCGCCCGGTCGCTCCACTCCTTGTAGATACGGTCCAGCCCCGGCACATCGACGGTCGAGAACTCCAGCACCAGCAACCGTCCGCCACGCTTCAGCACGCGGTGAGCTTCGCGTAGCGCCTTGTCGATCCGCGGCACGTTGCGAATGCCGAAGGCGATCGTGTAGCCGTCGAAATACTCGTCCGCGAACGGCAACTCCTCGGCATTGGCTTCGACGAATTTCGCCTGGCTGCCGAAGCGCCAGGCCTTGGCCCGCTCGGCGCCGACCCGCAGCATGTCCGAATTGATGTCGCTGACCGTCACCTCGGCATAGCCGACCGACGCATTGAGGATACGCTCGGCGACGTCGCCCGTGCCGCCCGCCATGTCCAGCACGCGATAGGGCACCGATCCGGTCTTAGGCGGCGCGAGGCGCGCCACCATCGCGTCCTTCCACAGCCGGTGTACGCCGCCGCTCATCAGATCGTTCATAAGATCATAGCGGTCGGCGACGTCGTGGAACACCTTGTCGACCAGCGCCTGCTTGTCCTCGAGCGGGACGGTGCGTTCGCCGAAGTGCGTGGTTTCAGCCATTCTGTCAGCCTTTGTGCGTTGGCCGTCTCTATATAGAAGAGAGGACTCCCTTGGAATTGGCCAATGCAGCGCAGCGTTAGCAACCTTCCACACTGCACCGACCATTCACCAACCCCTCCGCCGTCATGGCCGGGCTTGACCCGGCCACCCAGCCGGACGCGCCGCACGGAAATCGCTGGGTCCCCGGGTCAAGCCCGGGGATGACGACCGAGAGATAAGCGCGAGAAAAAACTGATGC
>JBDSHC010000004.1:0-15170 GCA_039918675.1 Devosia sp.
TTACGAGGACATTTCTCACAATTTTCAATGACTTAGAGAAAGTATATGATGCGTCTTAGGAGTTAAGCTCCAGTCGTCGCCCGGAGACAGAATGTCCATCTTCGACATCGCACTTGACCACGAACGCCATCGCGCCGAGGGCGGCCATCTCTACGGCCTCAACCCCTATGAACGCGCCCTTGCGTCCCTCATGGTCGCGGGTCTCGATTGTATCGAGGCCGGTCGACGCCTCGGGATGGACGATGTCGCGGCGCGGCGGCATCGCTCCAGCCTCGCCAGCAAACTAGGCGCCAACAACGAGGCCCAATTGCTGCAAATGCTCACCACCCTGCCATCACCTGGCCAGGCGCCACAGCAGATCTACGTCGACGATTTCCGCCAGGCCTTCGGCACCACCCACCTGCGCCAAAGCTACTCCTGACCGCGCGACGTCCGTGCGAGCGATGCTCGGGCGGCTCCGCCCCCCGCGCCCCCCGCGAATAGCTAACGCCCCCTTGCTGCTATCGTTAGCACTTGTACGCCCGTTGGAACCCGACGGTGAGGCTTGTCGCCTAATCATGGCAGCGTCCGGCGGCGCTGTGCAGCGCTCCAGCCGGACGGTGTCAGTGAGGGTTTCTTGCTCCGTCGAACGCAATCCGTCGCCGCCCGGCTAGACGCGGATCAACACGAAGCCCGCCGGCCCGAGCCGGCTCCCTCCCGATTGGACCGCCGCGGCGTTGAGACTCAGCGTGCCACCGCGCTGTTCGACGACGAGGATCCGGCGCCCGCTGCCGATGCGCGGGCCCAGCAGTCCAAGGACGCGCGCGAGCGCATGAGCTTTCTCCGCTCCGAACTGGAGCGCGAACCAATCTCCAAGGGCTCGCCCGAAAGTCTGGCAGCGCTCCGCGCCGAGTTCCGCCGCATCCATGTCGAAGGCGCCGACGACACGCCCAAGCGCGCGCCCACCTTCGGCACACCTTCATTCCTCAAACCCTCGCGCCTGATCCTGATCGCAGTCGCCCTCGTCGCCGGCGGTCTCGCTGCGTATCTCGCGACCAGCCGCGAGGCGCCGGTCGCCGCTACACTCGAAGCCGTCACCGCTCCGCCCCCACCCGTTGCACCCATGGTGAAGGTGTTGGTCGCGACCAAGGCCATCGGCATGGGCGAGCGTCTGTCGGCCAGCACCATCGCCTGGCAGGACTGGCCCGACACGGCCCTCCGCGGCGAATACATCACCGACACCGCGACCCCCGAGGCCATCACAGATCTTGCCGGCTCCATGGTCCGTTTCGAGCTGTTCCCCGGCGAGCCGATCCGGGCGGACAAGATCGTCCGCGCCGACCAGGGCTATCTCTCCGCTGTCCTCACGCCCGGCACGCGTGCCGTCTCCGTGGCCGTTGCCCCGGAAGCTGCGTCGGGTGGCTATATCGTGCCCAACGATAGGGTCGATGTGGTCATGACCCGCCCCGGCGCGGGTGGCCAGATTTCGCAGACCGTCGTCCACAACGCCCGCGTGCTGGCCATCGACGCCCGCCTCGGCGAGTTGGGGACCACTGGCGAGCCGAAGAACCCGGCCGATCCGCGGACGCAGATCTTCCAGCAGGCAGCCCTCGCCGTGCTCGAACTCGATCCCGCCCAGGCCGAAGTGGTCGTCAACGCCGCGCGCTCCGGCAGCCTGTCCCTGGTCCTGCGGCCCATGGCCGACGCCGCGACCGAAACGACTTCGGCGCAGAGCGCAGCCAACCAGTCGATCCGCATCACCAGCCCGTTCTGGACCAATGGCGGGGGTGCCGCGCAATGACAACCCCCGCCCGACCCCATAAGGACCGCTCGCCCTTGTCCACCCTCCTCCGCCTTCTGGGCGCCCTCGTGCTGTTCATCCTCGCCTTCGCGACACCGGCATTGGCGCAGACGATCAACTACGATCTGGGCACGACCTCGGTGATGCGCATCAATCTGCCCGTCTCGCAGGCGGTGACGGTGGTCGTCTCCGGCGCGGTCGGCAAAGTGGTCTCTGCCGACGCGACGATCGCCGACGCGCAACCGATCACCGACAAATCGATCTATCTCGTCGGCCGGGCCTTCGGCGCCACTACCGTCAATCTCTACTCCGCCGAAGGCGCGCCCATCGGCCTCCTCGCCGTCGAAGTGGGCGCCGACACCGCCGATATGAGCCGCTCGATCCGCGCCGCACTGCCCAATTCCGCAGTCACGGTGAGTTCGATCAACGGCCGTGTCCGTCTTGGCGGCACCGTGACCGACGCCATCTCGATGCAGAAGGTGCTCGACATCGTAGCGCAGTATGGCAGCCCAGCCATCGTCAACACGATGACCCTCGTCGGCGGCCAGCAGGTCAATCTCGAGGTCCGCATCCTCGAGGCGCAGCGCGACGCCGGCCGCGAACTCGGGATCCAATGGAGCGGCAGCGCCGGCGGCTTCACCGCCAAAATCGGCGCCGGCGGCCCTGCTGCTGAAGCCAGCTCGTTCTCGAGCTTCATCACCAACATCATCTCGGGCGGCGGCATCAGTCTCAACGCCACCATTAATGCGCTCGAGACCAAGGGCCTCGTCCGCACCCTGGCCGAGCCCAACCTCACGACGCTCTCCGGCGTCAGCGCGAGCTTCCTCGCCGGCGGCCAGGTGCCGATCCGCTCGCCCGACGCGAACGGCAACTCCACCCTCACCTACAAGGATTTCGGCGTCCGCCTGGTGTTCCAGCCCGCCGTGCTCGATGGCGACCGTATCCAGATCAAGCTGACCCCCGAGGTCAGCGGCATCTTCGGTTACACCGGCGGTGGCGATCCCGTGTTTAACACCCGCACCCTCGACGCGACGGTCGAACTGCGGGACGGCCAGAGCTTTGCGGTTGCGGGGCTCCTCCAGAACGACACCAAGCTCAGCCAGAGCCAACTGCCGTGGATCGGCGATGTGCCGGTGCTTGGCTCGCTGTTCAAATCCTCGAGCTACCAGAAGCACGAGACCGAGCTCGTCGTCATCGTGACGCCGCGTCTGGTCCAGCCTGCAACACCCGGCCAGATGCTCGCCTCGCCGCTCGATAAGACCCAGCCGGCCAACGATCTCGAGTTCTTCGCGCTCGGCCAGATGGAAGTCACCCCCGCCATGCTCAAGGGTTTCAAGTCGGGCGACGGTGTCGTCGGCCCCTATGGCTACATCATCGATCTCGGTTCGGAGTCCGGCTCGTGACCAGAATGTCGCTCCTGAAGCTCACGACGAATCTCGTTGTCGTACTATCGCTCGGCGCCTGCGCGTCGGACTATGTCGGACACACCGATCGCATCGCCTACAGTCACGGCAATGCCGTGCGGGCGAACATGGCGATCCAGACGATCAATCCGTCCAAACCGTCGATGTACAAGACTGGTGGATTGGGCAAGAACGGCCCGGTCATCGTCAGCGCCACACCGGCTCCATGAGCCGGGCGCTCACCGCCTAGGCGTGCGCCCGCGCGTCCGCCAGCAATTGCAGATTATTGCTGATGACTGTGTTCTCGGGATCGAGCTTCTGCGCCTCGCGGAAATTCTTTAGCGCACCCGACAGATCGCCACGCAGCATCTGCGAATAGCCGAGGTTGTTGTAGTACTGCACCGTCCCGCCCTTCAGCTTGAACAGCGAGGCGTAGACGCGATCGGCAAGATCGAAGCGGCGCAGCTGGTCATATGATGCGCCGAGGCCCACATAGCCCTCGGCCTTGTCCGGCGACAGCTCGACGACGCGCTTGTAGAGCGCCGCCGAATGCCCGAAATCGCTGTTGCGGAAATGCCCGCGCGCTTCGACGAGTGCGGCATCCGATGTGTAGCTGCCGATATTGGGCAGGTCAGCCACCTGCATCGGCTTGGCGGTCAGCGATGCGCCGCCAAAACTGCTGCATCCAGCAAGCGTTAGCGCGACCATAGCCACACCAAAACCCAGCGCCAAACCGCGACGGCGAAACATGTTCGATAGCCCCAATGAACCCCAGAGCAGAACGCAATTCTGGCGTTCTGTTGTGGGTCCATCTATAGGCCATTCCGAGCGCCGCGCGCGGACGCATGTTAACTAGTCTTAATGCCCGCTTACCGGGCGATGCTTCGAAGCGCGCTACGCAAAGATCGCCTTCAGCAGCCGCCCCTCGAGCTCAGCCAGATCCGCAGCGCCCCGCTCACGCGGCCGCTCATGATTCACCGCGACATCGAGCGCAATCCGCCCCTCGTCGAGCACGATGACCCGATCCGCCAGCGCCACCGCTTCCGCGACGTCATGCGTCACGAACAGCGCCGTGAATTTCTGCTCGCGCCACACCCGCTCGACCAACCCCTGCATGGTGATCCGCGTCAGCGCATCGAGCGCGCCCAATGGCTCGTCCAGCGCCAGAAAGTCCGGCTGGCTCACCAGCGCTCGCGCCAGCGCCACGCGCTGCCGCTGTCCGCCCGACAGCCGCGCTGGCCATTCGGCGACCTTCTCGGTGAGCTGCACTTCGCTCAGCGCTGCGCGGACCCGCTCACTACGCTCGGCCCGGCCAACGCGTTCGCCCAGCCCAACAGCGACATTGTCGCCGACCTTGGCCCAGGGCAGCAGCCGCGGCTCCTGAAACACGATGCGCGAATTGGGCTTCGTCACCCGCCCGCCATCGGTGAAGGCAATGGTCCCACCGCTGACTTCATCGAGCCCCACCAGGAGCCGAAGCAACGTGCTCTTGCCGCAGCCGCTCTTGCCGACGATGGCGAGGAACTGCCCCTCGGGCACTTCGAGGTCAATGCCCCTCAGCACCGTCACATCGCCGAACGATTTCTCGACACCTTCGAGCCGGATCCCGACACCGCGCGCCGGCGCATCGCCCCGCACCGGACGCGGCAGGAATTCGGGCTCGATCTCCTTGCCCCAGACAGTGGTCTTGCGAACCGGATTGATAATCTCGCTCATCTCAGTCTCACTTCTTTTCCGGTTTCTGAAACGCCGGATGCCATTGCAGCGTCAGGCTTTCGAGCGTCTTCGCGATCCAGTCGGCAAGCTTGCCGAGCAGCGCGTAGATCACCAGCGCCAGCACCACCACATCGGTCATCATGAATTCGCGCGCCGTGTTGGCCATATGCCCGATGCCTGACGAAGCGGCCATGCTCTCGGCCACGATCAGCGTCAGCCACATGATGCCGAGCGAGAACCGCAAGCCCACAAAGATCGACGGCAGTGCGCCGGGGAAGATCACCTTGCGGAACAGCGTCCAGCCATTCATCCCATAGACGCGCCCCATCTCGATCAATTGCGGATCGACATTGCGCACGCCATGCAGCGTGTTGAGATAGATCGGGAAGAACACGCCGAGCGCCGTGAGGAACAGCTTGGCTTCTTCGCCGATCCCGAACCACAGGATCACCAGGGGAATGAGCGCGAGGTTCGGGATCGTACGAAGCATCTGCAGCGTCGTGTCGGTGAGCTGATGGGAGAGTTTCGACACACCGTTCGCGAGGCCGAGCAGAAAGCCAATCGAGCCGCCAACCAGCAGCCCCGACAAAGCGCGCTGGCCGCTGGCGAGGATATCGATCGCCAGGTCGCCGCTGCTCGCCTTGTGCCAGAACGCCCGCGCCACATCGACAGGTGCAGGCATCAGCCGGTTGCCGATCAATCCCAGGCTCGAGGCCATCTGCCAGGCGACGACGATCGTCACCGGCAGGAGCAGCGGCAGCGCACCGCTTGCCCGCGCGGCGATCCAGCGTCCGGCCTGCAGCAGATGCGGCCCGCTTGGGAGCGTGGCCTGCTTGGGAAGTTCAGCAATCAGCGTCATTCATGCCTCCTCAGGCTTTCGGCGCGGACCAGAAGGCCGATGCAATGTTGAGCTTCCTGGGGATGATCTTGAGATCGAAGAAGGTGTCAGCCAGAGCCTGCTGATAGGTGAGATTGTCGGGCGTCAGCAGATCGATCGCGCCAAGATCGGCACCCTTGCGGGTCAGCGCGATCTTCTGGACCTCGACCGGCACGCCGGTGATCTTGGCGATCTCGCCGACGGTCGCATCGATGTTGGCCTGTGCGGCGGTACCGACCTTGCCCAGCTCGTCGATGACATCGAGGATCACATCCGGATTGGCCTTCGTGTAAGCACCGTTGGCGAGATAGTAGCCCCAAGAATCGACCAGACCCTCGGTCGTCGCGAGCACCCGCGTATCGGCTGCCTGCGCCGCTATCGCATAGTACGGGTCCCAGATGGTCCAGGCGTCGATCTGGTTGTTGGCAAAGGCCGGCGCCGCATCCGGCGGACCGAGATCAACCGTCTCGATATCGTCGAGCGTCAGCCCGACGCTCTGCAGCGCCTTCAGCGTGAAATTGTGCGCGCTCGAACCCCGCTTGTACGCGACCTTCTTGCCCTTGAGGTCGGCCAGCGACTGGATCGGCGAATCCTTCTTTACGAGGATCGCCGAGCCATCGAGGCTGCCTTTGCTCGACGCGACATAGAGCAGATCGCCACCGGCCGATTGCGCGAACAGCGGAGGGATGTCGCCGGTCGAACCGAAATCGATCGCGGCCGCGCCGAGCGCTTCGAGCAGCGGCGGACCCGAGGTGAACTCGTTCCACGACACCTTGATACCGCGCGGCTCAAGCCGCTTCTCAAGGGCACCGGTACCCTTGGCGAGCGCGAACACGCCGCCCTTCTGCCAGCCGATGCGGAACTCCGTCGCGCCTTGCGCGCGGGCGGTGCCGAACGGCAGTGCCGACAGGGCAGCCGCGCCGGCAAATAGCTTCAGTGTGCTTCTACGCGTAAGCATTCAAGTCTCCAGGATAAGTGAGTTGGGTTCAGGCGATCTGCGCCAGAATTTCGTTGGCTACGGGCGCTTCGTTGCGCCGTGCCCCCAGCCGCCAATCGAGTTCCACCGCAACGCGCTCGATGCGCGACAGCAGTGACTTGCCGGTCGGCTGGTAGTCGGTGAATTCCGTCTCGGTCGCATAGACGCCGGTTGCGACGATGTCGGCCGAAAAGAATGCGAACAACGGCCGCAGCCCGTGGTCGAGCACAAGCGCATGGCGCTCGCTGCCACCAGTGGCTGATAGCACCACCGGCTTGTCCTTCAGCGCCTTCGGCTCGATCAGATCGAACAGATGCTTGAACAGCCCCGAATAGGTGCCCTTATAGACCGGCGATCCAACCACCAGCACATCGGCATTGGTGATTTCGTCGATCAGTTGCACCAGATCGGCAGGCGCCTGCCGGGGATCGAGCGTCGAGCCCAGCGAGGGATGGATCTCGTTGAGGTCGTAGATGCTCACCTCGGCCCCGACGCGCGTTGCTGCCGCATTGGCGATCGCCTCGACCAGATTGCGTGTCCTTGATGGCCGCGACGAACTTCCGGCAAAGCCGACAATCTTGAGCTGGCTCATTACGCGCTCCTCTGGCTCTGCGCCGCGGCGCGTTCGACGAACCGGTTGGCCGGCCGGGCAAGCCCGAGATTTTCGCGCAGGGTCTTGCCCTCGTACTCCGTGCGGTACCAGCCGCGCTTCTGGAGGATCGGCACCACCTGCTCGACGAAGTCGGTGAGCCCGGTCGGCAGGATCGGCGGCATAATGTTGAAGCCGTCTGCCGCGCCGTTGAAGAACCACTCCCCTATGGCGTCGGCCACCTGCTCGGGCGTACCCACGACCGTGCGGTGACCGCGCGCCGTCGCCAGGGAGAGATAAAGCTGCCGCAGCGTCAGCCCTCGTGCCGCGAGGTCGGACACCAGCTTCAGCCGGCTCTTGTTGAGCTCAGTGTCGGTGGGCAGCGGTGGCGCCTTGTCGTCGAGATCGTAGCCGCTGAGGTCCACACCCACATAGTATTGCTTGAGGATCGACCAGGCGATCGTCGGATGGACGAACGACTGGATGAACTCATAGTTCCCCTGCGCCTCCGCCTCGGTCCCGCCGAGCACCGGGAAGATGCCGGGCATGATCACGAGCTCGTCCTGGCGTCGCCCGAACTTCGCCAGCCGGCGCTTCACGTCCGAATAGAACGCCTGTCCATCGGCCAGCGTCTGGTTGGCGGTGAAGATCACCTCTGCCGTCCGCGCCGCGAGGTCGCGGCCCGGCTCCGAAGCGCCGGCCTGCACCACCACTGGCCGACCTTGCGGCGAACGCGCCACGTTGAGCGGCCCCTTCACCTCGAAGATCGGTCCCTTGTGATTGGCGAAATGCACCTTGCTCGGATCTAGGAAGACACCGGCCTCCTTGTCGATCACCAGCGCGTCGTCCTCGTAGCTATCCCACAGGTCGAGCACGAGATCGACGAACTCCTCTGCCCGCTCGTAGCGATTGGCATGCGCCGGGTGGCCGGGGATCGAGAAATTCTTTGACACGTCCGCGCCGGTCGTCACCACGTTCCAGGCGCCGCGGCCCTTGCTAATATGGTCGAGCGACGCAAACTTCCGCGCCAGCAGATACGGATCCTCATAGGTGGTCGACGCGGTTGCAACGAACCCCACATGCTCGGTCACTTGGCTCAACGCCGACCACAAAGTCACCGGCTCGAAATGCGCCGAATGGCTTACGCGGCTCCGGATTTCGGGGTCGCGATCGCTGTCCCAGCCAGCCGGGGAATCCGCCACGAAGATCAAATCGAACAATCCGCGTTCCGCCGTTTCGGCCAGCCCGCGATAGTGGTCGATGCTGTGCCCCGCGGTCGCGTCGGAGTCTGGATGCCGCCAGGCGGCGACGTGGTGGCCCGTCGCCATGATGAAAGCGCCAAGCTTTATCTGTCTGTTTTCATTCGTCATTTTTGCACCGCTCCGTCGCCGCGTCACGAATACGCAGGCTCGATGCACTAAGACTACTAACTATGTCGTGATTGTCGAGTAATGCGTTTGCGCATTCTCGTCAGATCAAAGAAAATCTGCATGGCTGTCGCGCGAATTGGAAAACAGATCGCCGCGGGCCGGTATGAAAATCGATCGCACAACCGCCGCCCGTCGGCGCCACTAGAACACGACTCAACCCACGCGATCACAAAAACACATTTCGTCGTTTGTGATGAAACCGATCTGAAAAATCGTCCGTAGCTCTCATTGTCGCGGTCGAAAAACGGCGCGCCGACAGGGAGAATTCAACATGAAGACCGGTTTCAAGCGCCGTTTGGCGCTCGCTTTGACTTGCGCAATTATCGGCTCCGCCTCGCTCGCCACCGCATCCTATGCCGTGGACAATCCGATGGTCGGCGGCGCGCCGATGTACGACACCAAGAACATCATCGAGAACGCCGTGAACTCGGCCGATCACACGACGCTCGTCGCTGCCGTCAAGGCCGCCGGCCTCGTCGAGGCCCTCGAGGGGCCGGGGCCGTTCACCGTCTTCGCCCCCACCAATGACGCCTTCGGCAAGCTGCCCGCCGGCACCGTAGACACGCTGCTAAAGCCCGAGAACAAGGACACGCTGGTCAAGATCCTGACCGCGCATGTCGTTGCCGGAACTGTCACCTCCGCCGACCTCGTGAAGAAGATCAAGGCGATGGGCGGCAGCTACAACATGACGACGCTTAGTGGCGACGTCCTCACCGCCGCGCTACGCGGTGGCAAGGTCTATATCTTCGACGAATCCGGCGGCGCTGCCGAAGTCACGGTCGCCGATGTGATGCAGTCGAACGGCGTCATCCACGTCGTCAACGACGTCCTGCTTCCGAAGTAAGAGCGGCCGCACTCTCACTTCCCAACGGCCCCGCTCCCGGCGGGGCCGTTTTGCTATTCGCTCAGCGCGCTGTGACAATGCCGCATCGTCTCCCGTTCCCTGGCGGGACTCGGTTGCCGGTGACGCTCCAAGCTGAGCATATGCCCCTGCCGCAGCGTCAGAGTGGCATTTGGGGGTTCTGTGTCTTTGGATCGTAGTCGCGTGCCGGTCTCGCACGCTGCCTTGCGTGGTCTTGCGCTGCGAGTTTCTATTGTCGCCATGTGCGCACTTGCGCCCGCCGCAGCGATCGGGGCCGACAAGCTCTATCTGAACGCCATCCCACCACCCGACGGCATCCTCTTTTACCCCATGGTCTCCGGCAATGGCGCGACGGTGACGTGGGGCAGAGCGACCGCTCAACATGCAATTATCCGGTCCGGCGGGCTAACCACTGATCTGGGTGCACACACTTACATCACAGGCCTCTCATTCGACGGCAGCGTCGCCGCGGGGACGGACGGCAGCACACTGACCCCTTACCGATGGGCCAATGGCACCTGGTCCTCGCTGGGCCTCATGCCGGGTTTCACTTTAGGCCGGTCGAACGCCATATCGAGCGACGGCACTACGATCGTGGGCACCAATGAATCGTATTCGCCCTTACTAACACACGCCTTCCGTCACACCGCCGCAGGCGGCCTCGAAGACCTCGACCCCACCGGCCCTGACTACATGGACGCGTGGGCCGTAAACCGCGACGGTTCTGTCATAGTGGGGCGACGGGGGACGGACTACCTGCACCCTACTCCCTTTGTCTGGCAGAACGGCACCACGACGGACATCGATTTGCTCAGCGGATATACCACCGGCACGGCGCAGTTCATTTCTATGGATGGCTCGGTGATCGTTGGGCACAATCAGAACAGCGGCGTGGGCATTGTGGGCTTCCGTTCGATGAACGGCGGAACCCCAATCGCAATTGGTCTGAGTGGCGTGGGCGACAAGACCACGATCACCAGCATATCTGATAATGGCAACGTCATAGTCGGTTTCGATGCTGCGTCTAGCGCTCCAGGCAGCCCCCACGCCTTCCGCTGGGAGAACGGGACCTACGAACAACTGCCCACGCTCCCCCATGCCGTGGGTGAATACGCCTACGACGTCTCCGGCGACGGCCTTACTACCGTTGGCGCCATCGGAAGGCCCGCGCCTGAAGGCTCCGCCGCCGTCCGCTGGACCAGCCAGAACGGCGTGCAAACTGTCGAGACCATTGCCGACCTCCTCGCCGGCAGCGGCGTCGACACCTCGGGTTGGTTGCTGATAGCCGCAAACTCGGTGTCTCAGGACGGATCGGTGATCGCCGGCTGGGGATTCACGACTGGCCTCGATGAAGGCGTGTGGATCGCGTGCTTCGGAAAATGCGGCGACCCCGATCCTACCGCGCCGCCGATCTGGTCCTTCCTCGATGTCAACGACGCGACGAAATCCTTTGCAAGCCTCGGCACGGTCGGCGCAACCGCCAGCACCTATCTCGGTAGCCAGTTCGAAGCCGCGGGCGACATGGCCGATGCCGGCAATAATGGCGGTATTACCGGATTCGCCTACGGCGCTTTCGACAGCGATCCCACTACTTCGGCCACCGTCGGCGCCACCTACGCACTCGGCGACGACCTCGTCATCGGCGGCTCGCTCGGCATCGCCGGCATCCTCACTGAAATGCCGTTCTCGGGAGCCGCATCATTCACCGGCCCGGCCGTCGCCGCCTTCATCGCTTCGCGGCCCGAAAGCGGCCCGAACTGGCTTGTCGGAGGCAGCCTCATCGGCCTCACCGGCACCATAACCCGCGGCTACCACAACGGCGCGGCGCTCGTGACCTCGACCGGTGCCACGAACGGCAGCGGCGCAGGCTTCACGGCCGAGGCCGGGTGGACCTTCAGCGATCTCGTCGCCGACACGCTGGTTACGCCTTTCGTCAGCGTCACCGTCTCGTCAATTTCCTACGCCGGCTACACCGAAACCGGCGGGCCTTTCCCCGCAACCTTCGCCGCGTTCACCACCACATCGGCGATCGCCCGTATTGGCGTCGATGGACGCTACGAGTTCGGGCCAGATGCATATGTCGCTGCCAATCTTGGCTACGCGCACAATTTCGGGAACGGCGGCGCCATCTCTGGCGCTATCCCGGGCTTGATCTCACTGGGTGCCCCCGGAGTCTCCGGCGCGGCCGATTTCGTCGAAGCCAGTGTCGGCCTCGACATGCCGGTCAAGGACGCCATCCGGTTCAACGGCCGCATTGGCGTCACCGTGCCTTTCGGTGGCACGCCAAGCAGCCAGGCGCGCGCCGGCGTGACGATGATCTTCTAACCTGGACCGCCGCTCTACTCAGCTTCCGACGACCACGGGAAATTGAGATACCGGTCCCGTGAATCGTAGCAGATGTTGCCATACATCCGCAGATACGCGTCGCGCCGAACCGGATCGTTGAACACGGCGCCAGGATCGGCCTGGTCGGCCTCATACTGCTTCAGATTGTCCTTGGTCAGCGCCACCGGCAGAATGTCCATGGCCTGCGGCACGCTCTTGCCGTCGAGCCAGTCGGCGGCAAGGTTCCCCAGCGCATAGCCGAACACCGGCGACGATAGCGCGATGCTGGCCTTGTACGGTCCATCGCCCTTCTCGATCTCGAAGATCGCCGTCGGGTCGCCGTCGATACCGCCCAGATATTGATCCGGCCGGTCGCGCCCCGCTTCGCGCAGCGCCCGCAATGCACCCAGCACCACCGCATCGGCGCCCAGCACCACATCGACATTGGGGTGCGCCTCGAGGATGATCTTCATCGTCGCATAGCCGCCATCCTCGCTCACCGGGTTCGGCGAAATGTCGGCGATGATGTTGACGCCCGGCATATCCTTCAGCGCATCGCGAATGGCGACGAAGCGCGGCGTCAGAAACTGCAGACTGTCCTGCGTCAGCAGCGCCACATTGGCCTTGCCGCCGAGCGTGTCACGGATGAAGGCCGCCGCATCGTCGCCCAGCACTTTGCCGGTGAGATATTGCGGCGCATTGAGGATCGTCGTCGCCGGCGGCGGCACCACCGTCGCCACATAGCCGCCCGACCAGATGACTTCCTGCAGAGCCGGCGCCACCTGGAACACGTCGACGGGCGGCGAGATCACCGCCCCGAATTTGCGCTCGACAAACGAGCGGATATCCGCCGCCTGCGCGACCGCGTCATTGTTCGCCGAATGCGCCTCATAGCTCAGCCCGCGATCCTTCGCCGCCTGCGCGAGACCGAAACCCACGCCCTCGATGAATTGCCTATTATTGTCCTGCGCAAAGCCGAGCGATCTGTCGAGCCCCGGCGGCACCATGCAGGACGCGGCGTAAGGATTGAACGGCGCCAGGATCTGCGGTTCGGTGATCCCCTGCGGCCGATCGTCAGCGAGGGCGACAGCGGAAAAGCCCAGCGGCAGCAGCAAAGCCGCCCGGCCCATCAGCTTCGGCAGAGTGCCGAACTTCCTCCGCATTGCGCTCCCCTCATCCAGCACACCTGACGCGGCGGCGCGGTGTCTATTTCCACGTTCCTATACCATCGTCCAGCCGGGGCCTACGCGACGGTCGGAAACGTCAGCGCCGCGGCCGTACCCGGGTTGCGCTGCCGGTACTCAATGCCGGCCTGCAGGCCAGACGCCATCGCCGTGATGATCCGCGACCCGAGCCCCGTCCCCTTCGCCGGCGCGCCATCGACGCGACCGATTCCATCGTCCTCGACCACCAGCTCGGCCTTGCCATCGGGCAATTCGCGTAGCAGCACTCGCACCTGCCCGGCGCCATCTGGATAGGCATATTTGAACGCATTGGTGACGAGTTCGGTCACCACCACGCCCAGATTGATGCTGGCATCGGTCTTGAGCAGCACCGGCGCCAGCTCATAGCTCAGCGACACGCCCTGCCCGTCATGCCGCAGCGACGTCTTCAGATGCTCGAGCAGCCCCGACAGATATTCATCGAGCCGAACCGCGCCCACATCGCTCGACCCATAGAGCCGCTTGTGTACCAGCGAGACCGCAAAGATGCGGTCCTGCGTCTCCGCCAGCGCCCTCTTGGCCGCCTCGTCCGTCAGCGACTTCGATTGCAGATTGACCAGCGACGACACCATGGCGAGGCTGTTGGCGACGCGATGGTTCACTTCCGACAGCAGCAATTGCGCCCGGTCACGCGCCATCACCAGATCCGCCGTGCGCGCGCCGACGCGCTTTTCGAGATCGGTGTTGAGCGCCGTCACCTCGTCGCGCGTCGCCCGCAATTCCTGCGTGTAGCGCGACAGCACAATCCATGCGCCGCCCACCACGGCAAGGATCACCAGCGCACCCAGCGCCGACACCAGCCGCACCCAGCCCGCATTCTCACGCTGTTCGGCAACGCCCGCTGTCAGCCGATCGTCCGTCGACCGGATGATCCCCGAAAAGAAGATGTTCGCCTCATCCATCAGCGCCTTGCCCTTGTTCGAGCGGAACAGCGCCAGCGCCTCGTCATCGTGCCGCGCCCGCTTCAGCGTGATGGTCTGGTCCATCTCGTCGAACTTGGCCGTGTTAATCGCCATCAACCGCTCGACCGCCGTGTCGGATGCGCGATAGGACGACAGCAATTGCTTCAGAATTCCCATCTGCCGCTGCGCCTGGGTCTTGGCGACATCGAAGGGCGCGAGATAAATCTCGTTCCCCGTCACCATGAAACCGCGCTGGCTCGATTCCGCCGTCTGGATGGCGCTTCTCAGCTCCACCGCCGCGCTGCGCGTGTCGCGCGCCTCCACCACATCGTCGAAGTAAAACTGCGCCCGCTCATTCAGCCATAGCGTGACGAGCACGATCCCGAGCAGCGCCAGCAAACCGACGAACAGGAACGCAAAACTCGAAACAATAACGGAGCGGGTCGAAATCGGCATCGCGCCACTTCATGCCCCAAATTCCCCGGAGGCGCTATGTCAAATGACAAGCCAGCTCTATCCGGATTGGTCCGCTATCGCTTGCCGATCGCCGGTGCACCGCTCGACGCGGCGAGATAGGTCTCCTCCCACCAGCTGAAGAGAACATCCCTGAGCGCCGCACCCTCATCATCGCCGTAAAGCGGCAACCGCACCGCGTCAAACAGCGCGGCCTCGTCTTCATCCAGAACGATGGCCAGCTCTTCCACCCGTAGCGGCACATTGGTGAACACCGGCTGGTAGCCAGGATCCCGGTAAAGCTCGCGGTCGGCCTTGATGTTCGGTTGCCGGAAATCGGCGGGAACCCGCTGGCTGCGCAAGATCGGCGTCGGCGGCACGGCGGCCATATCCGCCGGCGCCGCCTCATGGATTTCGAGCCTGATCGGCTTCAGCGAGAAATTCGACGTCCGCATGATATCCGCACCGCACACATTGGGCACGGCCAGCACATCGGTCAGCGCCAGCAGCTCAACGAAATCGCCTGCCTTGCTCGACTGCCTCGTGATCGTCGCTCGCCCGTCTGCACCGATTTCCGTATTCATGAAGAAATTGAAGCTGTCATGCACATCGTCCGGCGTCAGCCCATACTCGC
>JBDSHC010000005.1:0-36925 GCA_039918675.1 Devosia sp.
ACCTTCAACGAGGTGGACATGAAGCCGATCATGGAGCTGCGGGCGCAGTACAAGGATCTGTTCGAAAAGAAGCACGGCGTGAAGCTCGGCTTCATGGGGTTCTTCACCAAGGCCGTGGTGCACGCGCTGAAGGAGATCCCCAACGTCAACGCCGAGATTGATGGCGACGACATTGTCTACAAGAACTACGCCCATGTCGGCATCGCGGTCGGTACCGATCGTGGCCTCGTGGTCCCCGTAGTGCGTGACGCCGACAAGCTGACGATTGCCGGCATCGAGAAGGATATCGGCCGGCTGGGCAAGCTCGCCCGCGATGGCGCGCTGTCGATGGCCGATATGCAGGGCGGCACGTTCACCATCACCAATGGCGGCGTCTATGGCTCGCTGATGTCGACGCCGATCCTCAACGCGCCGCAGTCGGGCATTCTCGGCATGCACAAGATCCAGGACCGGCCCATCGTCGTCGATGGTCAGATCGTGGTGCGTCCGATGATGTATCTCGCGCTGAGCTATGATCATCGCGTCGTCGATGGCAAGGAAGCCGTGACTTTCCTCGTTCGCGTCAAAGAAAGCCTCGAGGCGCCGGAGCGGCTGGTCCTCGATCTCTGAGGCCCTGCCCATGAGCACGAACGGCGTTCTGGTGGTGACCGGCGGCAGCCGCGGCATTGGGGCTGCGGTCTCGCTGCTGGCGGCGGAGCGCGGTTATGCGGTCGTCGTCAATTATGCGGGCAATGTCGACGCGGCGCAGCGGGTCTGCGCGCAGATCCATGGCAAGGGCGGCGAAGCGATCGCGGTGCGTGGCGATGTGAGCCAGCCGGGCGATGTCGAGCACATCTTTGCCGCGGCAGACCGGCTCGGAGCGCTCAGCGGCCTCGTCAACAATGCCGGTATCGTCGGGCCGACATCGCGGGTCGTGGATATGACTGCCGAGCGGATCAACCACATCCTCGCCGTCAATGTCACGGGCTCGTTCCTCTGCGCCATAGCGGCGATCAAGCGGCTCTCGACCATGCAGGGTGGCAAGGGCGGTTCGATCGTCAATATCGGCTCGGCAGCTTCGAAACTCGGTGGCGTCAACACCTATGTGGACTATGCCGCGGCCAAGGGCGCGATCGACACGTTCACGGTGGGGCTGGCGCTCGAAGTGGCCAGTGAAGGCATCAGGGTCAACAGCGTGCGGCCCGGCGTAATCGACACGGACATTCATGCTTCGGGCGGCGAGCCCGACCGCGCGGCGCGGATGGCGCCGAGCTTTCCCATCCCACGGCCCGGTACGGCGGACGAGGTGGCGCGCGCGGTGCTGTGGCTGCTGTCGAGCGAAGCGTCGTACTCCACCGGCACCACGATTACGGTCAGCGGCGGGCGGGCGATCCAGCCATGACGGTCGAACTCTGGCTGCTGTTTCTGAGCCTGCCGCTCTATGGGCTTTATCTGGGTGCGCAGTCCCTGTTCTATCGCATGCAGTATGGCGTCATTTACGCCGCCACGGCGCGCGACGACGAAGCGCCGGCGGGTCCGATCCTGGCCCGTGCCGACAAGGCGATGCGCAATTTCCTCGAGACCTGGCCGGTGTTCATCGTCCTTGCGCTGATCGCGCATCTGGCCGCTCCGGGCGACGGGCTGATCCTCTGGGGCGCGATCATCTACATGGCCGGCCGCGTCGTCTATCTGCCGCTCTATCTGTTCGGCGTGTTCGCCATTCGCTCATTGGTGTGGAACGTCGCGACGATAGGTCTGGCGCTCATGTTCTTTGCTATTGCCTGGGGCGCTTTGTTCTAGCTTGATCCTTCGTCGCGGTGGCCTTTCGGCGCCCGACACACTACATAAACGGCAACATTAGCGGGATAATCGTCATGGCGGACCAATTCGACCTCACGGTGATCGGCTCTGGCCCGGGTGGCTATGTGTGTGCCATCCGCGCGGCCCAGCTCGGCATGAAAGTCGCGGTGGTCGAGAAGATGCCTACCCTTGGCGGCACCTGCCTCAACATTGGCTGCATCCCATCGAAGGCACTGCTGCATGCGACGGAGCTGTTCGAGGAAGCCGGGCATAATTTCAGCCATCTCGGCATCGACATCCCGGCGCCGACGCTGAACCTCGCGCAGATGATGGTGCACAAGGACGAGACGGTTTCGGCCAACGTCAATGGTGTGTCGTTCCTGTTCAAGAAGAACAAGATCACCTCGTTCGAGGGGTTAGGTTCGCTTGCCGGCAAGGGCAAGGTGAAGGTGGTCTCCGACAAGGGCGAGCAGATCATCGAGACCAAGAGCATCGTCATCGCGACGGGCTCGGTGCCGGCGAGCCTGCCGGGCATCGATGTGGACGAAGAAAAAATCGTGACCTCGACCGGCGCGCTCTCCTTGGGCGCAGTGCCGGACCGGCTGCTGGTGATCGGGGCCGGCGTGATCGGGCTCGAGCTCGGCTCGGTGTGGGCGCGGCTCGGCAGTAAGGTGACGGTGGTCGAGTTCCTCGACCGCATTCTACCCGGTATGGACAGCGAAGTGGCGCGGCAGTTCCAACGCATCCTCCAGAAGCAGGGCATCGAGTTCCGGCTGTCGACCAAGGTCAAATCGATCGACAAGCAGGATGACGGCACGCTGACCGCGCGGCTCGAGCCGGCAGCGGGTGGCGACATGGCAATCGTAGAGGCCGATGTCGCGCTGGTTGCGATCGGACGGAAGCCGTTCACGCAGGGGCTGGGGCTTGAGGCTGCAGGCGTTGCGATGGACAGCCGGGGCCGCATCGAAGTCAGCCCGCATTACGGCACCAGCGCCGAGAACGTCTATGCGATCGGTGATGTGATCACTGGGCCGATGCTCGCGCACAAGGCGGAGGACGAGGGCATCGCGGTGGCCGAGCTGATCGCCGGGCAGGCGGGTCATGTGAACTATGCGGCGATGCCGGCGGTGGTTTACACGAACCCCGAGATCGCATCGGTGGGCAAGACCGAGGATGAGCTCAAGGCGGAGGGCATCGACTATAAGGTCGGCAAGTTCCCGTTCACCGCAAACGGTCGTGCCAAAGCGATGCTGGCAACGCAGGGCTTTGTGAAGATCCTCGCTGATGTGAATACGGACCGGGTGCTGGGTGCGCACATCATCGGCAAGAGCGCGTCGGAGATGATCGAGGCGCTGACGGTGCTGATGGAGTTCTCGGGGTCGGCAGAAGATCTGGCGCGGACGACGGCGGCGCATCCGACGCTGAGCGAGGCGATCCGTGAGGCTGCGCTGACGTGCGGCGACGGGGCGATTCATATTTAGCGGTCGGAACATCCTCTCCCGCAAAGTGGGGGAGGGACGACCCAATCAAATCTCTCGTTCGTCATCCCCGGGCTTGACCCGGGGACCCAACCGAAAGCGCAGTTGGGTGGCCGGGTCAGGCCCGGCCATGACGGGCGCTAGTTTGAGAGCTAAGGCTCCACTTCCGTCGCTTCGACCTCGCTGCGCTTTGGCGACTGCTTGCGGCTAAAGAGCCAGACGCCGAGCAGGACCAGGGCGGTGCCGGCGGCGTGCCAGATGGTGAAGTTCTCGCCGAGTACGGAGATAGCGAGGCTCACCGTGACGACGGGCGAGACATTGCCGATGATGGCGGTGCGTTCGGGGCCGATGCGGCCGATGGCGCCGGAGATGCAATAGGCGGGCGCGACGGTTGCGATGGTGCCGATGGCGAGCATCAGCAGCAGGCCATGGCCGTCGACGGCGAGGCCGCTGATTGGGTGGGTCGCGAGGAAATGTGCGATCACGGCGGGGCCGGCAGCGCTCATGGCGATCGAGGTGAAGAGCTGCGCACCGAGCTTGTCGATCAGCGGCTTGGCCATGATCTGATAGGCGGCGTAAACCACGGCCGAGCCGAAGACGAGCGCCGAGCCGAGCAGCACATTGTCACCCTCGATCGAGAAGTCCTTCCAGAAGATCAGCGCGATGCCGCAATAGCTGACGACCAGCGAACCGAGCATCAGCATGGTGACTTTGCGTGAGAAGAACATCGCTCCAAACAGCACCACGAAGAATGGGTAGGTGAGGAGGATCAGGCGATCGAGCTGGGCGGTGATGTAGCCGAGGGCCGAGAAATCGAGATAGCTCGCGACGTAATAACCGAGGATGCCGACGCCGAGGGTTTGAAGCAGCGTGGTGCGGTCGAGCAGCGGTGTGGCGCCGGGCGCTTGCGTTGCGCGTTTCTGGCGATAGCCGAGGATGCCGACGGTGACGAAGATCGGCACGGCCACGATCATGCGCCAGGTGAGGGTGGTGACCGGGTCGATGCCGATGGCCAGCGCCAGCTTGATGACAATGCCTTTGGTGGCGAACAGCGCGGCGCCGAGAAGCGCGAGGCCGATCCCTAGCATCTGAGGGCCGGCGGGCTTTGACGAAGCAGTGGAGGCAGTGGTCATCGGGCGATCCGTTGTTCGCCCCGCCTCAGATCACCGGAAATCCGCCGCCTGATGGCGGGGCCGGTTGCGTGAGGTCAAAAGCCGCGCGCACCGGTCCCGAGGGAGCCGGTAATGAGTTTAGCGATGGTGCGCTGCGCGGTCATGAGGCGGAGATACGCCTCGTGGGTGTGGCTGTAAAGGTGGCGGCCCGAGCGTGTGGCCAACCCCCACCTCGGTCCCTCCCCTCAAGGGGAGGGAGGCGATGGTCCGGTGGTCATGCAGCTTCAGCTGCGGGGATGGGCAGCTCTGTAGGCGTTGAGCAGGCGGTCAGTGTCGACGGCAGTGTAGATTTGCGTGGTTGAGAGCGAGGCGTGGCCGAGCAGTTCCTGGATGGCGCGGAGGTCGCCGCCGCGGCCGAGCAGATGGGTGGCGAAGGAGTGACGCAGCGCGTGGGGCGTGGCACTCGGGGGGAGGCCGAGTGCGCTTCTGAGATCAGTCATCCGCAACTGGATAATGCGCGGCGAGAGCAAACCGCCTTTGACGCCGCGAAAAAGTGGCTGGGTCGGGGTGAGCGGGAACGGGCAGAGTTCGAGATAGGTCTGGATTGCGGCGCGGACATTATCGATCAGCGGCACGAGGCGGGTCTTGTTGCCCTTGCCGGTGACGCGCAGAGCGGGGCCGTCGAGGTCGGCACGGCAGAGCGCGAGGGCCTCGGAGATACGGAGGCCGGCACCGTAGCAGAGGGAGAGCACTGCCATGTCGCGCGCCGCGACCCAGGGGCGCTCCTCCATCTCGTCGGTCATGGTGATCGTCGCCTTGGCTTCGAGCACGGTCAGCGCCTTGGGCAGCGATTTCTTGGCTTTGGGCGTGCGGACGATGTTGAGCGCTTCGGTGGTGAGCACGCCCTCGCGCTCGAGGAAGCGGAAGAAGCTCTTGATGGCGCTGAGCGCCCGGGCCAACGAACGCGCTTCAATACCGTCGTCGCGGCGGCGTGCCATGAAGGCGCGGAGATCGGCCCCGCGCATTTCGCGGAGGATCGTCAGCGACACTGGGCCGCCGCTATGCGGGCCGAGGAAATTGAGGAACTGACCGAGGTCGCGCTGGTAGGCCTCGACCGTGTTGGGTGCGAGGCGGCGGACGCTACTGAGATCGCGGAGCCAGCCGGCGATGCGGCGTTCGATTTCGGCGTCGACGATCAGGGCGGTGGACATGGCGCCAAACTAAAGGTTCGATGTGAACGAGACGTTGCCCAAGGGATGAATCCGAAATGCCGATCAAGCAAGTAAAACTCCCCGGTGGCGAAACGGTACCGGCGCTCGGGCAGGGAACGTGGATGATGGGCGAGGGGCGTCACAGCCGGGCCGAGGAGGTCGCGGCGCTGCAGCTTGGGCTCGATCTGGGGATGACCCTCATCGACACGGCGGAGATGTACGCCGACGGCCTCTCCGAGGAGATCACCGGCGAGGCGATCAGCCGGCGGCGCGACGAAGTGTTCCTCGTGTCGAAAGTGCTACCGAGCCATGCGAGCCATTCGGCGGTGATCGCCGCGTGCGAGCGGAGCCTCAAGCGGCTGAAGACCGGGGTGATCGATCTTTATCTGCTGCATTGGCGTGGCGGATATGGGCTCGAGGACACGCTGACGGGGTTCGAGGCGCTGCAGAAGGCGGGTAAGATCCGGCACTGGGGCGTCTCAAATTTCGATATCGAGGACATGGAAGATCTGCTCAAGGCCGGCGGCAAGGCGGTGGCGAGCAATCAGGTGCTGTACAATCTGACGCGGCGGGGCATCGAGCATGATCTGCTGCCATGGTCGGGGGAGCGGAGTATCCCGGTGATGGCCTATTCGCCGATCGAGCAGGGGCGGCTGGTGAAGCACCGCGAACTGCAGCGGATCGCCGATCAGCGCCGGGCGACGCCGGCACAGATCGCGCTGGCCTTCGTGCTGGCGCGGCCGGGGGTCATCGCGATTCCCAAGAGCGGGACGCTGGAGCATGTGCGCGACAATGCGGCGGCGGCCGATATCGAGTTGTCGCAGACGGAACTGCGCGATCTCGATCTGGCCTTCCCGCCGCCCAAGCGGAAGCAGGCGCTGGAAATGATTTAGTCGGCGGGCAAAAGCGCGCGGCCCCCACCCCCAGCCCCTCCCCGCAGGGGGGAGGGGAGCAGTGGAGACTGGTCGCAGAATCAGCTTGCCGTGCCTATGTTCAGCGTGAACAAAGCGGGCACGAATGAGCGAAGCTTCCGACATTGTTGCAGTGATGGTCTCGGTTTCCGTCGAGGGGCCGTATTCCTATCGCGTGCCGGCCGGGATGCGGGTCGAGCGCGGGTCGATCGTCGCCGTGCCGCTGGTCGGGCGGCTGACGCTGGGGGTGGTGTGGGGGGCGCCCAAGGACAATTTTGCGCATAACCGGCTCAAGGACATCGCGAAGGTCTATGACGTGCCGCCCCTGTCGGATGAGCTGCTGAATACGGTCGATTGGGTGGCTCGCTACACGCTGGCACCGCCGGGGCTGGTGTTGCGTTCTGTATTGCGGTCGAGCGAGGCGCTGGAGCCGGAGCGGCCGGTGGTGGCGTTCCGGAAGACCGGGTTCGAACCTGAGCGGATGACGCCGGCGCGCTATCGGGTGATGGACTCAGTCAGTGACGGGCTGGCCTGGGCCAAGTCGGCGATGGTCGCGGCGAGCGGGGTTTCGCCTTCGGTGATCGAGGGACTGGAGAAGGCGGGAGCGCTGGAGCGGCTCGAGATCCCCGCCCCGCCGATTGTGTTGAAGCCCGATCCGGACGAGACGGCGCCGGTGCTCAATGCCGAGCAGAATGCGGCGCTGGCGCAGATCCGGCAGATCGATGCGAAAGGCTTCGGCGTGGCGCTGCTCGACGGGGTGACGGGCGGCGGCAAGACCGAGGTGTTTTTCGAGGCGGTGGCCGACACGTTGCGGGCCGGGCGGCAGGCGATGATCCTCCTGCCAGAGATCGCGCTGACGCACACTTTCCTCGAGCGGTTCAGCCGGCGCTTCGGGACGCGGCCGGCGGAGTGGCATTCGGACATGACGCCGAGCCAGCGGAGCCGGACGTGGCGGGGCATCAATTCGGGGGAGGTTCGCGCCGTGGTGGGCGCGCGGTCGGCGCTGTTCCTGCCATTCCACGAATTAGGGATGATCGTGCTCGATGAGGAGCATGACGGGGCGTTCAAGCAGAGCGACGGGGTCAATTACCATGCCCGCGACATGGCGGTGGTGCGGGCCAAGCTCGCCGGGGCGCGGGTGATCCTCAGTTCGGCGACGCCCTCGGTCGAATCGCGCAACAACGCCAATTCGGGGCGTTACAGCCATGTGATGCTGACTTCGCGCTTTGCGGCGCAGGCGCTGCCCGACATCACGGCGCTCGATATGCGCGAGGAGCCGCCGGAGAAGGGCCAGTGGATCGCGCCGCGGCTGGCGCGCGAGATTTTCGCGACGCTCGACCGGGGCGAGCAGGCGCTGCTGTTTCTTAACCGGCGGGGCTATGCGCCGCTGACGCTTTGCCGGTCATGCGGGCATCAGTTTCAATGCCCCGATTGCGATGCGTGGCTGGTCGAGCACCGGTTCCGCGGGGTGCTGATGTGCCATCATTGCGGGCATGAGCAGAAGCGGCCGAAGATTTGCACCGAATGCGGGACCGAGGATTCGCTGATCCCGATCGGGCCGGGGATCGAGCGGGTAGCAGAAGAGGTGTCGGTGCGGTTTCCCCAGGCACGGACCGTGATCCTCAGCTCGGACATGGGCTCGAACGCGCAGCTGCGCGACCGATTCTCCGAGATCGAGAAGGGGGAATATGATCTCGTCATCGGCACTCAACTGGTCGCCAAGGGGCATCATTTCGAGAAACTAACGCTGGTGGGCGTGCTCGACGCCGATCTGGGGTTGGCGCATGGCGATCCGCGGGCGGCGGAGAAAACGTTCCAGATTTTGACGCAGGTGACGGGGCGAGCCGGGCGGGCGGCGAAGGCCGGGCGGGCGTTCCTCCAGACGTGGCATCCGACGCATCCGGTGATGGAAGCGATGGTGAGCCAGGATCGCGAGGCATTTTACGCCCATGAACTGCTGGTGCGCGAGGAGGGGAGCCTGCCGCCTTTCGGAAGGCTGGCGGCGCTGATCGTTTCGGCCAGCGAGCATGAGGATGCGATGGGCTTTGCGCGCAAGCTGCTCGGCGCGGCGCCGCAGGCCGAGGGGATGAAGCTGTTCGGGCCCGCGGATGCGCCGGTGGCGATGGTGCGCGGGCGGCACCGCGTCAGGCTTTTGGTGCAGAGTCCCAAGGATTTCGACCTCAGCGGCTATGTCCGGTTCTGGCTTAATTCGGCCGAGCGGGTGAGCGGCAATCTGCGCGTTCAGGTGGATATCGATCCGATGAGTTTCTACTGAGCCGGCGGGGCCGTCGTGCCCGTGAGCCGGAACAGCAGGCCCCCGGGCCGGAAGTCGAGGCCGGTCGTACCGGCGAAATAGGCCGGTACGGCGCGGGTCAGGAGGGTGGAGCCGAACCCCTGGCGGGACGGCTGCGTTTCCGGCGAGGGCCCGCCATGCTCGGTCCAGGTGAAATCGAGCGCGCCATAATCGGCTATCGTCCAGGCGATATCGACACGGCCAGCGCCGGTGAATAGCGCCCCATGCTTGACGGCATTGACCGTCAATTCGTGCAAGGCGAGGGCCATTGCGAGAGCTTGCTGGGAATCGAGGTTCAGCTCGGGCCCGGCAATGGTGACGCGGCTTAGCTCCGAGTGGTAGCCGACGACGCCCTCGGCAATCTTCGCCAGCGAGGCGGCGGCCCATTTCGACTGGGTCAGCACGTCCTGCGCCTTGCCGAGCGCCGCAATGCGGTCGAGAATCTTGGTTCGGGCGGTCGCAGCCGGCGTCTCGTCGCGCAGGGTCTGGCCGATGATGGCCTGAACCAGCGCCAAGACGTTGCGCATGCGATGGTTCATTTCCTGAGACAGCAGGGCCGCCTGCTGTTCGGCCCGCTTCATCTCGGTAATGTCGCGCGACACCGAGAGAATGGCTTTGGGTTTGCCGGCTTCATCGAAGATTGGCGAAACCTGCACATCCCACCATTTGGGGTTACCGCGCAGCGTGTCGGCCTTGCCGAGGAAACGCGAGCTCTGGCCCAGGGCAGCCTTCTCTACAGCCGCACGCGCTTCCTCATTGCCCTCGTCTTTCCAGAAATCGGGCCATGGACAGCCGGCAATGGCATTAAAATCGCTCACCTCCATGACGCGCATGCCGCCTTCGCTCATGAAGGTCAGGCGGCATCGAGGCTGATGACCTTGATGCAATCCTCGGACGCGGCGAGGACACTGCGGACAAAGGCCAGATCGGCGAATTGAGATGCTTCAACCATTGGGCCGGACACTACGCCGGGGACAATTTCGCGACCATACGAAAAGACAATTTCGCAGCATCGGCAACGCAGCGACAAAACGCGCCAAAAAAGGCCGTCCGCCGCGCCTTGCGTGGCCCTTGGGGCACGTGTTAGAGGGGGCGCAAATCCGGGGGCTGTGGGCCGCTTCCGGAGCGGTCCAACGCGCCGTCAGTCCCGATAATTGGGCTCTAGAGCGCGACCAGCAACAGGGATGAAGCGGCTTTGGCAGAGCAGAATTCGGTGCTGACCCAGATCGCGCGGCCATATGCGGCAGCGCTGTTTGATCTCGCCAAGTCCGAAAATGCGGTCGAAGTGGTCGATTCCGGTCTCAAGGACATCAATGCGCTGGCCGATGAGAGCGAGGATTTCCGCCGCTTTCTGGGCTCGCCGGTGATCAGCGCGGACGAGAAGTCCATCGCGATCGATGCGATCCTCGCACAGGCCAAGGTCAATGCGACGGTGACCAATTTCATCAAGGTCGTGGCGCGGAACGGACGGTTGTTCGCCCTGCCCGCGATCATCAAGGCCTTCGCAGCGCTGGTCGCGGCCGAGCGGGGCGAGGCTTCGGCTGAAGTCACTTCGGCGGCGCCGCTTTCGGCCAGCCAGCTCTCGGCGCTCGCCGACACGCTCAAGGCCAAGATCGGCAAGACCGTGACGCTCACTGAACATGTCGATCCGTCGTTGATTGGCGGCCTTGTGATCAAGGTCGGCTCGCAGATGATCGACTCCTCCCTTAAGACAAAACTCGCCGCGATGAAGATCGCCATGAAAGAGGTCAGATAATGGACATCAAAGCCGCGGAAATCTCTGCGATCCTCAAGGACCAGATCAAGAATTTTGGCCAGGAAGCCGAAGTTTCCGAAGTCGGCCAGGTGCTCAGCGTCGGCGACGGTATCGCCCGCGTTTACGGCCTCGACAATGTGCAGGCTGGTGAGCTCGTCGAGTTCCCGGGCGGCATCAAGGGCATGGCCCTCAACCTCGAAACCGACAATGTCGGCGTCGTGATCTTCGGTGCCGACCGCGGCATCAAGGAAGGCGACACGGTCAAGCGTACGGGCTCGATCGTTGACACGCCGGTCGGCAAGGGCCTCCTCGGCCGCGTCGTCGACGCGCTGGGCAATCCGATCGACGGCAAGGGTCCGATCCAGTCGACCGAACGCCGCCGCGTCGACGTCAAGGCGCCGGGCATCCTGCCGCGCAAATCGGTGCATGAGCCGATGTCCACCGGCATCAAGGCGATCGACGCGCTGATCCCAATCGGCCGCGGCCAGCGCGAACTGATCATCGGCGATCGCCAGACCGGCAAGACCGCGGTGATCCTCGACACGTTCCTCAATCAGAAGCCGGCGCATGTCGCCAACGCGTCCGAGACCGAGAAGCTTTATTGCATCTATGTCGCCGTCGGGCAGAAGCGCTCGACCGTGGCGCAGTTCGTCAAGGTGCTCGAAGACGCCGGCGCGCTCGAATATTCGATCATCATCGCCGCGACCGCTTCGGACCCGGCGCCGATGCAGTTTCTCGCGCCGATGACCGGTGCCGCGATCGGCGAATTTTTCCGCGACAATGGCATGCATGCCGTGATCGCGTTCGACGATCTCACCAAGCAAGCCGTCGCGTATCGCCAGATGTCGCTGCTGCTGCGCCGTCCGCCGGGCCGCGAAGCCTATCCGGGCGACGTGTTCTATCTGCACTCGCGTCTGCTGGAACGCGCCGCCAAGCTGAACGAAGACCACGGTCTCGGTTCGCTGACCGCGCTCCCCGTCATCGAGACGCAGGCCAATGACGTGTCGGCCTATATTCCGACCAACGTGATTTCGATCACCGACGGCCAGATCTTCCTCGAGACCAATTTGTTCTTCCAGGGCATCCGCCCGGCGGTGAACGTGGGTATCTCGGTGAGCCGCGTGGGTGGTAACGCCCAGATCAAAGCGATGAAGCAGGTGGCCGGTTCGCTCAAGGGCGAACTCAGCCAGTATCGCGAAATGGCGGCCTTCGCGCAGTTCGGTTCGGATCTCGATGCGGCGACGCAGCGTTTGCTCAATCGCGGTGCGCGCCTGACGGAGCTCTTGAAGCAGCCGCAGTTCTCGCCGCTGAAGCCGGAAGAAGAAGTCGCGGTGATCTTTGCCGGTGGCCAGGGCTATCTCGACGATCTGCCAGTCAGCAAGGTCGGTGCGTTCGAGAAGGCGCTGCTGAGCGCGCTGCGCTCGAAGCATGCCGACATCCTTACCAAGATCGCGACCGAGAAGGCGCTGAGCGACGACCTCCGCGTCCAGCTCAAAGCCGCGATCGAAGGTTTCAAGAAGACTTTTACCGCGTAACGAACGCCACGGCCCAAACAGGACACCCATCACGCGATGCCCTCGCTAAAGGACCTTAAGAACCGGATCGCCTCGGTCAAATCGACCCAGAAGATCACCAAGGCCATGCAGATGGTGGCCGCAGCGAAGCTTCGCCGCGCGCAGGATGCTGCCGTGGCGGCGCGTCCCTATGCCGAGCGCATGACCAATGTGCTGGCCTCGCTGGGCGCCGCTTATGCGGGCCGCGCCGATGCGCCGGCGCTGCTGGGCGGCAATGGCAAGGATCAGGTGCATCTGCTGGTCGTTGCGACCGGCGAGCGCGGTCTCGCGGGCGGGTTCAATTCGTCGATCGCGCGTCTGGCGCGTGACGAGGCAAACCGGCTGCTCAAGGAAGGCAAGACGGTCAAGATCCTGACCGTCGGCCGCAAGGGCAACGACATTCTAAAGCGCGTCTTCGCCGACAAGATCGTCGATACGATCACCTTCCGCGAAGTGCGCCAGCTCGGCTATGTCAACGCGGCGAGCGTCGGCGAGAAGATCCTCACGATGTATGCAAATGGCGAATTCGACGTGGCGACGCTGTTCTTTGCGACGTTCAGATCGGTGATCGCGCAGATCCCGACGGCACTGCAGCTGATCCCGGCCAAGTTCGAGGCTCCCGCGGCCGATGCCTCGAGCGTCAGCTACGAATATGAGCCGGACGAGGAGGCGATCCTCAACGACCTTCTGCCGCGCAACATCTCGGTGCAGGTGTTCCGTGCGCTGCTCGAAAACTCCGCGTCCTTCTACGGCGCGCAGATGAGCGCTATGGACAACGCAACGCGCAATGCCGGCGACATGATCAAGAAGCTGACGCTGGTCTATAACCGCCAGCGTCAGGCGCAGATCACCAAAGAACTCATCGAAATCATTTCGGGCGCGGAAGCGCTCTAGCAGGAAGAGACACGAAAATGGCAAAAGCAGCAGCGAAGGCGATGGACGCCGGCAAGGCCATGGGGCGCGTTAGCCAGGTCATCGGCGCCGTGGTGGACGTGACGTTCGAAGGTCATCTCCCGGCTATTCTGAATGCGCTCGAAACGACCAACAATGGCAATAGGCTGGTGCTGGAAGTCGCGCAGCATCTCGGTGAGAATGCGGTGCGCACCATCGCGATGGACACGACCGAAGGCCTGGTGCGTGGCGCCGCAGTCACCGATACCGGCGAGCCGATCTCGGTGCCGGTAGGCGACGAGACGCTGGGCCGCATCATGAACGTCATCGGCGAGCCGGTGGACGAAGCCGGCCCCGTGGTCACGGCGCAGCGCCGCGCCATCCACCAGGAAGCGCCGAGCTTCACCGATCAGGCTTCGGAAGCACAGATCCTTGTCACCGGCATCAAGGTCGTCGACCTCATCGCCCCCTATGCGCGCGGCGGCAAGATCGGCCTGTTCGGCGGCGCCGGCGTGGGCAAGACCGTGCTGATCCAGGAGCTGATCAACAATGTCGCCAAGGCGCATGGTGGGTATTCGGTGTTCGCCGGCGTGGGCGAGCGGACCCGCGAGGGTAACGACCTCTATCACGAAATGATCGAGTCCGGCGTGAACAAGGACCCGCATGAGAACAATGGCTCGACCGCCGGTTCGAAGTGCGCGCTGGTGTTCGGCCAGATGAACGAGCCGCCGGGCGCGCGTGCCCGCGTCGCTCTGTCGGGTCTCACGGTCGCCGAGCATTTCCGCGACCAGGGCCAGGACGTGCTGTTCTTCGTCGACAACATTTTCCGCTTCACGCAGGCGGGCGCCGAGATGTCGGCGCTGCTCGGCCGTATTCCTTCGGCCGTGGGCTATCAGCCGACGCTGGCGACGGACATGGGTGCTCTGCAGGAGCGCATCACGACGACCAATAAGGGCTCGATCACTTCGGTGCAGGCGATCTATGTGCCCGCCGACGATTTGACCGATCCGGCCCCGGCGACCTCGTTCGCCCACCTTGACTCGACGACGACGCTCAACCGCGCCATCTCCGAGAAGGGCATCTATCCGGCGGTGGACCCGCTCGACTCGACCTCGCGTATGCTGAGCGCCAACATCGTTGGCGAAGAGCACTACACAGTCGCCCGTCGCGTGCAGGAAATCCTCCAGCGCTACAAGGCGCTGCAGGACATCATCGCCATTCTCGGCATGGACGAGTTGTCGGAAGAGGACAAGCTCACGGTGGCCCGCGCCCGTAAGGTCGAGCGCTTCATGAGCCAGCCCTTCCATGTGGCCGAAGCCTTCACCGGTGCGCCGGGCGTGTTCGTTGCGCTCGAAGACACGATCAAGGGCTTCAAGGGCCTCGTCGATGGTCAGTACGACCATCTGCCCGAAGCGGCGTTCTACATGGTCGGCACCATCGACGATGCCGTCAAGAAGGCACAGAAGCTCGCGGCTGCGGCCTAAGGCAGAAGGACTGAGTTGATGGCCGACGGCGTCAAGATCGAAATCGTCTCTCCGGAGCGGCTGGTGCTCTCCGAGCAGGCCCGCTCGGTGATCGTGCCGGGCGCCGACGGCTATTTCACCGTGATGGGCGACCATGCTCCGTTGATGACGACGCTGAAGCCGGGCTTCATCACCGTCACCGATAATGCCAATGTCGCGCATGTCTATTATGTGCGCGGCGGCTTTGCCGATGTGGCACCGACGGGCCTGACGATCCTCGCCGAAGAGGCGCGCCCCGTGGCCGATGTCAACCGCACCGAGATCGACAATCTCATTGCGACGGGCATGACGGCGCTGGAAGCGGCCAAGACTGCCGAAGAGCAGGATCGCCTGCAGCGCGAGCTCGACCAGTGGAAGAATCTGCTGCTCGAAGCCGGTAGCGTGGGGCAGGCCTCTCACTAACGCGGACATTGGCTGGAACAATTTCAAGGGCGCCTCCGGGCGCCCTTTTTGTTTGGCGGGCCACTATGGTTCACGCGTCCTTAACGGCCTTCAGGCAGATCATCATCCCGGGAATGCCAGTGTCGATCAACAATTCCGTCTCGGCCAGAAGGCCGTGCGGATTCGCGCGGGTGCATTATGAAACTCAGAACCAAAATCCTCCTCATCGTTGCCGTGATGGGCTTCGTCATCTGCGGCATCGGGGGCATGGTGGTCTACATCACCCATGTCTATGCGACGCAGGTCAACCGGCTCGAGGCCGCCTCCGCCCGCGCGTTCAACGGCGAGCATCTCAACCGGCTGGTGACGGCGGTGGTGATGGACGCCCGCGGCATCTACGCGTCGCAGACGATTGAGCAGGCCGAGCCATTCGGCAAGGGTCTCCTCGCATCGCTCGACAAGATCGACGCGCATCTCGTGGCCTGGCGCCCGCTGGTGAAGCCAGAGGACGTCGCCGCGTTCGACAAGGTGGTGGCGCGTACGGCCGAGTTCCGCAATTTCAGGGCGGAAACCGCCCGGCTCGCGACAGTCGACCCCAAGCTCGGCAATGAGCAAGGCAACAACGAGGCCAACCGCGCCAACCGCAAGGCCTATCAGGCCGAGATCGATGAGGTCGTGAAGAAGGACCAGGCCGATTTCGATGCGCTGACGCTCGAACTCGCCTCGTTCCAGTCGCTGGTGTTGCCGGTGACGATCGGCGTGACGCTGCTCGGTCTGCTGCTCGGAACCGGCATGGCCGTCTATATCGCGACCCGCCATGTCGTTCGTCCGCTGTCGCGGATGACTGAGGCGATGGCCAAGCTGGCGCGGGGCGATCTCGCAGTCGAGGTGCCCGGACTCAACAAAAGCGACGAGATCGGCGAGATGGCTGCCGCAGTGGAAGTGTTCAAGGAGAATGCGATCCAGGTGGCGCAGCTGTCGCAGCTGGAGCGCGAAGGTCTTGAACGGGCGCGCGCCCGATCGGAGGCCATGGAAGCCTTCCAGGCCGGCTTCGACGACATCGTGACGGCCACGGTCGACGGCGATCTCAGCAAGCGCATGGCTACGGGCTCGGAGGAACGAGACCTCGAGCAGCTGGCGGTCAAGTTCAACGCGCTGATGGAGACAGTGGCGGCTGGCCTCAAAGGCACTGGCGACGTGCTGGCCTCGCTTGCGGCAGCGGATCTTTCGCACCGGATGGAGGGCGAGTATCGCGGGGCGTTCCTGCGGCTGAAGGAGGACACCAACGCCGTCGTCGATAAGCTGACGACCATTGTGGGCGGCCTCAAGCAGACCTCGTTCGACCTCAAGACGGCGACCGGCGAGATTCTGGCCGGTGCCAACGATCTCAGCGAGCGGACCACCAAGCAGGCGGCGACGATCGAAGAAACGTCGGCAGCGATGGAACAGCTGGCCGATACGGTGCTCAAGAATTCGGAGCGTGCGGGCGAAGCTTCGGTCAATGCAGCGGCGGTCACGACAGCTGCGACCGAGGGCGGCAACGTGATGCTGCGCGCCAATGAAGCTATGGAAAAGATCACGGCGTCGTCTAGAAAGATCAGCAATATCATCGGTTTGATCGACGACATCGCGTTCCAGACCAATTTGCTGGCGCTGAACGCCTCGGTCGAGGCCGCCCGGGCGGGTGAGGCCGGCAAGGGCTTTGCGGTCGTTGCGATCGAAGTGCGGCGGCTCGCCCAGTCGGCAGCGCAGGCGTCGGCGGAGATCAAGGGGTTGATCGAGCAATCGGCACGGGAAGTCACCGCCGGCTCACGCCTCGTATCAGATGCGGCGTTCAAGCTCGACAACATGCTGGAGGCGGTACGCCGCAACCATGAACTGCTCGAATCGATCGCCGCGGAGAGCCGCGAACAGGCGACGGCGATCACCGAGGTGAACGTCGCCGTGCGGCAGATGGATGAAATGACCCAGCACAATGCGGCGCTGGTCGAGGAGACCAATGCTGCGATCGAACAGACTGAGGCGCAGGCGACCGAACTCGACAAGGTCGTCGAAGTGTTCAGGCTGAGCGGCCAGCCGCGCGAAGTGGTGGCGCCTCCCAAGCCGAAGAGCAGGCCGGCGGTGAGTTCGAACCCGGCACGAGTGCATTTGACGCAGGGAAACGCGGCGCTCGACTGGACTGAATTCTGAGGCAGTCCGGGCTTTGAGGTGCGTAACGCTTCATTAGCCCTAACCAATTAGAGTTTCTGCTTAGATTTTAGGCGAGCGCCGTCCCAAGGAAGGGGTGGCTGTGCCTGATGGGGGGATCGGCGCGTGAAATTCCTGCAGTTCAAGCTGGCTCAGAAACTGCCCATCGTCGTCGCAGGCACAGCCCTCGTCGCGAGCGCGGTGATCGGCATCGGCGCCTATCTGATCGCCGCGAACACGGTAACGACGCAGACGCAAGACAAGCTGCAGATGGTCGCCGCGCAACGCGCCAACGGGCTCAAATCCTTCCTCGAAAGCATCAGGAGCGATCTGCTGGTCACCGCCTCGTCTGGCGGCACGGTTTCGGCATTGCAGAATCTGGCGATCGGCTGGCCGCAGATCGGCGAGGATCCGACGGCGGCGCTCAAGGAAGCCTTCATCACCAAGAATCCGAACCCGCCGGATCAGCGCGAGCTGATGGATCTGGGCAAGCTCAACAAGGGCGCCACGTTCGACATGGCGCATGGACGCCTTCATCCGGGGTTCCGCGGCCAGATGCGGGCACATGGCTATGAGGACATCTACCTCTTCGATCCGGCCGGCAATTTGATGTACTCGGTCAAGAAGCAGGATGATTTCGCGACGAATTTCGCGGCGGGCGGCACCTACGCAGAGTCGCCGCTCGGCCATGCCTTCCGCGACGCCGTGGCGATGACCGAGCCGGGCAAGCTGGTTTTCGTCGATGCCACCCCCTATGCGGTCACGCCCGACCAGCACGCCAGCTTCGTGGCGGCGCCAGTGTTCAACAACAAGAATCTCGTCGGCGTTGTGGCGTTCAAGATGCCGAGCGAGGCGATTGCCGAAATGATGAGCGACAAGCTCGGGATGGGCGAGACGGGCGAGACGTTCTTCGTCGGCACCGATCATCTGTTCCGCAACGATTCGCCGTTCAGCGACGAAAACGACGTGCTCAAAACGACGTTCCAGACGCCGGAAGTCGATGCCGCCCTGGCGGGGGACCAATCCATCTCGGGCAAATCCAGCGGCTATCGCGGTCTCAGTCTGTTGACGGTGACGGCGCCGGTCAGCTTCGAGGGCACGAAATGGGCGCTGGTCGCCGCCATTGGCGAAGACGAAGCGTTTGCACCGCTCATTTCGATGCGAAATTCGATCCTTGCTGGGTCCGCGGGCGTGTTCGCGCTGGCGACGCTGTTCGGGCTGCTGTTTTCACGCTCCGTCACACGGCCGATCACGCGGCTCAACAAGACGATGGACAGCCTCGCGCAGGGCGATCTCAGCGTCGAGGTGATGGGCAAGGAACGCTCCGACGAAGTTGGCGCCATGGCGCGTTCGGTGGAGGTGTTCCGCGAGAACGCCACCAAAATTACGTCGATGACCGATGAAGAACGCGCCGCTTCGGAGCGCCGCCGGATCGAGCGCACGGATATGATGCAGCAATTGCAGGGCGCTTTTGGCCAGGTGGTCGATGCCGCTGTCGATGGCGATTTCAGCAAGCGCGTGCCGGCCAATTTCGCCGACAGCGAGATCAACAAGCTGGCGGGCAGCGTCAACAATCTTGTCGAGACCGTCGATCGCGGCCTGAGCGAAACCGGCGGCGTGCTGGCGGCTCTGGCTGCGCAGGATTTGACCGCACGGATGACGGGCGAACATCGCGGCGCCTTTGCGCGGCTCAAGGACGACATCAACGCCGTGACGGATTCACTGAGCGAATTCGTCGGTGGGTTGCGGCAGACGTCGAACTCGCTGCGGACCGCGACCCGCGAGATTCTGTCGGGCGCCAACGACCTCAGCGACCGCACCACCAAGCAGGCCGCGACGATCGAAGAGACATCGGCGACGATGGAGACCCTGTCGGGCACCGTGGTCGAAAACGCCAAGCGCGCCGAGACGGCCAGCAAGATGGCGCAATCGGTGTCGGACACGGCGACCGAAGGCGGCGCGGTGATGGGCAAAGCCACCGAAGCGATGGAGCGGATCACCGCATCGTCGGGGAAGATCTCCAACATCATCGGGCTTATCGACGATATCGCGTTCCAGACCAACCTCCTCGCGCTCAATGCGTCGGTGGAAGCGGCACGGGCGGGCGATGCTGGCAAGGGCTTTGCGGTGGTTGCGGTCGAAGTGCGCCGCCTCGCCCAGTCGGCGGCCGGCGCCTCGTCCGAGGTCAAGGCATTGATCGACCAATCGGGCAGCGAGGTTGCGATTGGCTCGAAGCTCGTGGCGGAAGCGGCAAGCAAGCTCGACGCGATGCTGGGCGCTGCCAAGCAGAACCGCGAGTTGCTGTCGTCCATCGCGCACGACAATCGCGAACAGGCTGCGGCGATTGCCGAGGTCACTGTCGCCGTCCGCACGCTGGATGAAATGACCCAGCACAATGCGGCGCTGGTCGAAGAGACCAATGCGGCCATCGAGCAGACGGAGGCGCAGGCCACGGAGCTCGATCGCGTGGTCGAAGTGTTCCGCATTGCCGACAATGAGCAGCGCCCGACCCGGCAAGCTCCCGCAGCGCCGGCCCGCGCGCCCGCTCCGGTCAAGGCAAAGGCCCGTGCGGCCGGTGCCGCCAGGACCTATCTGTCGCAGGGCAGCGCGGCCCTCGACGACTGGACCGAGTTCTAAAACCACGCTGCAATGGCGCGGCTTTACCGCCAATTAACGCTAATCGACGAATAGTGATGTCGGGAATGCACTCGACTGCCTAGGCGCCGGCGCTGAGCCGGTGTTGTTGCGCTGCGCGTGAAAACTGGTTCCCGCGCCTTCGCATCCTGTCGCGTGCATGGCGTCGCTAACGCGGCGTGGCAAACGTTTGGAGATATGATGACGAGCGTCAGCGTCAAAAGCATGGACAAGCAAACCGAGGGGCGGCGGCCCTTTTCCATCCCGATCGGCGTTGTGGGTCTGCTGCTTGGAGCGATGATCACTGCGTTCGGTCTCGCGATCGGGGGTAGCAGCCTCTATGTGTCACAGCAGTTCCAGGCGTCGAGCGCCGAATCATCGACGCTGATGACCTCAATGCGCGACCACATGACCGCGGACATGTTTCACGATTCCATGCGCGGCGTGGTGTTCCGGGCCATGTATGCGGCGGTCAACAATGATGCTGCGATGCTCAAAGATGCCCGCGCGGAGGTAGACGAGTATGGCGGCAATTTCGTCGCAGCGATCGCTGCGCAGGACAAGCTCACGCTGCCGGCGGCAATCCGCACGCCGCTTAAAGATCTCGCGGCGCCGCTCGATCTCTATCTCAAGGCCGCAGTGGCCATTGTCGATCGCGCACTCAAGGGAGATGTCCCCGGTGCACAGGCCGACCTTGCCGCGTTCGACGCGACGTTCAAGGCGCTCGAGGATAAGATGTCCGCGGTGGCGGATGCCATCGAAGCGGCCAATGCACAGGCAAGTGACCGCTCGGCGTCGATGGCTTTTGTGGCCGGCATCGTCAATTGGGGCGCCCTCGTCGTTATCGCACTGCTGGCGGTCGGTATTGCGCTGATGACGCGCAATCTGCTGGCACGGCCTGTGACGCAGATCACCGAGAATCTCGGCAAACTGTCGAATGGGGATCTCAAGGTTACGCCGATCCGGCATCATTTGATTGCCGAGATCGGCGAGATCGGCCGCGTGGTCGAGGTGTTCCGCGACGTGCTCAAGAACCGGGCCGAGCTGGGCAAGGTCGCCGAGGAGGCCGCTGAGACCAATACGAGCCGCGTCGAGCGCACGGGAGCCCTCAACACCAACCTCACCGATGTGGTGGGAGCTGCCATTCTCGGCGACTTCTCCAAGCGAATGATGACCGATTTCGGCGATGCCGAACTCAATACGCTGGCGGAAAACGTCAACAAGCTGCTCGAGACGGTGGATCGCGGCATCTCGGAGACGGGCATGGTGCTTGCCTCGCTCGCCGATGCCGATCTGACCAAGCGCATGAACGGCCAGTTCGCCGGTGCGCTGGCCAAGCTCATGGCCGATACCAATGCGGTGGGCGACAAGCTGACCGATGTGGTGTCGCAATTGCGCGGCACGTCCAATGCGCTGCGTTCCGCAACTGGCGAGATTCTGGCCGGCGCCAACGATCTCAGCGAGCGCACCACCAAGCAGGCCGCGACCATCGAAGAGACGTCGGCGACAATGGAGCAGCTGGCTTCGACCGTTGCCGACAATGCCAATCGAGCGCAGGAGGCGAGCGTCAACGCGCAGACCGTCTCCGACACGGCGGAGGCGGGTGGCAAGGTGATGACCCAGGCGACGGCAGCGATGGAGCGCATCACCGTGTCGTCGGGCAAGATCTCCAACATCATCGGGCTGATCGACGACATTGCCTTCCAGACCAACCTCCTGGCGCTCAACGCCTCGGTCGAAGCAGCGCGTGCCGGCGAGGCGGGCAAGGGTTTTGCCGTCGTTGCCGTGGAAGTGCGGCGGCTGGCTCAGTCGGCGGCAGAAGCGTCGTCGGAAGTGAAGGCGCTGATCGAGCAATCGGGCGTCGAGGTGGCGGGCGGCTCAAAGCTCGTCGCCGAGGCCGCGGGCAAGCTCGAGGCCATGCTCGCGGGGGCGCGCAAGAACCAGGAGCTGCTCACCGGTATTGCACGAGAGAGCCGCGAGCAGGCTTCGGCGATCGACGAAATCAACGTCGCGGTGCGCACGCTCGACGAGATGACGCAGCACAATGCGGCGCTGGTCGAGGAGACCAATGCAGCGATCGAGCAGACGGAAGCGCAGGCAACCGAACTCGACCGGATCGTCGAAGTGTTCACGATCATCGACAAGAAGCCGGTCCGAGCCGCTGCGCCTGCCAAGGACATCAAGGGGATTCAGGGCCGGCTGCAGAGCGCGGCGAAATCCTATCTCAGCAAGGGCAATGCCGCGGTCGACAAGGACTGGGCCGAGTTCTAGCTAGAGCGACGATCTAATTCAGTGCCGCAACGACCAGCGACCGGGCGTGAAGCTCGGTCGTATCGTATGTGGGGAGCGGACTGACGCTGTCGTCGATAAGCATGCCGATCTCGGTACAGCCCAGGATCACTGCTTCCGCGCCACGCGCCTTGAGACGCGCGATGGCCTCGACATAGATGCGGCGTGACTCGTCGCGGACGATGCCGAGACAGAGCTCGTCATAGATGATGCCATTGAGGTTGGTGATGCCGACATCGGGCACGAGCACCTCGAGGCCGTGTTGTTCTAGGCCTTCGATGTAAAAGCGCTTCTCCATGGTAAAGCGCGTGCCGAGCAGGCCGACCTTGCCGATGCCGTCGGCGAGCAGGGCTTCGGCCGTTGGTGTCGCGATATGAAGGAACGGCACATTGATCGCGGCGATAATCTGCGGCGCGCAGATATGCATGGTGTTGGTGGCGAGACCGATGACGCCGCAACCCTGTGCTTCCAGTGATCGTGCGATATCGGCCAGTTGGCGACCAGCGCCGTCCCAATCGCCCGCGGCCTGCATGGCGGCGACGGGTGCGAAATCGACGGAGTGGACGATCACCGGAGCGGAGTGCAGGCCGCCCAGCGCCCTGGCGGTTTCGCGATTGAGGATGGCGTAGTAATGCGCCGTCGATTCCCAGCTCATCCCGCCGATGAGACCGATAGTCTTCACTTGCGCAGTTTGGCCGGGATATCGCGGAAGGCGGTGACGACCTCGAGATAGGCCTGCTTCTTGAACGGCACGATGAGATCGGGCAGGGCTGCGAGCTCTTCCCAGCGCCACTGGTCGAACTCGGCCGGCATGCTACCGTCGCCGGGCGCCGTGACGTTGATGTCGCTGTCCTTGCCGGTGAAGCGATAGGCGAACCAGCGCTGGCGCTGGCCGCGATATTTGCCCTTCAGTGCAATGCCGAGCGCGTCGTCGGGGAGATCATAGTAGATCCAGCCGGGGGCTTCGGCGATGAGTTCGACGGCGCGGATCGAGGTTTCCTCGAAGAGCTCGCGCGTGGCCGCGGCGCGGGCATCCTCACCCTTGTCGATGCCGCCCTGCGGCATCTGCCATGGGGCGTTATGCTCGGAATTATCCTCGGGGTCTTCCTCGGACTTGCGGCGGCCGATGAAGACTTTGCCCTGGGTGTTGAACACGGCGGTCCCGACGCAATCGCGATAGGGCATCTTCTCACGGTCGGGCAGGGTCACGTCGCAGCTTTCATCAAAGCGCTGATGGGGACGATGACGTAGCCATCGGCTTCGGCGGTCTTGGCCCATTCCGCGAGCGTCTGGACCGAAATGGGCAGCGCCGATATGACGCCTATAGCCTGGCCGGCGCTATCGGCCCGGGCCTCGAGCGCCTTCAGTTGATCGAGGATCGGGCCCTTGGCAGGGTTGAGGTCGAGCGGCAGATCGGCACGGCCGAAGGGCACACCATTGGCGGACGCCAGCTGCTCGGCGACCGAGCGGTTGGAGCTGCCATCGTCGAGATAGCCGAGACCCCGGCTGCCGAGCTCTTCCATCATCGGCGCGAAATCGGCGGTCGACGAGGTGAAGCGCGCGCCCATATGATTGATGAGACCGACATAGCCGCCGAACTTGCTCAGCACATTGAACAGCTTTTCGAGATTGTCGCGCGGCGCACGGCCGGTCAGCAGCGTGTCCGGGCCCGGATCGCTCTCGGGATAGTCAAAGGGCTCGAGCGGCACTTCGAGGAGGATCTCGTGGCCGGCGGAGCGGGCGGAGGCGACCGTCTTGGCGAGGCCTTTGCCATAGGGCGCGAAAGCCAGCGTTACCGCCTCGGGGAGCGTGTCGATGGCTGTCGCCGTTCCGCTGTCGTTGAGGCCGAGGCCGGTGACGACGATGGCGATCAGCTTCTTGCCGTCGGCTGTAGCGGGGGTCAGAGAGGGTTTCGCATAGGCCGAGAACGGCGTTTGACCGCTCGCGGAGACGCGCGGGATCGAGCCGTGCTCAGTGTCCTCGAGCAGATCGGGGAGGAGGCCATCTGGCGTGGCTTCCGCCATGGCCGCCATCGGGGTGCCATCGGGCACATCGGGGCCGACGATGGTGACGCCGGGAGTATTGGCGGGGGTTTCAGGTCCGGCGGTGATGGTCGCCATGCTGGTGGTGCCGACGGTCTCGGCGACGGTGTTGGCATTGCGGCTGTTGCCGACCTCGATCTCGGTCGACGGCCGGCCGCCATTGGGGTCGTTGACGAGGAAGATGCGCGCGGCGGTGCCAACGAGGATCAGCGCGAGCAGCCCAAAGGCGATCCGCGCCAGCGGCAACTGGCTGGGCTTCAGACTGAGGCCACCACCGACCTTGCCCGGTCGCTTGCGGCCCAGTGGTGCGCTGAGATCGTCCGCCATTGCTCGCCTAGCCAAAGGTGGCGCGAATCATTGGCGCCACCTGATTGTTCGAGCGATAGCACATGCCGCCGCCCGGCTCAGCCTGCCCGCCCTAGCCGTCGGCCTTGGGCGGATAGGCGTCGTTCTTCTCGGTGCCAAGGATCAGCTTGATCGCATATTGCAGCTGGGTGTCCTCAGCTTTGTCCGCCGGGACGTAGACGGACGAGCCGGTGGTCGCCTGCTGCTCGGTGCCGCCGCCGATCTGGCCGTTGAGGCCGGCCTCGCCGAGGATCTCGTCACGGCCGGCGAATTCGGCCGGCACGTTCTCGGTGATGACGATATCGGGGGTGATGCCGGCGGCCTGGATCGAGCGGTTGTTGGGCGTGTAGTAGCGCGCCGTGGTCAGCCGGATGCCGCCATTGGCGCCCAGCCGCACGATCGACTGCACGGTGCCCTTGCCGAAGGAGCGAGTGCCGATCAGCGTTGCGCGCTTATGGTCCTGCAATGCACCGGCGACGATCTCGGCCGCCGAGGCCGAGCCGCCATTGATCAGAACGATCAGCGGGACAGCGGCGATCTTGGCGTCGAGGTCATCGGGGTTGGCGTCGTAGCGCGAGCTCTCATTCTCGTCGCGACCGCGGGTCAGAACGACAGAGCCCTGCTTGAGGAAAGCGTCGGACACGTAGACGGCCTGATCGACGAGGCCGCCCGGATTGTTGCGGAGGTCGAGGATGATGCCCTTGGGGGCCACATCCTTGCGCTGCGCATAGGCATCGAGGATCGCCTTGCGGACGCCGGGATAGGCCTGTTCGGTGAAGCGGGCGAGACGCACCACGGCGACGTCGCCTTCCATGGTGAGACGCGCCACGCGCTGGGCGATGGTGTCGCGGGCAAGCTCGAAATAGAGCGGCGCCTTGGCACCTTCACGCACGACCGTGATCTTGATCTTGGAGCCGATCGGGCCACGCATCTTGGCGACGGCGTCGTCGAGCGCCATGCCCTGAACGGACTTGCCGTCGAGCTCGACGATGTAGTCGTTGGCGAGGATGCCGGCGCGCGCAGCCGGAGTGTCGTCGATGGGCGAGACGACTTTGATGACGCCCTCTTCCATCGTGACTTCGATGCCGAGACCGCCGAACTGGCCCGAGGTATCCTCCTGCACATCCTCAAAGCTCGCCGGATCGAGATAGCCCGAATGCGGGTCGAGCGAGGTTAGCATGCCCTGAATGGCGGCGCGGACCAGCGCCTGCTCATCGGGGGCATCGACATATTGCTTGCGGATGCGGTCGAACACCTCGCCGAAGAAGTTGAGGTCCTGGTAGATCTCTTCCTCGGAGCGCGGGTGCTTGTCGGCAGCCTTGGGCGCCGGCGTGTCGTCGGCTGCAGGCTCGCTGCTGGGCTCAGCGCTTGGCTCGCTGCTCGGGGCGCTTACCGGCGCCTCCGACGAGGGCTCGGAACTCGACGGCGCCTTGTCCTGTGCCAAAGCGAGCGGCACGCCGGGGGTCAGCATGAGAAGCGCGACGAGTACGGCGCGCGAAGGGGTCAGACGCATCAGCGAGTTATCCACTCTGGGTCGGGTTGTCGGGGGATGCCCACCATCCGGTCGGATCGATGGGCGCATTCTTGTTTCGCATCTCAATATAAAGGGTCGGTCTCGAAGCACCAGCACTGGTCGCCACGGTCCGCCCGATCGTTCGCGTTCCCATCGTGCCCAGCGCCTCGCCCATGCGGACGAACTGTCCTGGCTGCACAGTGACGGCGGCGAGACCGGCGAGAAGGATCGTGTGGTCCTGACCCACATCAAGAATGACGATTTGGCCGTAATTGAGGTAGTCGCCCTGATACAGCACCCAACCGTCGGCCGGAGCCATCACAGGTGCTTGAGCGCGGGTGACGATCGAGAGGCCCTTGGACACGCCACCAAAGCCGTCGCCATCGCCATAATTGATCACGTTGACGCCGGCGACGGGGAAGCTGAGGAAGCCGCGGGCGGCATCGAACGGCACCGCCGGCTCGCTGCGCTCCGGATTGGCGAGGGCGAGCTTGACGGTTTCCGAATCCAGTTTGGGGCTGCGGCCACCGGCATTGGCCTTTTCGGTGGCGTCGGCCGCGGTCGCAACGGCGCTGGCACGCTTGCCGAGATCGGCGATCAATTGCTTGAGCTCGGCGGCCTTGTCGGCCATCGACGCGGCCTCCTGCTCCTCTTCGGCGAGGGCAGTGGTGGCGGTCTGCTCATTGGCTTTGCGCGCCGCGATCAGCGTCGCGATGCGCAATTGCTCTTCCTCGAGCACGTCGAAATTGGCGCGGAGATTGGCTTCCTCGGCCTGGGCCGCGAGCTTGATATTATCGAGATGACCAAGATCGGTTTTGACCTGCGCCACCTTGGCCTGCAGCTGCGGTAGGATGGCCGAGATCAGAATGGCGCTCCGGGCCGAGCCCAGTGCATCGGAGGGATCGACGATCAAGGCTGGGGGCGGGTTGCGCGAGATGCGCTCGAGCGCCGCGAGGACGTTCGAGATCGAGGCATCGGCGCCATCGAGGCGGCCGCGCGTGTCGAGCTCCTGGACGATCAGCTCGCCGATCTTTTCCTGCACGGCCCCGACGTCGATTTCAGCGCGCTTGACGCGTTCGCTGGCAGCGATGAGGGCGGCGTTCTGCTTGTCGCGGTCGCCCTTCATAGCTTCGATGTCGGCTTTGAGCTTGGCGGCTTTGTCAGCGCTCAGCGACAGCGACGCTTCGAGATCGGAGAGTGCTGTCTGGCTGTCGGCGGAGGATTGCTTGATCCAGTCGGGGGTGCCGTCATCGAGCTGGGCTGACGAGGGTTGAGACAGGGATTCCGACTGAGCGCGGAGCGCGACGGGCGCCGTGGCGGTCATCGCCATCGCCGCAGCCACGGCCCAGCGGGTCAGTCCTCGCATTCCCGCCCCATACTTCCGAATCAACCACAAAACCCTAGCAGGCCGGGCGTTAACAGCCCTAGGTGTTTGGCTTTTGCATGTCCGGTTTGGTGCGCAAAAGTGAGGAATGCTGGCGGGCTGTCGAATCGGCACCGGCAGTTTCGTCTATCACTGAGAAGCGGCCCGGCCCGCCCAATGAACTCCAGAGGAGAAGCCATGACGCAATATCTGGTCGCGATCCACCATAAGGACGATTTCGATCCGGAGACGGAGAGTGAAGACACGATCCGCGACATCGATGCGCTCAATGACGAGATGGTGGCCGCGGGGGTGAGGTTTTTTGCCGGAGGATTGCAGCCGATAACGCGCGCAGTTTCGGTGCGGGCAAAGCCAGGGGGCGAGCTGGTGACGACGGACGGCCCCTATATGGAGACCAAGGAGCACATTGGCGGGTTTTGGATTCTCGACTGCGCCAGCATGGAGGAGGCGGTGGACTGGGGGCGGAAGGCCGCTGTGGCTTGCAGGGCGCCGGTCGAAGTGCGACCGTTTCATTCGCTGTGATGGGCGGGACTATTCCCGGTGGTAGGGGTGGCCGCTGAGGATGGTGGTGGTGCGGTAGAGCTGCTCGGCGAGCATGATGCGCACCAATTGATGCGGCCAGGTCAGCGGGGAAAAGCTGAGGGTCAGATCGGCGGCTTTGACGAAGGCGGGGTCGAGACCGTCGGCGCCGCCGATGACGAAGGTCAGGGCCTGCTTGCCGTCGTCGCGCCAGCGGGCGAGGCGCTGGGCAAAGTCTTCGGAGCCTAGGGTCTTGCCGCGTTCGTCGAGTGCGACAACGAGGCCGGCAGGGAGCAGGGCGGTGATCGCCTTGGCTTCCTCCGCCTTGCGGGAGGCGGCGCTGCCGGCGCGGGATTCGTTGAGTTCGGAGACGACGAAGCTGGTGAGGCCGAGGGCCTTGCCGCTGGCCGTGGCGCGGTCGAGATAGCGGGCGACGAGTTCGCGCTCCGGCCCCTGCTTCATCCGGCCGACAGCGACGATCCCAACGCGCATGGCGTCAAATCAGTGGGCGTCGGCGGCGAAGTCGGCCTGCCACATCTTCTCGATGTTGTAGAATTCGCGCACTTCGGGGCGGAAGATGTGGACGATCACGTCGCCACCATCGACCAGCACCCAATCGGCGTGCGGCAGACCTTCGATCCGGGGCTTGGTGAAGCCCTTCTCGCGCAGCGCCTTCACCACCTGGTCGGCGACGGCCGCGACGTGGCGATTGGAGCGGCCCGAGGTCACGACCATATGGTCGGCCAGCGAGGACTTGCCCGCGATATCTATGGAGACGGTCTGTTCCGCCTTGGCGTCGTCAAGGCTTTGCAGCACGACATCGATCATTTTGAGCTCGGGAGTTGGGGTCGGTTGGGCCGAGAGGGTTATCTCTTTGGCCTTTTTTCGGGGCGATGCAGCCATTAGCGGATGGCCCTAGCCCATGCGCGTGCATGAGTCATGCGGTTTCAGCATTTCCTTGCAAATTGGGAACGATGGTGTCGCGTCGAGCGATGGTCTTCAGTCCCGTTCAGCGGCTGGGGGCAAAAGCCTTGTGCCACGCCCCATAATGGGGATTCGCGGGCAATTGTGCAAGGCGAAGGTCTCAGACCGATGACGCTTTGGCCTTCCGGATGGCGGTCGAGGACTGGGCCGAGGTGACGCCGCGGAGGTAGACCCAGGCTGGCGGATCGCGGTCGGCGAGGGTTTCGGATGCCTCCTCGGGGAGACGGAAGTGCTCGAGCGCGATGGCGGCCTTCGAACGGGCGGCGCGGAAGGTTGACCCCGGGCGGGCATAGACAGCCATCGGGATCATGCCGGCGATCTCTTCCCAGCGCTCCCAATGGTCGAAATTCTGGAGGCTGTCGGCGCCCATGATCCAGACCAATTTCACCCCGGCCCGTATTTCGCGCAGATGCTTGATGGTCTCGTAGCTGTAGGTGAAGCCGCGTTCTGCTTCGAAGCCGGTGATCCTGATATCGGGGTGGGCGAGGAGGCTGGCGGTGGCGCTGAGGCGGGTATCGAGAGGCGCGAGCTCGGAATGGTCTTTCAGCGGATTGCCGGGCGAGACCATGACCCATACGGCATCGAGCTGCAGGCGCTTCAGGCATTCGAGGACCACCAGACGGTGGCCTTCATGGGGCGGGTTGAAGCTACCGCCGAAGAGGCCGATCCGCTGGCCGGACGCCGCCGGCGGGACCTTCAGCCGATCGTCCATCAGGGACGGATCTGCCCGCTGCCGCGGACGACATATTTGAAGGTGCACAACTGCTCGAGGCCGACCGGGCCGCGTGCGTGGAACTTGCCCGTTGCGATGCCGATCTCGCCGCCGAAGCCAAACTCGCCGCCATCCGCAAACTGGGTCGAGGCGTTGTGCAGCAGGATGGCGCTGTCGATCTCGGTGAAGAAACGTTCAACCGAAGCGGGGTCTTCACTGATGATGGCCTCGGTGTGGTGGGAGCCGTAATGCTCAATGTGGGCAATGGCTTGCCCGACATCGTCAACCACCTTGACGGAAATGATGGCGGCCTCGTATTCGGTGAGCCAGTCCTCCTCCGTGGCCGGTTTGGAACCGGCGATCAATCGTTGGACCGTCTCGTCGCCACGGATCTCGCAGCCGCGCGCCATCAGCGCATCGGTGAGGGGTTTGAGGTGCGTTGCGACCACGTCCTTGTGGATCAGCAAGGTCTCGGTTGCGCCGCAGACACCGGTACGCCGCATCTTGGCATTGACGGTGACGTTGATCGACATCACCAGCTCGGCAGAAGCGTCGATGAAGGTGTGGCAGAGGCCTTCGAGGTGAGCGAAGACCGGGACACGCGCTTCGGCTTCAACGCGGGCGACGAGGGTCTTGCCGCCGCGGGGCACGATCACGTTGATTGCGCCATCGAGCCCGGCCAGCATTTCGCCCACGGCGGCGCGGTCGGCAGTGGGAACGAGCTGGATCGCGTCGAGCGGCAGGCCGGCGGCTTCAAGACCCTGTATCAGGCAGGCGTGGATGGCAGCGGAAGTGCGGGTCGAGTCCGAGCCGCCGCGCAGGATCACGGCGTTGCCGGATTTGAGAGTCAGCGCCCCGGCATCGGCGGTGACATTGGGGCGGCTTTCGAAGATGACGCCGATGACGCCGAGCGGCGTGCGAACACGGGAGATGTCGAGGCCATTGGGGCGCTGCCACTCGGCCATCACGCCGCCGACCGGATCGGGCAGGGCGGCGATATCCTCGAGACCCTTCGCGATGCCGGCAATGCGGTCCTGCGTCAGGGTCAGGCGGTCGAGGAAGGCCGGCGATATACCACGCTCTGTCGCCGCGGCTCGGTCAGCTTCATTGGCAGCGAGAATGCTTGCACTCTCGGCAAGGACGGCGCTGGCGGAAGCGGTCAGCGCCAGATTCTTGGCGTCGGTCGACGCGAAGGCCAGCACTCTGGCGGCGCTGCGGGCGCGCTGGCCGATGGCGAGCATCAGATCATGAATGGTCGGGTCGATGGCGTTCATGCTGTCGTCTTTGCCTCCAGCCCCATCAGCACCACCATATTGTCACGGTGGACCAGTTCGGAACGCGCGCCAAGACCCAGGAGGTCGGTGGTGCGCTTGGAATTCTTGCCTTTGACGAGGTCGGCTTCCTCGCGGTCGAGCCCAACCAGGCCGCGGGCGATTTCGCGCCCATCGGGATCGAGGATCGCGACGGCGTCGCCGCGCACGAACTCGCCTTTGACGCGGGTCACGCCGATAGGCAGCAGGCTTTTGCCGTCCATCAACGCCTTGGCAGCACCGGCGTCGACGTGGATTTGGCCGGTCAGTTCGAGCGATCCCATGATCCAGCGCTTGCGCGCCTGGGCACGGCTGCCAGCCGCGGCGAACATGGTGTGGATGCCGCCTTCGGTCAGGGCTTTGAGCGGATGGAGCCCGGTGCCCTTGGCGATGATCATCGCCGTACCCGCCTGGGTCGCAATCTTGCCGGCTTCGATCTTGGTGGTCATGCCGCCCTTGCTGAGGTGGCTCGCGGCGCCGCCGGCCATCTCCTCGATCTCGGCGGTGATCGCCGGGACGAAGGGGAGGTGGGTCGCTTTGGGATCCTTGGCGGGAGGAGCGGTGTAGAGGCCGTCGATGTCGGACAACAGGATCAGGCAGTCGGCCTCGATCATGGTGGCGACGCGGGCGCTCAGCCGGTCATTGTCGCCATACTTGATCTCGGCGGTGGCGACGGTGTCGTTCTCATTGATGATGGGAATGGCGCCGAGCCCGAGCAGGGTCGTGATCGTCGTGCGGGCGTTGAGGAAGTAGCGGCGTTCTTCGGTGATATTGGGTGTTATGAGGATCTGGCCGGTGACGATGTTGTGCCGCCCGAGGCTCTCGGCCCAGGCCTGGCTGAGTGCAATCTGGCCAGCGCTGGCGGCGGCCTGCTGCTGTTCCAGGGTCAAATTCACGGCGCTGAGGCCAAGCAAGCCGCGACCGAGCGCGATGGCGCCTGACGACACAACAACCACGGAGCGGCCCTCCGCTCTGAGGGCGGCGAGGTCCTCGGCGAGGGCGGCGAGCCAGTCCGAGCGGACGCGGCCGGTTGCGCTGTCGACGATGGTGGCCGAGCCGATCTTGATGGTCAGCCGCCGGAAGGGGGCGAGGGCGTTGGTCATCAGGGGGACCAGTTCGGATCGACCGCCCGGCGTGCGGTCTCGGCCTCTTCGGCCTTGGCCTCGTCAAGGATCGAAATAACGCGATATAGGACTTGATCGACGTTCTTCCCGGTGACGCCCGAGGCGGTCAAAACCTCGGCCTTGCTCACTTTCTTCAGGATCTTAGCCTTCTCCTTGATGTCGTCATCGGAGAGGGCATCGATCTTATTGAGCACCAGGATCTCAGGCTTTTCGCCCAGCGCTTCGTCATAGGCGGCGAGCTCGGTGCGGATGGTCGTATAAGCGAGCTTCACATCGTCCTGCGTGCCGTCGACCAGATGAATCAGGACACCGGTGCGTTCGACATGGCCGAGGAAGCGATCGCCGATGCCTGCGCCTTCATGCGCGCCCTCGATCAGGCCGGGAATGTCTGCCAGTACGAAGTCGCGCTCGCCCATGCGGACGACGCCCAGATTGGGATGGAGCGTGGTGAAGGGGTAATCGGCAATCTTGGGTTTTGCGGCCGAGACGGCCGCGAGGAAGGTGGATTTGCCGGCGTTGGGCAGGCCGACGAGACCGGCGTCGGCGATGAGCTTCAGCCGCAGCCAGATCCACTTCTCGGTGCCTTCAAGTCCGGGATTGGCGTGGCGGGGCGCCTGGTTGGACGAGGTCTTGAAATGCGCGTTTCCGAAACCGCCATTGCCGCCCGACAGCAGCACGAGCGTTTGACCGACCTCAGTGAAGTCGGCGATCAGCGTCTCGTTATCGTCCTCGAAGATCTGCGTGCCGACCGGGACGCGCAGAACACTGTCCTGGCCCTTACCGCCATGGCGGTCCTTGCCCATGCCATGGGTGCCGGTGTGCGCCTTGAAGTGCTGCTGGTAGCGGTAGTCGATGAGCGTATTGAGACCATCGACGCAGGTGACGACGACGTCGCCACCCCGGCCGCCATTGCCGCCATTCGGCCCGCCGAACTCGACGAATTTCTCGCGCAGGAACGAGACCGAGCCGGTGCCGCCATCGCCGGATCGTACAAAGACTTTTGCCTGGTCGAGAAATTTCATGGGATCACGCGGATTGGCGAAGGACAGCGCGGCCGGCGGCCCAGCGCGCCCGCGTCAATTGGGTGTCGATATGGCGCAGGTCCTCGTGGCGCGCAAGGCAATGGAGCGTTCCAGCTCCGATTTCGGTAAAGCCCAGCTTGCGCTGCACCGCCAGCGACGCCTTGTTGAAGTGAAAAACGCCCGACTGAACATGCGCCGCGGCCGTCGCCTCGAAATACCAGTCGAGCACCGCCGCGGCGGCTTCGCTCATAAAGCCGCGGTTCCAGAATGGCTCGGCCAGCCAATAGCCGAGTACCGTCTCACCGGCCGCGTTGGGGTGGTAGCCGCAATTGCCGATGGCGCCCTCGCCGGCGAGGTCGAGCATGAACCCGGTCTCGGAGGCGGGGCAATCGGCACGCCGCTGATCGAGCCACCAGAGGGCATCCTTCTCGGCATAGGGGTAGGGGACGGTCGCGAGTTTGCCGGCGACGGCGAAGTTGTTGAGGAGCCGGGCAATACGTGGCGCGTCGTCGCGGTGGGGCGGCCGGAGCGTCAGCCGTCTGGTCGTGAGCGTTACATCCATCTCGGCCTCACGAGTTGGAGTTCGACCAGGGGCTCGCCGGAATTGATCAGGCCCTTGCTCTTGCCCTTGCCGATCCGCTTGAAGCCGAGCTTTTCCAGCACATTGATCGAACCGGCATTGTCCGCCAAAGCACGGCCTCCGATCAGATCGAAGAAATGCGTCTTGTGGGCGGCCTCAATCAGACCTGCTGCCGCCTCGGTCATGTAGCCCTGACCCCAATGGGGCTCGCCGAGCCAATAGCCGATCTCCGGCGGCCGGTCCTCAAAGAAGGTGAAGCCAACCACGCCGATGAGCCGTTCGCCGAGCGTAATCGCATAGGGCCGCTCGTCGGGCCGCTGCGCGAAAATCTCCACAAAGCCTACCGCATCGGCCCGCGTATAGGGGCTCGGCAGCCGGGCCAGCCTGTTGGCGATGGCCTTGTTGTCGGCCAGCTTCACCAGATCGGGGACATCGCCGCGGATCGGGGCGCGCAGCACCAGACGCTTGGTCGCGATCTTGCCCGGCAGGGAATCGCGGACCCGGCGCATGGTGAGGCGATGGGTTGCCACGGCGAGTTCGCGCACAGCGCGATCGGTGTCACCGGGGGAGTAGACGAATGTTTCTTCGACTTCGATCTTGGCCTTCTTCACGATGCCAGCCTTTCGAGATTGCCCATCTGCACGATCACTTCGCCATCCGAGATGGCCCTGAACCGAGTTCGCCTGGCCCGCATATAGGACACCACTTTCTCGGCCGACGCCGCCTCGGGGTGGCGCGAGCGATAATGCGGGACAATGGCGAAGGGCGTGAGGCCGAGGCCGCTCCAGACCAGGGGCTCGTCGTAGCCCTCGGGCAGCTCGAACGGATCGTCCATGAGTTCGAGACCGCGCAGCGTCGGGCCGGCGACCACGGCGCCAGCGGCGTAACCGCCATAGGCGATGGTGTTGGCCTCGAGCCTGTCGCGGATGATGGTGTCGAAGCCCGACTGCTTCATGGCGCGGCGCAGCACGAAGCTGTTGCCACCCATGATCCAGACGAGATCATAAGGGGCAAGCCGGGTGCGCAGGCTTTCGGGGTCACCGAAATGCGCGCGCAGGTCGACATAGTCGGGCTCGAGCCCGAGCGCTGTGAACTCGGCGATGGGATCATAGATCTCGGCGCGGTAGATTTCCCGCGCCAGCGCCGAGGCGCCGTCATAACCGTTGGCGATCACGGCAATTCGCGATCCGCCCAGCATGGCAAGCAGCGCTCCGGCCCGCTCGCCCAGTCTTTCCGACGAAAGATAAAGTCTCATTTCACTGCCCTCAAAGCGAAAAAGGAGAACCGGATACCGGCTCCCCTTGGACACTTTGCTTGGCGGTGGTGTTCGCCTTGCCGGGGAGCTTGTCTCCGGCAGGGTTTGGTGGACCTACCGGGTTATTCTGCTGCTTTCATGGACGGCATTACCGACACGAAGGCGCGTTGATTGGCTCGGGTTTTGAAGGTGACGGTGCCGTCGACAGTTGCGTAGATCGTATGGTCGACGCCGATACCCACACCCGAACCCGGATGCCATTTGGTACCGCGCTGGCGGATAATGATGTTGCCGGCGATCACAGCTTCGCCGCCGAACTTCTTGACGCCGAGACGACGGCCAGCGGTATCGCGACCATTGCGGGACGAGCCGCCTGCTTTCTTATGTGCCATTCGTCTAGCTCCTTATTCCTTGTCAGCCTTGGGCGCGGCTTTCTTGGCCGGCGCCTTCTTGGCCGCGGGCTTATCGCCCTCTTCAGTCTTCTTGGCGGCGGCCTTCTTGGCCGGAGCCTTCTTCGCCGGCGCTTCAGCAACCTCGGCGGCCGGCTTATCAGCCTTGGGCGCCTTGGGCTTCGCCGCCTTGGCTTCGGGCGCGGGCTTGGGAGCCGCGGCCTTGGCCGGCTTGGCCGAAGCCTCGGAAACCGAAGCCGTCGATGCGAGCAGCCTGGCCGCCTGAGCCTTCAGGCGATCGTCGGCCTTCAGCGTCGTTGCGGCGCCACCGAGCAGGATTTCGCCGATCCGCACGGTCGCCAGGATCTGGCGGTGGCCGTTGCGGCGGTCGAAATGCTGGCGACGGTGCTTCTTCTGGATGATGACCGTGCGCTGCTTCTTGTTGTTGACCAGATGGCCAGCTACCGAAGCACCCGCGACGAGCGGAGCGCCGACGGTCACGTCGTCGCCATTGCCCACCATCAGCACCTGATCGAAGGTCACCACGTCGCCCGGCTGGGCGTCGAGTTTCTCGATCTTCAGGACGTCATTGGCGACAACTTTGTATTGTTTGCCGCCGGTCTTGATCACTGCAAAATTCATCGTTCTACCGGCACATCGGCCGGCCCTTCTCAATCGCGCTCTGCGGCGGGGCGTTGGGCATAAAGCCCGCCCACTTCGATGCCGACCCGAAGGTCAGCGGAGCCTCGAACTGCGGTTTCAGATAAACCAAAAATGACGCGCAGGTTGCCCAGCACGCCAATTCGCGGGCCTTATCCGCGCAAAGCCCCTGAGAGTCAAGGCGAGGTGCGGCGAAAACGCTCAGTTCGGACGGATGGCGATGAGCTTTTGCCGCAGCTCATCGGCGCTCGCCCGCTCGCTGCCCAGAACGCGCCGCTTATGCATCTCCTGCCAGAAGGCGAGCGACCAGGGCTCGGCACTGGCAGCGATGGCGATGGCCGGCAGATAGGCGAACGCCTCGTGCAGTTCCTCGGCGATGATCGCCGGGATCAGCTGGCGCACATATTCGTCGCCCTCGTACGCGTCGAGGAGATCGCGCTCGAACGGAGTGAGATCGGTCAGGACCAGACCGGGCGCGGCCGCACCGGGGCGGCGAACGAGAGCCGGGTAGATGCGGCCCGGATAATGCACGGCAGCAAAGCCGGGTGCGGCTGCCGCCAGCATTGCGTTCGCCACGAGCGGGCGGCCGAGCACTCCCGCCAGGAGGTCGGGATCGCGCAGGGTGCCATAGACAAAAAGCAGGTCCGGCATGGTGTTCAGGCTGTTGCAGGGGCCCCTCTGCTATGTCATAAGCCGCCGCGTGTCGACCTGCCGCCCTGGCGGTTTTTTCATCTCGCGGAGAGGTGGCAGAGTGGTCGAATGCACCGCACTCGAAATGCGGCATGGGGGCAACTCCATCGGGGGTTCAAATCCCTCCCTCTCCGCCACTAAGTCCTTGATGTTACGGGTGTTTGTTGTCTTGCGAGGGGTCGTCGGCTAACCCTCGGAAAGGTCGAGTCTATTCGCCCCGGCGGTCGCGCGAACCCAACTGGAGACGGCGAATTCGGAGCCCGAGTTCGCGATGCAGTCGGGCCATTCTCTAATGGGCTATTTCGCACTTGGCATTGGGGCGCTTCATTACACCACCGGTTCACGCGCGGACTTCATGGTACCAGTCGGACATGAGTGCGCCCCTCGAAAAGCATGGG
>JBDSHC010000006.1:0-10734 GCA_039918675.1 Devosia sp.
CCTTGCCGGGGAACAGGAAGTCGGTGGCGCGGTACTGGTCGCCGAAGGCGTGACGGCCGACGATGATCGGCGAGGTCCAGCCGGGGACGAGCCGCGGCACGTTCTTGCAGATGATCGGCTCGCGGAAGATCACGCCGCCGAGGATGTTGCGGATGGTGCCGTTGGGCGACTTCCACATCTTCTTGAGCTTGAACTCTTCGACGCGCTGCTCGTCGGGCGTGATGGTCGCGCATTTGATACCGACGCCGTGCTTCTTGATGGCGTTGGCGGCATCGACCGTCACCTGGTCGGCGGTGGCGTCGCGGTTCTCGACGCTGAGGTCATAATATTCGATGTCGAGATCGAGATAGGGGAGGATCAGTTTGTCCTTGATCGCCTGCCAGATGATGCGGGTCATCTCGTCGCCGTCGAGATCGACGACCGGGTTGGCAACTTTGATCTTGGACATTCAGGACTCCTTGGAAATTTCGGCGAGCCTATAGCACGAAAGCTGTGACCGGGAAGCGGCAGGTCGAGCGGAGGGTCCCGACAGCCTTACGGCTTCGGGTTGTACCTTGCCGCAGACATAGATCTGCGGGCGGAGAGCGCGGTGCAGCGCCTCCGAGTGAGGGGGTGCAAGATGAGACACCCCGCGCTCTCCGCGATGGATTTTGGGAATGGCCGGTTGACAGCCTTTGGGGCCGCGAGCCGGGATCTGAACCCGGAGGATGCGACCACCCTCCGCCATCACTGTCGCCAGCCACTTCGTCGGTGGCTCGCAGGTAGATGACGACAGCGGGGGGAGGATACGATGGGACGGGAACACCGTGCGTAGATTGGCTCGGGATTCTCGTAAGCGATTGGTGGGACTGCGGTTCTTTCTTCCACTCTCCCCGTTCTCCGCATCTTTCTGCCGTCATGGCCGGGCTTGACCGGGCCACCCAGCGAGATGCGCGTCCGGCTGGGTCCCCGGGTCAAGCCCGGGGATGACGATCGAGAGGGCAGTGGGCGAGGCCTTTTCTGCCCCAGACACGAAGGGAGACCGGCACATCGTACGGTGACCGAATCCCTCCCGCGACATACGGTGACGCCTCATTCCGGAGCGTCCCATGATCTATGAGCTGCGCATCTATTCCTGCCTTCCCGGCCGTTTGCCCGCCTTGCTGAAGCGGTTCGAGACCGGCACGCTGAAGCTCTGGCACAAGCACGGCATCAAGCAGGCGGGCTTCTTCACGACTCTGGCCGGCCCGGCAAGCAACGATCTGACCTATCTGATCGCTTGGGACTCTCTCGCCGAGCGTGAGCGGAAGTGGAGTGCCTTCATTTCTGATCCCGAATGGCACGCCATGCGCGACCAGAGCGAGAAGGACGGCTTGATCCTCTCCAACATCGCCACGTCGTTCCTGACGCCAACGGCATTCTCCAGCGTGAAATAGTCCGACGGATCGATTGATCGGGCGTCCGGACAACGCTGTCCTTGACACCGTGCATATACACACTATCTCTCGGCCATGGACGATTTCACCCAGTGCATGGTGACCAACAGCCGGATGGCGGCGCGGGCGATTACGCGGCGCTATGATGCGTATCTGCGGCCGCATGGGCTGAGCGCGACGCAGCTGTCTCTGCTGGGCGGCATTCACTTGATGCCGGACGTGACCGTCAGCGAGATGGCGGAGGCGCGCGGCTTCGACCGGACCACCCTAACGCGCAATCTCGACAAGCTCGAACAGATGGGCCTCGCCACCTCGCATGCACCCGAGCGCGGCAATGGCCGGATCGCCGAGGTGACTGCCAAAGGCATCGCGCTGATCGAGGAGTTGCTGCCGCTCTGGCGGCAGGCGCAGGCCGACATGCAGGCCGAACTTTCGCGCGACACATTCGACGACAGCCTCAATGTCTTGAGGCGACTCTCAAAAGTCTGAAGGACAAGCACATGACCGACCCCGATCCCATCGTCATCACCGGCATGGGCGCCGTCTCGCCGCTTGGCGTCGGCGTTGAGGCGAACTGGCAGGCCTTGATGGCGAGCAAGAGCGGCATCGTGGTGAACGACCGCTTCGACGTGACCGATTTCGCCGCCAAGATTGCCGGCCTCGTACCGCCCAAGGACGCGCCGAACGGCTTCGATCCGGTGAAGTTCATCGACCCCAAGGACGTCAAGAAGATGGACCTCTTCATCCAGTACGGGCTGGCGGCGGCGCAGGAAGCGCTGACGCAGTCGGGCTGGGTGGCTGACACGCCTGAGAAGCAGGCGGTGACCGGCACGATCATTGGGTCGGGCGTCGGCGGCTCGCCCGTGATGGCCGAGGCGGCCAAGACAATCATCGAGAAGGGGCCGCGCCGGCTGTCGCCCTTTACCGTGCCGAGCTTCCTTGCCAATCTGGCGGCGGGCTGGATCTCCATCCGCTATGGCTTCAAAGGCCCGATCGGCGCGCCCGTAACGGCCTGCGCCGCGTCGGCTCAGGCGATCGGCGACGCGATGCGGCTGATCCGCACCGGTGAGGCCGACGTGATGATCTGTGGCGGCGCCGAGGGTTCGGTCGATCCGATTTCGGTCGGTGGCTTTGCCGCGAGCCGGGCGCTCAACACCACCTTCAACGACCGCCCGACCGAGGCGTCACGGCCCTTCGACAAGGCCCATGCGGGCTTCGTTCTGGCCGAGGGCGCGGCGGTTGTCGTGATCGAGCGGCTGAGCCACGCCAAGGCGCGCGGCGCGACGCCGCTGGCGATCGTGGCAGGCTACGGCACGTCGGCCGATGCTTACCATCTGACGTCGGGCTCGCCCGACGGCGCGGGCGCGCAGGTGGCGATGCGGCAGGCGATCAAGATGGCGGACATCACGCCCGACGACATCGGCTACATCAACGCCCACGCGACCTCGACCGAAGTCGGCGACAACGCCGAGATCAACGGCATTCGCAATCTGTTCGGCGACCGCGGCGAGACGCTGGCCGTATCGTCGACCAAGTCCTCGACCGGCCACATGCTGGGCGCGGCGGGGGCCATGGAGGCCGTGATTTCAGTGCTCGCGCTGCGCCACCAGATGCTGCCGCCAACGCTGAATCTGGTCGAGCCCGAGGACGTCGCCAAGCAGTTCGACCTCGTGCCGAAAGTGGCAAAGCCGAAGGCGCTGAAGCATGTGCTGTCGAACTCGTTCGGCTTTGGCGGGGTGAACGCGAGCCTGGTGTTCAGCGCGATCTAGCTGACCTTAACCCATTTGACGCGGCCGTTTTCATCGGTCTCGCAGGAGACGGTCTGGCCGCTCGAGGTGTGGCCGGTCATCTTGTAGCCGTTCCCCGATTTGACGATCGGAAAGCCCTTGGCCTCGTTACGCGTTGCGTCCGAGACGTTGATGATCTGCTTCGTGCAATTGGCGCGAACCACATCCTCGACATCGCCAGCAGCGGCGGGGAGGGCAGTGCCGAATGCGATGGATGCGGCGAGCGCCAGCATGCGCAAGGATTTCATGACCTGACTCCAGACAATCGGCCGATAGCAGACTTAATCTTTCGTTCACCATACGTGAACTGGCCATGAACAGCCGTGGACCGCCTCGGCTTCAGCGTCGTCGGCGGCACCGTGCGGTTCTCCGCGGTCTCGGGAGCAAGACAAAAGTCGCGCTTGATCCGCCATGCGAACATCGGGACAATGTGCTCAGAAAAGCTTTTCCGGCAGCCAATCCGGTGAGGCGAGGGGGAGTATCATTTTGAAGAGCTTGCTTGCTGCGCTCGTCGGCGCCCTGGTTTTTGTCGCGCCTGCGCTGGGCGCGGGGACGGTCGAGTACGGCCTCAGCGCCGAAAGCCCGACGCTGGGCCATCCGATTCCTTACGCCCTGTATAAGCCGTTTCCATTTCCCGCCGAGGGCGAGCGCTGGCCGGTGATCTACCTGCTGCATGGCGTAACCGGCAAGGATGGCGACTGGTTCACCTGGGGCAATCTCGGCCCCATCCTCGACCAGGCCATTGCCGACGGCCGCATTCCGCCAATGGTGGTGGTAGCGCCCGGCTTCGGCGACAGCTGGTACGCCGACAACCCCGACGCCGGCGGTTTCGGCCTTGTCGAGACCGCGCTTGCTACCGATTTCATCGCCGCTATCGACAAATCGCTGCCCACGGCGCGCTGTCCTCAGGGGAGGGCCATCGGGGGGCTATCGATGGGCGGCTACGGTGCGATGCTGCAGGGCCTCGATCACCCCGACCTCTATGCGGCCGCCATCAGTTTTTCGGGCGCGCTGCATATGCCGTTGGAAACCAATGACCCGCGCCGCCCCTGGATTGTCGGCGCATTTCGCAATGTCTATGGCACCCCGTTCGACCCGCAGCGGTTCAATGCAGGCACGCCCTACAGTCACATCGGGCAATTGCGCGGGGCCAAGGTCAAACCGGCATTCTATCTGACCATCGGCGACAACGACTATCCGGACCTGATCGAAGCCTCGGCGGCGTTTCACAACCGGCTCAGGCTGTTCGGCGCGGATACGACGCTGCGTATCGGGCCGGGCCACCATTATTGGGACACGTGGCAGCAGGCGATCGTTCCGGCGCTCGAATGGCTCGCGCCCCGGCTCGACGCGAAATGCGGCCGGTTCTGAGGTCGCCGGCGCGAGACTGGGCGTCTATTTCGCCGGCGCTTTGCGTGATGGCTTCCTGGCCGGCGCCTTGACCGCGGCGCTCGCCGGCGGCTTCCGGCCGGCGGCCTTCTCTGCGAACGCGACCCATGACGCGAGGTCGTCATCGTCCTCGATGGCGTCGGCATCGACCCAGACGAAGCCGGTCATCGAGCGGCCATTGTGCTCCATCGCGGTGGCGCCGGGGCGGGCGAGGGCGGCCTCGTTGTTCTCCTTGCCGACGCTGAGCAGGATGCGGCCGTCCTTCTTGCAGCCCACGAGGATGTGGCCGTCGAGGAGGAAGGTCAGGCCGCCGAACATGTTTTTCTCGGTGATGCCCGGCCTGTGCCCCACGAGCTCGCGGACCCGCTCGGCGAGGTACATCATGGTTTCGTTGGCGGCGATCATTTGGGCGGCAGGGTCTTTGCGTATTTGAGGGAGTAGGCCACCCAGTCCTTGAGCGCCTTGTCGGACAGAGCGGCCGCATCCACGAAAACAAAGCCGGTCATCGGGCGTGGCCCCATATGCATGATTTCGGCACCCTTCTCGACGGCATCGTCGATCTTGGCGGGATCCACCCGCACCAGCAGGGCGCCCTTGGCGGTGGTCCCCACGGCCATATTGCCATCGAGCATGAAGCCCAGGCCGCCGAACATCTGCTTTTCGATCAGCGATGGATACTTTGCGAGGAGCGGGCGGACGCGCTCGGCCATGGCATCGGAGGCGGCAGTCACATCAGGGCTCCCTCATCGCGATAGGTCTGGTGCTGCGGAATGTCGTCGGCGATTTCGTCCCAGGCGCGATGGCTGCGCGCGAAGATCAACTGGTTGGGCGCGAACCAGTCGGTCGCTGCCCCGAACAGGCCGGCCGGCAACATCAGCAATTGTTCGGCGCGACTCGAACGTGCCACCAGCGGCGTGCCGCATTCGGGGCAGAAAGATCGGGTGAGAATCGCCCCGGAATTGGCTGGCCGCGCAAAGCTTTTGACGGGGCCGGTGATAGTGACGTCCTCGGGTCTGGCGAGGACTACGGTCGAATGTCCGGTCCCCGTGGCGCGCTGACAGTCCTCGCAGGAACACATGAACATCGACAGGACCTTGCCGGCGAAATGGAGGCTCACTGCACCGCAGGCGCATCGCGCGGTAAGATCGACGACGGGGCGGGGTTTGCGGTCCATGCTGCGAGGCTGCACCGGCCAAGGTCCATCCGCAAGCCGGTTGATTCAGAACCGCGGGAGGGCTACGCCCGCCTGCATGAGCAGCCAGGTTCCGCTCCCTGCGCGCGTGCAATATGCGCCCGACTATCCGATCGCGACCGACCGGCTCAGGCTGCGTCCGTTCTCGCGCGGCGATGTCGACGCCGTCTACTCCTACCGCAGCCGCCCGGACGTCGCCGAATACCTCTTCGACCATCCGATGACGCATCGGGAATGTGCCGAGGCCGTGCAGCTTCGGGCCGGGCAGATCGCCTTCAGCGGCGAGGGCGACAAGATCCTCCTCGGCGTCGAGCGAAGGACCGACAACAGGCTGGTGGGCGAAGTCTCGCTGATCTGGCGCAGCCTCGTCGATCAGCAGGCGGAGATCGGCTACGTCCTCCATCCCGATGCCCAGGGGCAGGGAATCGCCACCGAGGCGGCCCGCGCGCTGCTCGCCTTCGGCTTCGAAGTCGTCGGGCTGCACCGCATCTACGCCCGCTGCGACGCCCGCAATATCGCTTCCGCCAAAGTGATGGCGCGGCTTGGGATGCAGGAGGAAGCGCGCTTCCGGGAGCATACCCAGGTGAAGGGTCGCTGGGACGAGGAAATCATCTGCGCGATCCTCGACCGCGAATGGTTCGGGCCGCGCTGAAATCGCGTCGGATTTGTGACCTGTGGGGGAAAAATTAGTTCCGCTTTGGTACTCATTGCGGAGGAACCAGCGTCGATAACGTCACGTTCTGGGCTCAGGGCTGAACGCGCAGCGGAGGGCGCGTCACATGACCAACGAACTCACGATAAAGACGGACAGGCTTATTCTGCGGCCATTTGAGCGGTCGGACCTCGATCAGGTCCTCAGCTACTATTCGCTGCCCGACGTACAGCGCTATCTCGACTGGAAGGCTCGCGACAAGATCGAGGCCAAGTCGGCCTTCGAAATGATGCGGAAGCAGACCCGTCTCACGCGTCCCGGCGACATCATCACGCTCGCCATCGTTCGAAAGACCGACGGCATCGTCATGGGCCATGTGTCGCTGCGTTGGACCGATGCCACCGCAGCGCAGGGCGAGATCCGCTTCGCGCTGGCGCCGGTGTTCCGCCGCCACGGCTATGCCAGCGAGGCGGCAAAGGCGGCGATCACAATAGGCTTCACGGACTATCGGCTGCACCGCATCTACGCGATCACCTCGGGCAAAAACGAGCCGTCGGCGCGGTTGCTCAAGGCGATGGGCATGCGGCTTGAAGCGCATTACCGCGAGCACGCTCTGTTTCAGGGCGAGTGGGACGAGGAGCTGCATTTCGCCATTCTCGATCGCGAATGGCAGCGCGGCGCCAAGGTGCGCGAGATTTCGCGTCACAAAGTCGCCTAGCGTCGAGGAAGTGCGAAGCGGCCTTCCGGTCCGGGCGTATGCCGCTCGATGGCGCTTGATCTGATCACGGCCTAGCCCATATCTGTGGCCATGGCCGGGACCGACACCTCACAGCAGCTCAATTTCCGTCCGTCGCCGGCGATCATCCTGTGCGAGCCGCAGCTCGGCCAGAACATCGGCACCACCGCCCGCGCCATGGCCAATTTCGGCCTGTGGGATCTGCGTTTGGTCAAGCCGCGGGACGGCTGGCCGAACGAAGAAGCCATCGCCGCTGCCTCGCGCGCCGAGCATGTGCTCGAGAGGGTGCGGGTGTTCGAGACGACGGAAGCCGCTATCGCCGATCTCTCGCTGGTCTACGCCACGACGGCCCGGCGCCGCGACCTTCAGAAGCCGGTGCTCGGGCCGGAAGAGGCGTCGCAGCGCGTCATTACCCACATCGCGCAGAGCGGCGGCGCGGGCATCCTGTTCGGCCGCGAACGCTGGGGCCTCTACAATGAGGAGGTGGCGCTCAGCGACGCCATCGTGACGCTGCCGGTCGAGGCTGCGTTTGCCTCCCTCAATATCGCGCAGGCCGTGCTCATCATGGCCTATGAATGGCGGCGGCAGAGCGATGTCGGCCAGACCCTGCTGTTCACCGAGACCGTAGCCGAGCCGGCGACCAAGGACGAACTCGTCAAGCTGTTCGAACATCTCGAAGCCTCGCTCGACGAATCCGGGTTCTTCACCGCGCCCGACAAGCGGCCGACGGTGATCAACAATATCCGCGCCATGCTGGGCCGCGGCACCTTCTCCGCCCAGGAGGTCCGCACGCTGCACGGCATCATCTCCTCACTTGAGCGCAAGCATTTGCGCCCCAAGCTGAACCGGCCGCCCAAGACCCCGGTGGACGGGTCGGCCTGACCAGAAATCTGTTGCAAGGGCCGGCTGGGGACGGTAGGGCGGAGAGGCCTCGGGCCGGACGTTAGCGGTGTTTTGCCGCGCGAAGGCCGCGCAGGCTTGAGGAATTCAAATGTCGTCCGACAATACCGAGAACGCGTCCACCACCGGTGGGGCGTCCACTCGCGCATTCAGCTATAGCGGCTACCGCTACTTCTTCCTGACGGGCCTGCTGGTCAGTTTTGCGATCCAGATCATGTCGATCTCGATTGCCTGGCAGATCTACGATGTGACGGGGAACGCCTTTCTATTGGGGCTGGTCGGGCTGTCGCTGTTCGCGCCCTCGCTGCTGCTGATCCTTGTCACGGGGCTGGCGTCCGACCGCTTCAACCGTCGCATGATCATGCGCATTTGCCTCGTGGTGGAACTGCTCTGTGCGCTTGGCTTCATGTTCTTCGTCAACGCCAAGGCCCATGAAGTCTGGCCGATCTTCCTGATCCTCGTGACGCTGGGCACAGCGCGAGCCTTCTGGAATCCGGCAGTCCAGTCGCTGGCGCCCAATCTGGTGCCGCCCGAGGCGCTGGCGAGCGCCATCACCTTGGGCACCGCCGCATGGCAGTCGGCTGGGATTATTGGCCCAGCGCTTGGCGGACTGCTTTACGGCATTGGCCCCAGCGTCCCCTTCGCTACCGGCGCGGTGCTGATGGTTCTGGCGCTCGGTTTCGCCACGCTGATCCCCAAGCCGCCGCAGCGTCGCTCGGAACAGGCGACCAGCCTCGACACCATGCTTGCCGGCTTCCGCTACATCTTCAGCAACAAGATCGTGCTGGGCGCCATCTCGCTCGACATGTTTGCGGTGATGATGGGCGGTGCGGTGGCTCTGCTGCCGATCTATGCCAAGGACATTCTGCATGCCGGGCCGCAGGAACTGGGCTTTCTCCGAGCCGCCCCCGGCATTGGCGCGATCCTCATGGGCGTCGTGCTCACCGCGTTTCCGATCAAGGACAGGGCCGGGCGCCTGCTTTTCATCTTCGTCGGACTGTTCGGCGCCTTCACCCTCCTGTTCGGCCTCTCGACCAGCATCTGGCTGTCGGTGATCGCGCTGGCCGCTGTCGGCGCCTGCGACATGGTCAGCGTCATCATCCGCGACACGATCATGCAGCTATGGACACCCGAAGATGTGCGCGGCCGCGTTAACGCAGTGAATTCGGTGTTCATCGGCGCGAGCAACGAGCTCGGCGAATTCCGCGCCGGCACCGTCGCCGCATTGGTCGGACCAGTACCCGCCGTAGTCATCGGCGGGATCGGCTCGATGGTCATCGCCGCCACCTGGGCCTGGAGCTTCCCGCAACTACGGGAACAGCGCACGCTGGATAAGAAGATGGTCGAGGGTTAGCGGCTGCTGCCGCAAACTGTCAGCGGGCCAGCGCATCGCACCTCCCACCAACTCCAGGAGATTGCAGATGAACTTCGCCTCGACCCGCCTTGTGACCAACGATGTAGATGCGCTGGTGGCCTTTTACTCCTATCTCACCGGCGCCCAGCCAAATCGCCCCAGCCCGGCTTTCGCCGAATTCCGCTTCAATGGTTCGGCCCTCGCCATCTCGTCCGAGCAGCTGATCCGGCAGTTCAACGCCGGGGCAGCCGTGGCCGGGGAAAACCGCTCCGCTCTGATCGAATTCGAGGTCGACGACGTCGATGCCGAACGCGCCCGGCTGGGCGACGATATGGACTACGCCATGGAGCCAGCCGATATGCCCTGGGGCAACCGGTCGATGCTGCTGCGCGACCCGGACGGCAATGTCATCAATCTGTTCAAGCGCGGCTAGCGGGCGCCCAAAGCCTAGCTCCTGCTTGACTCATGGCGCCTTAGGCTCTATCCGGGCGCCACTTGTTGAGCCTTGGGCTCCTCGAGCGCACCCGGGATTCTCTGAAAACTCAGGAATCTGTCGGCTCTTCCCGCAAGGGAGGGCAGAGGAGGGCGCAATCTCTTTCGACGATCTTTGAAAGGATTACGATGTCGAAGCGCATTCAATCTAAGCACAAAATCGACCGCCGTTTGGGCGAAAACCTGTGGGGCCGTCCGGGCTCGCCGCTCAACGCGCGCGCCTATGGTCCGGGCCAGCACGGCCAGCGCCGCAAGGGCAAGACCTCGGATTTCGGTCTGCAGCTTCGCGCCAAGCAGAAGCTCAAGGGCTATTACGGCACGATGACCGAGAAAGCCTTCAAGAAGCTCTATACCGAAGCGTCGCGCGTCAAGGGCGACACCGGCGAGCGCCTGATCGGCCTGCTCGAGAGCCGTCTGGCATCGATCGTCTATCGCGCCAAATTCGTTGCGACGCCGTTCGCCGCCCGCCAGTTCGTCAGCCACGGCCACGTCATGGTCAATGGCAAGCGCGTCAACATCCCGTCCTACCAGATCAAGCCGGGCGACAAGATCGAGATCAAGGAACGCTCGCGCCAGCTCGGCGTCGTTCTCGAAGCCAACCAGCTCGCCGAGCGCGACATCCCCGACTATGTGGAAGTCGATCACGGCAAGCAGTCGGCGACATTCGTGCGCGTCCCGGCGCTGGCTGACGTGCCGTACCCGGTGCAGATGGAACCGAACCTTGTGGTCGAGTTCTACTCGCGCTGATCGGTTGGATATGGATTTGAAAGGCCGCCCGGTGGGCGGCCTTTTGTTTGGGTCAGATGGTGGCCGCGCC
>JBDSHC010000007.1:0-19776 GCA_039918675.1 Devosia sp.
CGGCGAGCTCGACGACCTTGAGGGCATTGCGGGCGTTCTGCGCCAGGCTGACATTACCGGCCACCGCAACGATACCGAGAATGTCGAAATCGCCGGGCGAGGCGAGCGCCAAAAGGATGGCGACGGCGTCGTCCTGGCCGGGGTCGGTGTCTATGATGATCTTGCGCTGCACGGGCCTGGCCTTCGAGCTCTGGTTGATTCCGGCGGATCATAGGCGGCGGGCGTCGCGGCGTCGACGGCGGAACAAAGCGGCGCAAACCGCATTGTCAGGGATCAGGAGGCCATCCACCTTGGCAACAGCGTCAACGAGCCGGTCGCGGCGGTCACTCACAACCTCGCAATTCGATCAATTGCTCGCCAATCTGTCGCGCTATGCGATGCTGCTGATTGCCGTGCTGGCCCTGATCGTCTGTTTTTCACTGGCCCACGTCATTCTCGCCCCCATCGCCCTCGCGATGGTGGTTGGGCTGATGTTCGGCCCGGTCGCCGATCTGGTCGAGCGCCGCGGTCTTGCGCCGGCATTGTCAGCCGGTATCGTCGTTCTGCTGCTGCTTTTCGTCATTGGCGCATTCGCCGCGTTGTTCGCCGGCCCGCTGTCCGAATGGATCGCACGCGTACCGCTGATCTGGGAAAAGTTGCGGATGCAGGTCGCCAGCCTGAAGGAACCGCTTGAATCGCTCAGCGCGGTTCAGGACCAGCTCAAAAGCCTGATGGGCAGCGACGCCGCCATGACCGTGGAAGTGCAGGATGGCAGCGCGGTGACCGATGTTGCGCTCATGGCGCCGAGCCTGCTCGCCGACATTCTCCTGTTTCTCGCGGGGCTCTATTTCTTCCTCGCGACGCGCCATCACATCCGCATCTCTGTCCTGTCGCTGTGCTTTTCGCGCAAGATGCGGTGGCGGGTGGCGCATATTTTCCGCGACGTCGAACTCAAGGTCAGCCGGTTCCTCCTCTCCGCCGCCCTCATCAATCTCGGCGTCGGCGTCGCAACGACGCTGGTGATGTGGGCGCTGGGCATGCCCTCGCCGCTGCTGTGGGGTGCGCTCGCCGCGTTGCTCAACTTTATACCCTATGTCGGGCAGGCGATCATGTTCGTGGTGTTGGCGGCGGTCGCGCTCGGCACGCGTTCCGATCCAGTCGGCATCCTTGCGCCGGTAATCGCCTATGGCGCGATCAATCTGACGGCAGACCAGATCGTCTTCCCGCATCTCGTGGGCAGGGCCCTGACGCTCAACCCGTTCCTGATCTTTGTGTCGATCGCATTCTGGCTGTGGCTGTGGGGTCCGATGGGCGGGTTCATCGCGGTGCCCACGCTGCTGGTTCTGCAGTCGATCGTCCTCCATATTTTCCCAAGCACCCAAAAGCTGTCGGCGGTGATTGAACGGAAGCTCGAGGCCAAGGCGGCAATCGACATGCGCGAGGCTGAACCTCAGGGCAGCGTGCCGGAGCCGCCGCCTGCCGCAAAGCTTGCGCCGAGCAAGCGCAAACCGCGTGCCCGCAAAACGGCGGTCGCCTCGCCTTGACGTTGTGAGCGCCAAACCGCATCTCTAGCCCTCATAGACAGACGGGGCGGGCATGGCGGGCGAAGCAATCACTCACGCGACTGAAGCGGCGGCAGGCGGGGTCGAACTCTGGCAAGTCGTTGCCCTGCTGGCGGCTGGCGTCGTCGCCGTACCGCTGTTCAAGCGGGCGGGGCTCGGCTCGGTCCTCGGCTATCTCGCTGCTGGCCTCGCCATCGGTCCATTCGGTCTCAGGCTGATCGCCGATACGGAATCGGTGCTGCATGTCTCCGAGCTGGGCGTGGTGCTTTTCCTGTTCATCGTCGGGCTCGAAATGGAGCCCAGTAAGCTGTGGAGCCTGCGCAAGCAGATCTTCGGGCTGGGTATTCTGCAGGTGGCGATCGCCGGTGCGCTGCTGACGGGCGTCGGCGTGGCCCTCGGCTTTTCGCCCGCCGTGGCGTTCGTCGCCGGCATGGGGTTCGTGCTCACCTCGACGGCGATCGTCATGCAGCTTCTCACCGAGCGCGGCGCTCTGGCGACACCCGGTGGCCAGAAGATCGTCTCAATCCTTTTACTCGAAGATCTTGCCATCGTTCCCTTGCTGGCCGTCGTCGCTTTGCTGTCCCCCGCGCCGGCAGTCGCGTCGTCGACGCCGGTGTGGCTCAGCATCCTCATCGCGATCGGATGTATCGCGGCTCTCAACTTCATTGGCCGCTGGGTGCTGAATCCGCTGTTCCGCTTCCTCGCCGATGCGAGGGCGCGCGAGGTGATGACGGCCGCTGCTTTGCTCGTAGTGCTCGGTGCGGCGCTGCTGTTCCAGTTCGGCGGTCTCAGCATGGCGATGGGGGCCTTCCTCGCTGGCGTGCTGCTCTCGACGTCAACGTTCCGTCACCAGCTCGAGGCCGATGTCGAACCATTCCGCGGCATCCTGCTAGGGCTGTTCTTCCTGGCCGTCGGCATGTCGCTCGATATCAGCGTGGTCGCTGCCAATTGGCAGATCGTGGCGTTAAGCGTCGTGGGCTACATGATCGTCAAGGGCGGGGCGATTTTCATTCTCGCACGCGCCCTCAAATCCAGCGTGCCTGAAGCGCTCGAGCGCGCTCTGCTGATGTCGCAGGGCGGCGAGTTTGCGTTCGTCCTGTTCACCACCGCCGTCGCATCTGGCCTCATCACGGCCGAGCAGCAGGCGATCTTTTCGGCCACTGTGATCATCTCGATGGTGCTCACGCCGCTTTCGATGCTGGCGCTGCGACTCATGCCGGCGCCCGTGCAGTCGATGGTCGGCGTCGAGGAGCCCGACGGGTTGAACGGCGACGTGCTCGTCATCGGGTTTGGCCGCTTCGGCCAGATCGTCAGCCAGGGGCTGCTATCAAAGGGCCACAAGATCGCGACCATCGACATCGACACCGACATGATCCGGGCCGCCGGCCAGTTCGGCTTCAAGGTCTACTACGGCGACGGCACACGGCTTGATATTCTCCGAGCTGCCGGCATCGAGACCGTCGATCTCGTGGTCATCGCGGTCGACAAGAAAGATGACGCAGTCAAAATCGCGGAACTGGTGCGGGACGAATTCCCCCTCGTGAAGGTAATGGCCCGCGCCTATGACCGCGGCCACGCCATCTCGCTCGTCAGGGCCGGGGTCGAGTTCCAGATTCGCGAAATGTTCGAATCGGCTTTGACGCTTTCCGGCGAGGCGCTGCACGTCCTCGGGTCGGATGACGAGGAAGTGGCGGAACTGCTGAGCGGCGTGCGCGAGCGCGATCGCCAGCGCTTCAATGCACAGATCGTCGGCGGCCTCCAGGCGGGCAGGGACTTGCTCATCTCCAATGCCGAGGAACAGGCGCGCGAGAGCGGCGCCGTCGAAGGTCCGTCCGAGCCGATCATGCTCGATCAGCAGCTGGCCGGAGGTGCCGAAAAGGCGGCCTCATAGGCACGCTTTGGAGGGCTTCCCACTGCACAAGATTGATGCAATGGTGTTCGGGCTAGAGGGGAATACATCGTCATGCTGACAGGATTGCGTCATGTCGCAAAAGCCTATCGTATTGGACGCCCCTACGCCGGAGCGCCGTGCACGTACCGCTGAGGCCCTCCAGGCGGAAATACTTGAAAAGCTTACCTATTCGGTAGGCAAGGATTCGATTGTCGCGAGGCCATATGACTGGCTGAAAGCGACGATTCTGGCGGTTCGCGACCGCATCATCGACCAGTGGATGGAGTCGAGCCGCTCCACCTGGCGGACCTCCGAGAAGCGCGTTTATTACCTGAGCCTCGAGTTCCTCATCGGCCGGCTGATGCGCGACGCCATGAGCAATATCGGCTTGATGGAGCCGGTTCGGCAGGCGCTAAAAAATCTGAACGTCGATCTCGGCGACCTGATCAATCTCGAACCCGACGCGGCGCTCGGCAATGGCGGTCTCGGCAGGCTTGCCGCCTGCTTCATGGATTCGATGTCAACGCTGCAGATCCCCGCCTACGGCTACGGCATTCGCTACCAGAACGGCATGTTCCGGCAGGAAATGAGCGAAGGCTGGCAGGTCGAACTTCCCGAGGACTGGCTCGCCCATGGAAACCCGTGGGAATTCGAACGCCGGGAATCGACCTATGAGATCGGCTTCGGCGGGCAGGTCGTCCCCGTTCCCGAGCCGGATGGATCGACGCGCCTCGAATGGCGTCCGGCCGAGCACTTTCTCGCGGTCGCTTTCGACACGCCCATCGTCGGCTGGCGCGGCACACGCGTGAACACGCTCCGCCTCTGGAGTGCACAGCCCGTCGACCCGATCTACCTCGACAAGTTCAATTCCGGCGATCACATCGGGGCCCTCGAAGAGAGCTCGCGTGCCGAAGCGATCACCCGCGTGCTCTACCCGGCGGACTCGACGCCGGCGGGGCAGGAGCTGCGTCTGCGGCAGGAGTTCTTCTTCTCCTCTGCATCGCTGCAGGACATCGTGCGTCGCCACATGCAGCAATACGGCGATATGGGCTCGCTGCCCGACAAGGTCGCCATCCAGCTCAACGACACGCATCCGGCGATTTCGATCGCCGAAATGATGCGAATCCTCATCGACATCCACGGCATCAAATGGGCCGTGGCGTGGAAGCTGGTGAAGGGCACGTTCGGCTACACCAACCACACGCTGCTGCCGGAAGCGCTCGAGACCTGGCCCGTGTCGCTGATGGAGCGGCTGTTGCCGCGCCAGATGCAGATCATCTACGCGATCAACGCCGAGGTGCTTGCGGAGGCGCGCAAGACGGTCGGCTTCACCGACCAGCAGGTCGCCAACGTTTCGTTGATCGATGAGGGCGGAGCCCGCCGCGTGCGCATGGGGCAACTCGCTTTCGTCGGTTCGCATTCGATCAACGGCGTGTCGGCGCTCCACACCAATCTGATGAAAAAGACGGTCTTTGCCGATCTCAACAAGCTCTATCCCGAGCGGATCAACAACAAGACCAATGGTGTGACGCCGCGTCGCTGGCTGATGGAATGCAACCCGGGTCTGACGAAGCTGATCACCGACAGGATCGGTCCCGAGTTCCTCGACGACATCACGAAGCTGACGCTGCTCGACAAGCATGCGGACGATCCAAACTTCCAGGAGCAGTTCGCAGCTGTCAAACGCGCCAACAAGGTGCGGTTGACTGAGGTCATCAAGGACCGGCTCAACTTCTCGGTGTCGCCCGACGCGTTGTTCGACGTCCACGTCAAACGTATCCATGAATACAAGCGGCAATTGTTGAATGTCATTCAGGCGGTGGCGCAGTTTCAGTCGATCAAGGCCCATCCCGAGATCGACTGGGTGCCGCGCGTAAAGGTTTTCGCGGGCAAGGCCGCGCCGAGCTACTGGAACGCTAAGCTAATCATCAAGTTGATCAACGACGTTGCCACCGTGATCAACAACGACCCGTCGGTGCGCGAACTGCTCAAGGTCGTATTCCTGCCCAATTACAATGTGTCGCTGGCCGAAATCATCATGCCTGCGGCAGACCTTTCGGAACAAATCTCGACGGCCGGACTTGAGGCTTCGGGAACCGGAAACATGAAGTTTGCAATCAATGGCGCGCTCACCATCGGTACGCTCGATGGCGCCAACATCGAAATGCTCGAGGCGGTGGGCAAGGACAACATGATCATATTCGGCCTCACCGCCGAAGAGGTGACGCTGAAGCGCGCGCGCACGGAAGTGCCGCGTAGTGCCATCGACTCCTCGCCCGCTCTGCGCGAGGCGCTGGAGATGATCGCATCGGGCGTATTCTCGCCCGACGATCCGAACCGGTACCGCGATCTGGTGGGGGGCCTCTACGATCACGACTGGTTCATGGTGGCCCGCGATTTCGACACCTACGCCAAGGCGCAGGCGGAGGTCGACGCCATCTGGCAGAACCCAAAGAAATGGTATTCCATGGCGATCAGGAACACGGCTCATATGGGCTGGTTCTCGTCGGACCGGACGATCCAGCAATATGCCGAGGAGATCTGGAACGTGAAGGTCGCCAAAGGGTGAGGGGCGTCTAGTGGAGAAGTGGCAGGCTCATCCCGATGAAGTCGAGCAGATCGTCAAAGGGCAGTACGCCAACCCCTTTGCGATTTTAGGCTTGCAGCAGCCACATGGTGTGTGGGTGGCGCGGGCCTTCGTTCCGCATGCACACACGGTCTCCGCTTTCACGCGTGACGGCAAACCGCTCGGCGATCTGACGCGGCGGCATGATGACGGCTTCTTCGAAGGCCGCGTCGAAATCGACAAGCGGCAGCCCATCCGCTACCGCGCCTCAAACGAGGGCGGTGAATGGGACGTCTTCGATCCCTACAGCTTCGGACCCGTCCTCGGACCGATGGACGATTACTATATTGGTGAGGGCACGCACCTTAGGCTCTTCGACAAGCTCGGAGCGCATGCCATCGAGTTCGAAGGCGTCTCCGGCGTGCATTTCGCGGTGTGGGCGCCCAATGCTCACCGCGTCTCTGTGGTCGGTGCGTTCAACGAATGGGACGGCCGCCGCCACCCGATGCGCAACCGGTTCGAGACCGGCGTGTGGGAAGTGTTCATCCCGACGCTTGGGCCGGGCACGGTCTACAAATTCGAGATTGTCGGCCAGGACGGAAAGCTGCTGCCGCTGAAGGCCGATCCGTTCGCGCGGCAGTCGGAGCTACGTCCCAAAACGGCCTCGGTCGTTGCTGACCCGGCTCCGTTCGGATGGACCGACCAGAAGTACATAGAGGCCCGCGCCAAGAAGGATTGGCGGCGAACGCCGATGTCGATCTACGAGGTGCATCTGGGCTCGTGGCGCAAGCGCGCCGATGGCAGCTTCATGTCTTACCATCAGTTTGCCGAGCAGCTCATCCCCTATGCCAAAGATATGGGCTTCACACATATCGAGCTGCTGCCCATCTCCGAGCATCCGTTCGATCCGAGCTGGGGCTATCAGCCCACCGGGCTCTATGCGCCGACCTCGCGCTTCGGCGATCCCGCCGGCTTCAAGCATTTCATCGATGTCGCCCACAAGGCAGGGCTCGGCATTATCCTCGACTGGGTGCCGGCGCATTTCCCGACCGATGAGCATGGGCTAGCGCATTTCGATGGAACGGCGCTCTACGAGCACGCCGATCCGCGTCAGGGCTATCATCCTGACTGGAACACGGCGATCTTCAATTTCGGCCGCAAGGAAGTCTCATCCTTCCTTACCAACAACGCGCTCTACTGGTTCGAAGAATTCCACGTCGATGGGCTGCGCGTCGATGCGGTGGCGTCGATGCTCTACCTCGACTACTCGCGCCAGCCGGGCGAGTGGGTGCCGAACCAGTTTGGCGGCAACCACAATCTCGAAGCCGTGGCGTTCCTGCAGCGGACCAACGCTGAAGTCTATCGCCTGCATCCCGGCGCCTTCATGATCGCCGAGGAGAGCACGGCGTGGGCCGGCGTCTCGGCGCCCACCTTCACGGGTGGGCTGGGCTTCGGTTTCAAATGGAATATGGGGTTCATGAACGACACGTTGCGCTACATGTCGCGCAACCCCATCCATCGCCGCTATCACCACAGCGATATGACGTTTGCGGCGCTCTACGCCTTCACCGAGAACTATGTTCTGCCGCTCAGCCATGACGAGGTGGTCCACGGCAAGGGCTCGCTCATCTCCAAGATGGGCGGCGACGACTGGCAGCAGTTTGCCGCACTGCGCGCCTATTACGCCTTCATGTGGGGCTGGCCGGGCAAGAAGCTCCTATTCATGGGTCAGGAATTCGCGCAGCGCGAGGAATGGAACGAGGCTAAGGGCCTCGACTGGTGGCTGCTCGATGCCGGCATGCATGAAGGCATGCGCCGGCTCATCACCGATCTCAATGGCGCCTATCGCGAACTGCCGGCGCTCCATGGCCGCGACAATGAACCCGACGGCTTCGAATGGCTGATCGGCAATGACCAGACCAATTCAGTATTTGCGTGGAGCCGCAAATCCAACGGCTCCAGCCCGGTGGTGGTCGTATCGAACATGACGCCCGTGCCGCGCGACAATTATCGCGTGCCCATGCCCAAAGCCGGGCAGTGGAGCGAGCGGGTCAACAGTGACGCCGGCTGGTACGGCGGCAGCAATTCGGGCAACTCCGGCAAGGTCGTTGCGTCGAAGACTGAGGGGACGAACTGGATGCCGGCTTACGCGGATCTCTACATTCCGCCGCTGGCAACCTTGATACTAAAATACGACCCGGATTGATCTGGGCTAGGAGGGAAAATGGCAGACTATCGTTCACCGTCGCCACTTGCTCGTGAGGCGATGGCTTATGTGCTTGCGGGGGGACGCGGCACGCGACTTTACGATCTCACCGACCGCCGCGCGAAGCCGGCCGTCTATTTCGGCGGCAAGTCGCGCATCATCGACTTCGCGCTGTCGAACGCGCTGAACTCCGGCATTCGCCGCATCTCCGTGGCGACGCAATATCAGGCGCACTCGCTGATCCGGCATTTGCAACGCGGCTGGAACTTCCTGCGTACCGAGCGAAACGAGAGCTTCGATGTGCTTCCGGCCAGCCAACGTGTGTCCGAGACGCAATGGTACGAAGGCACGGCCGACGCGGTGTACCAGAACATGGACATCATCGAGGATTACGGTCCGCGCTACATCGTGCTGCTTGCCGGCGACCATATCTACAAGATGGACTATGAAATCATGCTTCGCCAGCATGTGGACACGGGCGCCGATGTCACCATTGGCTGTCTCGAAGTGCCGCGCATGGAGGCCACCGGTTTTGGCGTGATGCATGTCGACGGGCGCGACCGGGTCATCGATTTCGTCGAGAAGCCAAAGGATCCGCCGGGCATTCCCGACAATCCGGAGTTCGCGCTGGCGTCGATGGGCATCTATGTGTTCGAGACGCGCTTCCTGATGGAGCAGCTTCGTCGCGACGCCGCGACGCCTGGCTCGAGCCGCGATTTCGGCAAGGACATCATTCCATACATCGTCAAGAACGGCTCCGCCTGGGCGCATCGCTTCCCGCGCTCCTGCGTCCGCTCGCCCAACGAAGAAGTTGCCTATTGGCGCGACGTAGGCACGATCGATGCCTATTGGAAAGCCAATGTCGATCTCTGCGACGTCAACCCGCAGCTCGATCTCTACGACCGCGACTGGCCGATCTGGACGTTTGCCGAGATCACGCCGCCGGCCAAGTTCGTGCACGACTATGAGGGCCGTCGCGGCTCCGCGGTGAACTCTCTGGTCTCAGGCGACTGCATCGTTTCCGGTGGCGCGCTAGATAGAACGCTGCTCTCCACCGGCTCGCGGGTCCATTCCTACTCGGAGCTCCACGAGGCTGTCGTGCTGCCGTATTGCACGATCAATCGCGGCGCACGACTGAGGAAGGTCGTGCTCGATCGCGGCGTCCAAATCCCGGAAGGCCTCGTTGTCGGCGAGGATCCCGAATTCGACAAAAAGTGGTTCCGTCGCACCGATGACGGTGTGACGCTGATCACGCAGCCTATGCTCGACCACTACCAGGCGAGCAAATGATCGAAGTCGTTTCCGTCGCATCCGAAGCCTACCCGTTGATAAAAACGGGCGGGCTCGCGGACGTGACCGGTGCGCTCCCTGGAGCGCTCGCCGGCCACGACGTGACGGTGCGCACCCTGCTGCCCGGCTATCCCTCGGTGATGGGGGCGCTTGAGAATGGGCGCGCCGTTGCCGAGTTTCCCGACTTTTTCGGCGGACCGGCGCAGCTCGTGACCGGCCGGGCGGGTGGACTTGAGATTATCGCGGTCAATGCCGCCCATCTCTACGATCGTCCCGGCAACCCCTACACCGGCCCCAATAAGCTCGACTGGCCCGACAATTGGAAGCGCTTCGCCGCGCTGAGCTTTGCGGCCTATGAAGTCGCACGGGGCGTGATCGGGGACTACCGCCCGCAGATCGTCCATTGCCACGATTGGCAGGCGGCGTTGACGCCGGCCTACCTCGCCTTCAACGCGCCGACGCGCGTACGATCGGTGCTCACCGTCCATAACATCGCGTTCCAGGGCCGCTATGAGTGGAGCATCTTCCCCGATCTGCGCATGGACTTTCGCGCGGCGAACGAAGGCGCCATCGAGTATTACGGCGGCATCGGCTTCCTCAAGGCGGGCCTCCAGACGGCGGATGCGCTGACGACCGTCAGCCCGACCTACGCGCTCGAGATCAAGGGCGCTGCCTATGGCATGGGTCTCGAAGGGCTGCTGCAGACACGCGCCGGTGATCTCCACGGCATTCTCAACGGCATCGATGACGCGGCCTGGAATCCGCAGACCGACCCTGAGCTTCACACGCATTTCGGCCACAACAGCACCGAGCTGCGCGCTGGAAATCGCCGCGCGCTTGAATTGCGTTTCGGCCTCGATGCCTCGCCGGGTCCGATGTTCTCCGTCGTCAGCCGTCTCACCTGGCAAAAGGGCCTCGATATGCTGGTCGAGATCGCCGACGATCTCGTCGCGGCGGGCGGCAAGCTCATCATCCTCGGCTCCGGTGATCCAGAGATCGAGAACGGACTCGCGGGAGCCGCGATGCGGCATCCGGGTAAGGTCGGCTTCGTGCGCGGCTATGACGAGGCCTTGAGCCATCTGATCCAGGGCGGCGCCGATGTGATGCTTGTACCATCTCGCTTCGAGCCGTGCGGTCTCACCCAGCTCTACGGGCTCCGTTACGGCTGCGTACCGCTCGTCAGCCGTGTGGGCGGTCTCGCCGATACGGTGATCGACGCGAATGAGGCGGCGGTCGAAGCCGGCGTTGCGACTGGAATCGTATTCGCCCCGGCGACGCGCGAGGCGCTGCTCGATGCGGTGCATCGCACTGTGCGTCTCTATGGCCGCGAGAAAGTGTGGCGCAAGATGCAGCGGCGGGGCATGAAGTCCGACGTTAGCTGGAATCTCAGCGCTGAAAAATACGCGAAGCTTTATCGCCAGCTTCTAGGGGTAAAAGACGATGACCATCCAGACGATTAGTACAACCCCCTTCGCCGACCAGAAGCCGGGAACATCGGGGCTGCGCAAGCGCACGCCTGTGTTCATGCAGCCGAATTATGTCGAGAATTTCGTTCAGGCGGTCATCGACAGCCTGGACGGGTTCAAGGGCAAGACGCTCGTGATCGGCGGTGACGGCCGCTATCATAATGACGTCGCCATCCAACAGATTGTCCGCATCGCGGCGGCCAATGGCTTCGGCAAAGTGATTGTGGGGCAAGGCGGCATCCTATCGACCCCGGCCACCTCCCATGTCATCCGCCATCACAAGGCGTTCGGTGGTTTCGTCCTGTCCGCCAGCCACAATCCCGGCGGCCCTGACGCCGATTTCGGCATCAAGTACAATATCGGCAATGGCGGTCCGGCGCCCGAAAAGATCACCGATGCGGTGTTCGCCCACACCAAGACCATCGACCGCTATCTGATCAACGACGCGCCGGATGTCGACCTCGGCACCATCGGCATGCAGAAGTCCGGCGACATGGCGGTCGAGATCGTCGACCCGGTTGCCGACTATGCCGATCTGATGCAGACGCTGTTCGACTTCCCCGCGCTCAGCGCGATGTTTGCCGGCGGCTTCCGCATGCGCTTCGACGCGATGCACGCGGTGACCGGCCCGTATGCACATCGCATCCTCGAAGACATGCTGGGTGCGCCCAAAGGCACCGTCGTCAACGGCACGCCGCTTCCGGATTTCGGTGGCGGCCACCCCGATCCTAATCTCGTCTACGCCAAGGAACTCTATGATCTGATGATGGGCCCTGACGCGCCCGACTTCGGCGCCGCGTCGGATGGCGACGGCGACCGCAACCTCATCATCGGCCGCAAGCGCTTCGTGACCCCGTCCGATTCGGTGGCGCTGCTTGCAGCGAACGCGCCGCTCGCTCCCGGCTATGCCAATGGCATTGCCGGTATCGCCCGCTCGATGCCGACCAGCGCCGCAGCTGATCGTGTGGCCGAGAAGCTCGGCATTGAAATGCACGAGACGCCGACCGGCTGGAAGTTCTTCGGCAATCTGCTCGACGCCGGCCGCGTCACCATCTGCGGCGAGGAAAGCGCGGGCACCGGCTCGAACCATGTGCGAGAGAAGGATGGCCTGTGGGCCGTGCTGCTCTGGCTCAACATCCTCGCGTCCCGCAAGCAGGGCGTGGACGAGATTGTGCGCGACCATTGGGCGATCTATGGCCGCAACTACTACACGCGCCACGACTATGACGAGGTCGATGCAGCCGTCGCCAACAAGCTGATGGGCGATCTGCGTGCCCGGCTGCCGGAAATTGCCGGAGCCAGTTTCGACAGTCTTGCGGTCGCCTACGCCGACGACTTTACCTACCACGACCCCATCGATGGTTCGGTCAGCACGAGACAGGGCATTCGGATCGGTTTTGCCGATGGCAGCCGCATCGTCCTCAGGCTGAGCGGAACCGGGACGGTGGGCGCCACGTTGCGGCTCTACCTCGAACGGTATGAGCCAGCGCATGGACAGCACGACCTCGACACTCAGTCGGCCCTCTCTTTCCTCATCTCTCTCGCCGACCGGATCGCCGGAATTCGAGAGCGTACCGGCCGAGACGCCCCCAGCGTCATCACCTGAGGTGCCGGGTCTCGTGAAACCGCAAATCGTGCCCAACGGTGGCAGCGCTGAAAAGCTCGGCGCCACCGTCACGGCGGAAGGCATCAATTTCGCCGTCTATTCCGAGACGGCGTCGGCCATCTTCGTTTCCCTCTATGACGAAGCGGATCGCGAGATTGGCCGCTTCGAACTCGACGGCCATAGCGACAACATCCATCACGGCCTCCTCGCGGGAATAGGTCCCGGGGCGAGGTATGGTCTGCGTGCCGATGGCCCCTACGATCCGGATCAGGGTCTCAACTTCGATCCCAACAAACTGCTGGTCGACCCATATGCGCGCCGACTCGATCGGGTGTTCGTCCGCTCGCCTCGTTTGCGACTCCCCCGGGAAGATGCGGTCGATACGGCGCCGCTGATCCCGAAGGCGGTGGTGCTGTCGCCGCAGATAAACAAGCACGCGACGCCGCGCCGCAAGGCGCCGGGCCTGATGTACGAACTCAATGTGCGCGGCTTCACCATGCGCCATCCGTCGGTGCAGGGGCCGCTTCGCGGGACGATTGCCGCACTGTCGACGCAGCGCATCATCGATCATCTCAAATATCTCGGCGTCGACTGCGTCGAACTCATGCCAGTCGCGGCCTTTATCGATGACGGCCATCTGCCGGCGCTCGGGCTGACCAATGCCTGGGGCTACAATCCGGTCAGTTATTTCGCTATCGACCCAAGGCTGGCGCCTCGCGGACCGCAGGAGCTGCGCTTCCTCACGGATCTCTACCGTAAGAACGGCATTTCAGTCATTCTCGACGTGGTCTACAACCACACCGGCGAAGGCGACTACAATGGCCCGGTGCTGAGCTTCAAGGGTCTCGACTCCAAGACCTATTATCGCCACGTCGAAGTCGACGGAAAGCAGCATCTGGTCAACGATGCTGGCACCGGCAACACGCTCCGCTGCGACCATCCGGCGGTACAGCGACTGGTGATCGACAGCCTGCGTTATTGGGTCGAGGAGACCGGCGTATCCGGCTTCCGCTTCGACCTCGCGACCATCCTCGGCCGCGAACCCGGCTTCAATCCCGACGCCAAGATGCTGCAGATGATCAAGGCCGATCCGGTGCTGAGCAAATGTCAACTTGTCGCCGAACCCTGGGATCCGGGTCCGGGCGGCTATGGCGTAGGCAAGTTCGGGCGCGAGTTCCGCGAGTGGAACGATACTTATCGCGATGAAATCCGCGAGTTCTGGCGCGGCGAGCCCGGCAAGATCGGCGCCCTCGCCGGCAAGGTGGCGGGCTCTGCCGAAATCTACAATTTCGCCGGACGCAAGCCGAGCGCCGGCGTCAACTTCCTCGCCGTACATGACGGCTTCACCGTCGCCGATCTCGTCTCCTATCAAGACAAGCACAATGAGGCGAATGGCGAAGGCAATCGCGACGGCAACAACAACAATGCGTCGTGGAATTGCGGCGCCGAAGGCCCGACCGACGATGAGGGCATCAACACTGCCCGTCGTCGCGACGTGCGCGCATTGCTCGCTACGCTGTTCATGTCGCGCGGCATGCCGTTGCTGCAGCAGGGCGACGAAATGGGTCGCACGCAGCGCGGCAACAACAATGCCTATGCCCAGGACAATGAGATCACCTGGGTGGATTGGGAAGGCGCCGATGGTGACCTCGTCGATTTCGTCGCCGCGGCCCACAAATTTCGGCGCGAGCATGTCGCGCTGACGCATGACCATTTCCTCGATGGCAAAGAGCGGCATGGCGTCCGCGATGTCGTCTGGCTGCATCAGGCCGGCCGCGAGATGAACCCCGATGACTGGAACGATGCGGGCCAGTCGGTGCTGGGCATGCATGTGCGAACCGTCGATGACGAAGTGCTCGTCTGGTTCAACCGCCACGCCGAGGCCGTTTTGGCTGTCCTGCCGCCCGGCGACTGGCAGATCGGACTATTGTCGGACGACAAGGCGGGTGCAGCCTTCACGGGCAGCACGCTGTTCCTCCCGCCGCGTTCCGTGGTTGCGCTGATCCGCGCTCAGGTTCCGTCTGAAAAGGTGCATGAAGTCCCGCAGTTGCCCGAGCCGACGCCGACTGAGCCTGCGCCAGGCATTCCCCCGGACGCGCCGCCTGAGGCGCCGCCGCCTCCAGTGGAAGCGCCACCGCCGGACTATCCGGCAGAAGTGCCGCCACCGAAAACCACATAAAATGCGCCGCCCGAGAGGGCGGCCTTCTCACATGGCCAATGGGTTACGGAAATGACTAAAACGTCATTTTTGGAGCGGCTCAAAATGACGCAAATGCGGCATGATCCCGTCGAAATGAGACCCTGAATCCAGCGAAAATGCGCCGCGATGCAGGAGCGATATCCCGCCTGCCGGCGCGATCGCCGCATCGGTGGCCGAGGCAAGTCCTGGCCGAAAACGATCTAACGGAGAATGCAATGAACCCGATGCTTAAAGTATCGGCGGCCGTGCTGTTCGCGGCCATGTCTGCTCTGCCCGTGCTTGCGGCGGTGAGTCCCGCTGCCATCGTCATAGGCACCAAGACGGACATCGTTCCTGTCGCCAAGCTCGATGCCATGATCGGCAAATGGGGCAAGCCTGAGCTCGACGCGCTCGGCAGCGCCAAGAGCGTGACACTGTTCGACACGCACAAGCTCTACAGCACCGATGACATCAAGCTCATCGGGAACGCCGACACCACGGCCTGGGTCAATCTGGTCAAGATGCGGACCGATCTCGACGCCAACGCTTCGCTGAAGGCCTGGTTCGAAAAGAGCAAGATCGATACGACGCATGTGATTGCGATCTCCGACACCGGCGGCAAGGTCGAAGTCTACACGTACTGACCTCCGCGTTGCGCTCGGCGCCGGGCACGACTGCCCGGCGCTAACCCACGCGTTCCACCATCTCGAAGCCGAGCCGGCGATAGATTGCCTGCGCGCCTGTGTTCTCGACGTCGGTCTTGATGTCGATGCAGGCGGCGCCTCTTGCGGCGAAAATTTCGAGCGCCGTCGTCATCATGGCCGTACCCAGCCCGCGCTTGCGAAAGCTCGCGGCCACGACGACGTCCTTGACGAAGGGCACAGTCCAGCAGTGACAGAAGCCGACCACGGCATCGTCATCCGCCACCACTTGCATGAGCGCCGCGTCATACTCGGCGTCGGCGTTGAGTTCGGTATACCATTGCTCGAACGCGACCGGCTCGTAGCCGACTTCGCCATAGCAGCTGTTCATCAAGTCGCGGCACGCAGGGGCGACATCGGCTGTGAATGCCAGGACGGACAACCCCCGTGGGAAGGGCACCGCGGCAATCGGCATGCTGAGGTCGCGCCGCATACGGAAGTAACCGGGCATCGTGACTATTCAGCAGCGACGGCCGATTGCAGGCCGCCCATCTTCTCGATGAAGGCGATAATCTCGTCGAGCCCCTCACGCCGCAGCATATCGCCGAACACATAGGGCCGGCCGTCGCGGGCCCGCTGCGTATCGCTCTCCATCACTTCGAGGCTCGCATTCACATAGGGCGCGAGGTCGGTGTGGGTGATCACCAGCAGGTCGGATTTGGTGATCGCCGGCCCACCCTTGCGCGGGATCTTCTCGCCTTGGGCAACCGAGATCACATAGATCGTCAGATCCGCAAGGTCGGGCGAGAACGTCGCGGCAAGATTGTCGCCGCCGCTTTCGATCAGCACGATGTCGAGGTCGGGAAAGCGTCGGTTGAGATCGGAGATTGCCGCGAGGTTGAGCGACACGTCCTCGCGGATGGCGGTGTGCGGACAGCCACCCGTCTCAACCCCGACGATGCGGTCCTCGCTGATCGCCTGTGCGCGGTTGAGGATCAGCGCGTCTTCGCGGGTGTAGATATCATTGGTCACAACCGCCATCGAATAGCGATCGCGCATCGCCTTGAGCAGCATCTCGCACAGCGTCGTCTTGCCGGAGCCCACTGGGCCGCCGATGCCGACGCGCAGGGGGCCATTCATCGATTTCATATCAGCCTCATCAGCACGAGTATTGCAAAGCCGGCGCCGATCCAGAAGCAGAGCGGCCCGTAGTTTTTTCGGTCGAGCGTCGCGAAGGGCTCGGTCGGAAACTGCACCCGCCAGGTGGGGAGGTAGGCCAGCACACCACGCGCGCTGAAGATCGCTGCGAAGGCGGCGCCGAAAAATGTAAGCCAGATGCCGCCGCTGTTGTGGTCGGCGAGCGAGAGTGCCATCACGCCTATCGCGAGGATCAGCAGGGAGACCACGAACATCGCGAGGCGATTGGGCATCCGCGTGATGCCGGGGCGCCCGACCACCGTCTGCGCCAGGAGCTTTTCGGTCCTGATCGGCCAAGTGACACCGAGCGACCAGAAGAAGTGGGCGACCGCCACCATCAGCAGCGGCACGAAAGTTAGCGATCCGATGATCATGTTCATGAGCGGAAGACTCGCGTTCCAATGGTCTCGTGGCGCATCTGCGCGATGTCGCTGGCATAGGCGATGCCGCCGATGTCGTCGAGGCTCGCGGATACCGCAGCACCGGCCAGTTCGGTTATGGCCGTCTCGAGACCCGACATGACTTGGAGGCCTGCCGTTTGTCCGAGCGGCACGAGGCGCACCGCGACCGAGATCTGTGAATGCGTCGCGGCCGTAAGGTAGCCGATCAGCGTATCGTGCAGTTCGATTCCCTGTGCGGCGGCGATTGCGCCCACGGCGATGGGGTAAGGGCAGGGCTGCGGCAGGCGCGCGAACACGTCCGACGGCCAGGCGAGCGCGGCGACAGCGAAGGCCTCGCCGGTTAGTCTCGTTTCCATGTGTCGCTCGCTGGCAACAGTCAGGGCCAAAGCGAGATCGGCGAGGTCACGCAATGTCGCGGCGTCGGTCCGCCCGCGATGCGCATGCGCGAGAAGGATGGCGTCGGTCCTCAGCGCGCCATGAGCAATCGCGCCGCCGATCCAGTCCTTAAGATGCGCAGCTGTCGCGACCCGCCCATCGGCGATGGCGGTCTCGAGGCCCTGCGACCACGCAAAGCTGCCCACGGGAAAGGCAGGCGACAGCCAGATGAGGAGGCGCTGCAGCGCGGCGGTTGAACTCATCAATGCGGCGCGTGGTAGGCGCCCTGCATCGGCAGGAACGGTTCGGTGACATCGCGCACTTCAGCACCAAGACCCTGCAGCATCGCCCTGGCGACGTGGTCGCGCGGCACCAGAATGCGCTTCTTCTCGATCTGCGCCGTCATGTGCCGATTGCCCAGATGCCACGCAATCTGCGCCAGATGCTCGCCGCCCTTGGGGTTGATCTCGAGCAGCGGCTCCGGCGCCGCGACGATCTCAATGATGCGTCCGTCTTCGAGCAGCAATCCGCCAAAATGATCGAGGGTGACGGCTTCGGGGAAATCGACCAGGACTTCCTCGCCCTTGACGGCAAGAACCTTACGGCGCAGGCGCCGCTGGTCGGATGTGAGGATGAGCTGGGCGAAGGGCTTACCCTTGCCGTGATTGGGGGGCAGTGCGGTGGTGGCTTTCAACATGACCCGACAATACCGGGACAATCGTTCGTGTAAAAGAGCAACCAGATCCACCAGGCCTGATAGCAGAGTTGCGCCAGCACGACCGCGAGGTGGACACGCCGGTCGCTGCTCCAGACCGCGAGGGCGACGAGGCCGAGGCTGACGGGGATCTGGATCCAATAGTCCGGCCCAACGCTGCCGGCGTAGGCGGCCCCCTTCAGCAGCGTATCAATGAGGTCGAAAACCAGCGTGACGGCAAAGGCGCCAAAGAACCAGCGCCGCCGGCTGAGGAAATAGTGCTCATAGCCGTCATACTCCTCGATCTTGTCGGGGACGAGCAGGGCGGCCATCAGGAACAGGGTGACAGCGTAAGCGATGACGAAGGCAAAGCTGCCGAAGTTCCAGTGCGTGACCTCAATCAGCGCGAATTGCCACCACCAGAAAAGCACCAGCTCGACCAGGACGAAGAGCGTCCAGAGCAAATGCAACAGGGAGATTCTCGGGCGGTTGGGATTTTGAACGAGGGCGGCAAGGCCTGTCAGCAGGCGCGTGATGCCGAGGCCCACGACGATGCCCATGACAATGCGAACATGGACGAAGAGATCGACCGCGCCCGCCGCTGCGCTCACGGCGTCTGTACGTTCTCGGCGCAGGTCAGCACCGGTGCGGCGTCGAGCCCTTCGGTGACATTATGGAGCGTCGCATCCGGCCCCTTGTTCCACCACTCATACTCGCCCGCTACATATTTAGCGCCCGACGCGGAAACAACGTTCACGAACACCCGGTCCTCGCCGTCAATCGGGATGATGGCGAGGAAATTCGGTTCCGCATACACATATTGGACCAGCAGCGGCTGCTCGGTTCCGCAATCATAGACCACATCCTTGATTTCGGCATTGCCCGAGAGCCCGAGCGTGACGCCGAGATCCACTGCGGCAAGCGCAGGCGAGGCGAGATTGGCGACGGTGGCGATCAGCAGGGTACGAAGCATCTGCGCATTATGGACTGCTTCGCCGTCCCCGCCAACTCACGCCGTCGCCAGTGTGTTCGGTCGCGGCTGGTAGCCGTCGATGTCGGCGAAGCCATACTCCAGCGCGAGGTCGGCGGAGGTGAAGATCTTGCCCGACTTCTCCATGCGCTGCAGATCGGCAAACACATGCGCAATCGCCCGCCCCTGGAACTCCGGGCTTTCCGAATTCGACATGTCGAAGAACTGCGCATCGGCGAGCACGGCTTCGGTCCGTACCAGCCCGGGGTAGAGCGAGATCGCGGCAACGCCCTCGGGTCGCAATTGATGTGCGAGGTCGGCGCTAAGCTTGTCGATAGCGGCCTTCGACATCCCATAGACGACGTTCTGCATGAACTTCTGCGCCGCCCAGAATGAGATGTTGACGATGAGCCCGCCGCCCTGCGCTGCCATCTGCTTCGCCGCAGGTCGCGACGCGCAATAGGCTGCCCGCGCACCGACGCCGATCATGGCGTCCCAGCGCCACATCGGCTGCTCCCACAGCGGCGCCTCCCAGGTGTAGCGGTCGCCCTCGACCATCTTCTCGTAGCCGGGCCAGGCGTTGTTGACGAGAATATCGAGACGCCCCTCATCGGCGATCACGCGCTCGACGACGCCCTCAGTCTCGGCATCATTGGCATGATCGACGCGATGCCGCGTCAGCAGCCCGTCGCGTCCCTCCGTCAGGCTCCGCCCGGTGACATGGACACTGGCTCCAGCATCGGCGAGAGCCGT
>JBDSHC010000008.1:0-17358 GCA_039918675.1 Devosia sp.
ATCGACGTGCAGGTGTCGTAGAAAATCTTGAAGTCACCCGCCACGTCGAGCGGCGGTGGTGGCTCGATCGACGGATTGGTGATGGTGTTGTCGGGCGTCGACGAGGACGGCTCTGACGACGACAACACCGGCGGCTCCGACATGCTGGACGAAGACATTTCGCTCGAAGGTTGTTCGACCGACAGCGACATCATCTCACTCGACGAGGACGGCTCCGCCGGAAGGATCGACATATCGATGGCAAAGGCAGGCGTTGCCAGCGCGACAAGGGCGAGCGGCAGAAGCGGCTTCAGGCACGTCATCTTATCCTCCTCGCGGCCCATCCGCGCATTACGATCTCACCGAAAGTTTCGTCATCGAGAACTCGAAGCGGGCCGGGTCGGACCCGTAATTGGCCCGGATGAACAGATTGGCCTCTTCATTGCGCCACACGCCCCACCAGTCGCCATCGTCGCCCCGTCCGATCACGGCAGAAAGTCCCAACTCTCTAGGCTGAATATGCTAGGCCCGGCAGGGGCCACAAGGGAGACGCTGAGCAGGGGATCGTTCCCCTCCCGTTTGTAATATGCGGCGGCGAAAGCTTGGCCCAGACTGACAATTGTACCATCGAGCCGACCAACAAGCTCGTTCTCTTCAAGCCTGCTCACGACCACGCTCAATGCATCCCTAGTCATCCTGGATGGGCCGTAGGCCGAGCATGATATCCTCAGCGCGTCTGGATACACATAGATTCCTACGCTGATTACGCGCTTGCCGTCTTGCGACCGATACTCGGTAGCCACGTACGATGGCGTGTCTATGGTCTTTGTAACCGCGTTCAGGCCAGCTTCCGCCGTTAAGCCCGATGCATCTTTCGGGCTGAGCGCGATGCCGGGGCAAATCGTCACGAAATCGTCGAGTCCAGCATCAACAGCTGACTGTGCTGCAGCAGGCACTGCGGCGATACTGATCAGCAGTCCCAGCGCAGCTCGCCACACTACTTTGTACCCTTGATCGCCGCGACGATCTTCTGCGCAGCGTCGTCGAGATCGTCGGCCGAGATCACGTTGAGGCCCGACTGGTTGAGGATGGCCTTGCCTTCCTTGACGTTGGTGCCTTCGAGACGGACCACCAGCGGCACCTTGAGGCCCACTTCCTTGACCGCGGCAATGACGCCCTCGGCGATCACATCGCAGCGCATGATGCCGCCGAAGATGTTGACCAGAATGCCTTTGACCTGCGGGTCAGCGGTGATGATCTTGAAGGCCGCGGTGACCTTCTCCTTGCTCGCGCCGCCGCCGACATCGAGGAAGTTCGCCGGTTCCTGGCCGTAGAGCTTGATGATGTCCATGGTGGCCATTGCGAGACCGGCGCCATTGACCATGCAGCCGATATTGCCGTCGAGCGCCACATAGGCGAGGTCGAACTTCGACGCTTCGATTTCCTTGGCGTCTTCTTCGCTGAGATCGCGCAGTTCAACCAGCTCGGGGTGCCGGAACGCGGCGTTGTTGTCGAAGCTCATCTTGGCGTCGAGCACGCGGATATGCCCGTCGGTCATGACGATCAGCGGGTTCACTTCGAGCAGGCTCATGTCCTTTTCGACGAACGCCTTGTAGAGCGCCGGGAACACCGTTCCAGCATCGGCCTTCGCCGCGCCATCGAGCTGCAGCGCCGCGACGATCTTGCCGACCGCCTCGGGCGTCACGCCGGCAACCGGATCGATATCGACGGTGATGATCTTCTCGGGCATGTCATGGGCGACGGTCTCGATGTCCATGCCGCCTTCGGTCGATACCACGAACGCCACTTCGCCGCTCTCGCGATTGACCAGCAGCGAGCAATAGAGCTCGCGCGCAATGTCGGCGCCGTCCTCGATATAGAGCCGGTTGACCTGCTTGCCGGCGGGGCCCGTCTGCTTGGTGACGAGCGTGTTGCCTAGCATCTCTTTTGCATTGGCAACGACGTCGGCGGCGGTCTTCGCCAGCCGCACCCCACCCTTGGCATCGGCGCCCAGTTCCTTGAACTTGCCCTTGCCGCGGCCACCCGCATGGATCTGCGACTTGACCACATAGAGCGGCCCCGGCAGCGACTTCACCGCCGCTTCGGCTTCCGACGCGTTGAAGATAGCGACGCCCGCAGCGACCGGCAGACCATAGGTCTTCAGCAGCGCCTTGGCCTGGTGTTCGTGGATATTCATCTATGGCCCCTTAGGCGAGCTTGGGTGCGATCTTCTTGCAGGCTTCGATCAGGCCGTTGACGGCCGCGACCGATTTCTCGAATGCCTTCTGCTCGGCGGAATTGAGCGAGATTTCGACGACCCGCTCGGCGCCACCGGCCCCGATGATCGTCGGCACGCCGACATAGGTGCCCTTCACGCCGTATTCGCCCTTGAGATAAGCGGCGACGGGTAGAACGCGCTTCTTGTCCTTGAGGTAGCTGTCGGCCATTTCGATCGCCGAGGTGGCGGGCGCATAAAACGCCGAACCGGTCTTCAGCAACCCGACGATCTCGGCGCCGCCATCGCGCGTGCGCTGGATGATCGCTTCGAGCTTGTCCTTGTTGAGCCAGCCCATCTTGACCAGATCGGTCAGCGGAATACCGGCAACGGTCGAATAGCGCGGCAGCGGCACCATCGAATCGCCATGCCCCCCGAGGACGAACGCCGTGACGTCTTCGACCGAAACCTTGAGCTCATCGGCGATGAAGTGGCGGAAGCGCGAGCTGTCGAGCACGCCGGCCATGCCGACCACTTTCGACGAGGGCAGTCCCGAAAAGCGCTGCAGCGCCCACACCATCGCGTCGAGCGGATTGGTGATGCAGATGACGAAGGCGTCCGGGGCATATTTCGCGATACCCGCGCCCACCTGCTCCATCACCTTCAAATTGATTTCGAGGAGGTCGTCGCGGCTCATGCCGGGCTTGCGCGGCACGCCCGCGGTGACGATCACCACGTCGGCGCCGGCGATGTCCTTATATTCGGACGTCCCCTTGATCGTTGAATTGTAGCCTTCGACCGGAGCCGACTGGCTGAGGTCCAGCGCCTTGCCCTGCGGCACGCCATCGACAATGTCGAACAGGATCACGTCGCCCAGTTCTTTGAGCGCCACCAGATGTGCCAGTGTGCCGCCAATCTGTCCCGCACCGATCAGAGCGATCTTCTTGCGCGCCATAAGCCCAAAACCCCGGTTTTGTTGAAAGTGCGGCCCCTATAGACCCTGGCCATTGGGTTAACAAGTCAGGCTTTTGGAGGGGGCGCAACCGTCTTGTGGGCGGCCTCCAGATACCCTGCCGACTGCATCTCGATCAGCCGCGACAGGGTCCGCTGGAACTCCCCCGCATTGCGCGAATTCGTCCCCAATTGTTCGAGCGGCACCTCGAAACTGGCGCTGAGCTTGATGCCCCTATCATAGAGCGTGTCGATGAGGAGGATGAACCGCTTCGCCGCGCTCGGATTGTTCGGCCCGAACTGCGGCACATGGTCGATCATCAGCGTGTCATAGGCATGGGCGAGCCGCAGATAGTCCCGCGCCCCCAGCGGGCTGTCACAGAGCGCCGCAAACGGGAACCGCGCCGCCCCCATCGCTGCCGCCGGCACCGCGATCTGCCGCCCAAGCGACTGTAATGTCTCAGCCTTCCCGGGCACCCCGCCGGTTAGCTTCAGCCACAGCCGGTCCATCCCCACATCGATCTCCGGCCCGCTGCCGAAGCGATAGACCGCCTCGCCTTCGAATTTGAGCCGCCGATAGTCCGTCGGACCATCCAGCGTCACCACATCCACCTGCCCCTTGAGCAGCTCGATGAACGGCAGGAACAGCTGGCGATTGAGCCCGTCTTTGTAGAGGTCGTCCGGTACCGTGTTCGACGTCGCAACCAGCGTAACCCCGGCCGCGAACAGCTTCTCGAACACCCGTCCGAGCAGCATCGCATTGGTGATATCGTTGACTTGGAACTCATCGAGGCAAAGCAGCCGGATTTCCTCGGCGATCGGCTTCGTCACCGCCGCGATCGGGTCGCCCGATTCCGTCTTGCGGTAATCCGCAATCGCGCTGTGCAGCTCATCCATGAATTCGTCGAAATGCACCCTCCGCTTGTGAGTACCGGGCACCGCCGCAAAGAACAGATCCATCAGCATCGTCTTGCCGCGCCCCACCGCGCCAACAAAATACGCCCCCCGCACCGCCCGCCGCTTGCGGAACAGCCGGTCCGGCTGTCCCAGCCCATCGGCGATGCGGTCAAGAACGCGCGCCGCCTCCACCTGCAGCGGATCCGATGTCAGCAGCCCCCGCGCGACGAGGTCAGCGAGGGCGACAGAAACGGGTCGGCTGGTCTTGGGCAGGTCCACGGCTCAGCCAATAGCCTGCAAACATCACCAATGTCATTCCCGCGCAAGCGGGAATCCAGGGCCAATTCCATGGATTTTGTGTGAAGCTAGGCCCGAAAGCTATCGGCTCATCCTAGCGGGCAAGTCTCGGTTACCAACCCATCGGTTCGTCATGGCCGGGCTCGACCCGGCCACCCAGCGGATGTCCGGTTGCCCGCCTTGTCCACGGAGTCATTCCCGCGAAAGCGGGAAACTCCGTTTTGTCAGCGCACGGACACGATCGTCCGGGGCCAGAAACAGAATCCCCGCTTTCGCGGGGATGACTTATGAAATTCCGGTAGCATCGGGGAGTAAAAACCCCTTACCCCACCATCGATATGCCCTTGCCGCCCGACAGCGTGCCGATGAACCGGTTGCCGCTGAGGATCAGCGCGGCGACGAGATCGCCGTTTTCGTCGAACAGCTGTACCTGCGTGCCGGTCAAAATCCAGCTCGCAACGACCGCAAGGCCCTTGAGCCCGCAGGCCGGCGCAGAAGCGCGGTAGCGGCCGGTGCCGGTCTTGGCGGTCTGGGTCAGATTGAGCTGGCACTGATCGGCGCCCGACACCACCGTCCAGCGGCCGAGCAGCTTTTCGACCGTCAGCCCGGTCGACAGATCGCGGCCCGAACTGTTGGGCAGCGCGCCAACCGCCGGGACCGAATCGAACGAACCGCCCGCCGCCGCCGTCGTGAAAGTCCCGTTGCCATTGACTACATCGCCGCCATTGGCCGCCGGCATCCCGTTGGCCGCCGCGATCTGCTCGGGCGTCTGGACTTCGCCATTGGCGCCGATCGGCGGCAGCGCCGTTGTCGAGACCGACCCCGTCTGCACCGGCGCCAACTGCTGGTCGGCACCGATATTACTCACCGCGACGCGCGTCGAAGCGCAGCCCGACAGCACAAGCACCGCCACCAGTCCCAGAAGGGAGAGACCCTTATTCATGTTCGCCAATGACCCGAATTTGGAATTCCGCGTGCGCATATAGACCAATCGCGTCGGCCTGTTCAACAATCGATCCCAGATACCTCGGCAATGATGGCCATTCTAGGACCCTCAGCGCTGCACCATTTCCTTGAGCAGATCTTCCGCCAGCACCCGGCAATCCTCGGCCTCTTCTTCCGGCACCCGGATCGGAATGCCCTTGCCGAAGAACGGATCGGTCACCCCCGGCAGCCCACCATCCTCGGCCTCGGCCGGATGAAACCCATAGGCCCGGAGCGCAACCACCAGCGATCTGGCCAGCGAGGGGTCAGGAACGCGCGCGATAATTTCCATCAGCAAACGCCCCCCACAACAAGCAGATCAAGCCGCCTTGCGCTCCACCATCATCTTCTTGATTTCGGCGATGGCTTTGGCCGGATTGAGGCCCTTCGGGCAGGCATTGGAGCAGTTCATGATTGTGTGGCAGCGATAGAGCTTGAACGGGTCCTCGAGATTGTCGAGCCGCTCCTGTTGCGTCTGGTCGCGGCTGTCGATCAGCCAGCGATAGGCCTGCAGCAGTACCGCCGGCCCCAGATATTTCTCGCCGTTCCACCAATAGGACGGGCACGAGGTCGAGCAGCAGGCGCAGAGGATGCACTCATAGAGCCCGTCGAGCTTTTCGCGCTCCGGCTTCGATTGCAGCCATTCGGTCGCAGGCGCCGGCGTCGTCGTCTTCAGCCACGGCTCGATTGAGCGGTGCTGCGCGTAAAAAGTTGAGAGGTCCGGCACCAGATCCTTGATCACCGGCATATGAGGCAGCGGATAGATGCGGATCGCGCCTTTGATCTCGTCCATCGCCTTGGTGCAGGCGAGCGTGTTGAACCCATCGATATTCATCGAGCACGAGCCGCAGATGCCTTCGCGGCACGAGCGGCGCAGCGTCAGGGTCGGATCGATCTTGTTCTTGATGTAGAGCAGCCCATCGAGAACCATCGGTCCGCAATCGTCGAGATCGATGAAATAGGTATCGATCCGCGGATTGGCTTCGCTGTCCGGATCGTAGCGATAGACCCGGAACTCGCGCATCCTGATCCCTGCCGGCTTCGGCCAGGTTTTGCCCTTGCTCGGCTGCGAATTCTTGGGAAGGGTCAGTTCAACCATGTCGGCTTCCGGTTCGGATCAGCGGGCGCGCGCTTCGCGCTGCTCAAGGGCGTAAATCTCGTCGCCGACATTGTCCATCGTACGAATGAATACCGCCTGCGCATCGTTGAGGCCCTGATTGTAGTAGAAGGAGCCTATCGTTTCGGTGAAGAAATAGAGCAGCTGCTCGGCCGGTATCGAGCCGATCTCGCTGTCCAGTTCATCGACAAAATAGCGCTGAATCTTGCCGACGATTGCGGCTCGCTCCGGTTTGTCGAAGGCAATCTTCTTCATCGATCAGGCGCCGCCCATTCCACAGGCCTGCGTCGAATGCGCGATGTAGTCATTGTACTCGTCGTAGTATTTCTCGCCTGGATCCTTGCCGCGCATCGCCGAAATCACCACCGCCATGAATTCGGTGTCGATCAGCTTCATCGCCGCATCCGCCTTGCAGGTGCAGAGCGGCACATTCTTCGACACCGACACACAGACCTTATAGAACTCCGCCTTCTGTGCGGCAGTCGGCGGCGTGCCGGCAGCCTGCGCGGCGTGAGGGACGCAGGCCAGGGCCATCAGCGTCACGAACAGCAGTTTCTTCATCTCAGCTCCTTGCGGATCACCAGTTTGAGGCCGCTCCAGATCTCGGACACGGCAGCAACTTTCACATCGACCAGCCCGATGGGCAGCACGATCTCGCGGATCACATCCTCGGTGATATCCGTCGGCACCTTGCTCGCCTTTTTCGGCCAGGAAATCCAGACCGATCCGTCACGGTCGATCTGATTCATCAAAGTTTTCGCCGACGCCGCCAGCACCGCCCGGCTGTCGGTGAACCCATGGATCACATCGTAACCAGGGTCACCATCGGTGAAGCTCTCCCACCCCGCCTCCGCCATCTCGACGAAATGCCGCGCCTTGCGCAAATCCTTGAGATCCCTAGGCAACGAAATGAACAACACCCGCTGCCCATCCTTAAGCCCGAGCTTCTGCGCGAGCGGCGCACCGGAATAACCAGTGGCGGGTGCGGTCACTTGGTACCCACGTCATCGAGCGAGACCGCCAGGTCCGAGAACCGCGTTCCCGCAATTTTTGAGAGGAGGCGTCGGTCCGCAGTCACGACGCGAGCCTGAAATTCTTCCGCTGCGGCCAGATAGATGCAGTCATAGATGGGATGACCAAGCTCCAAGGCTATCATTAAAGCCGGCTCGGCAAGTTCAACGGTAGGCAGAAGGTCCGAAAACGCAATCCTGACCTCGGTGGCGGCAAGGACAGCCTGCTCCTTCGAGATTTCTTGGCGCACGACCTTTTTCCAGAGGGCGTTGCCTATTTCAACAAACACGAAGTCGGGGACGAGCAACTCGTGATCTGCAGTTACCAACGAAACTGCGGCTGCATGCCCGTCCTCATCGACCGCCCATTTCGTGGCCACCGATGCATCGACGATTAGCCTCACCGATCGCGGTCTTCCCTGATGAGAAGCGTACTGTCCGTCTGCGTCACGCCCTTTGGCGTCATCGCTGCAATGGCTTCAAACCGTGCCACGATTTCCTCGCGACTCGGCGTGCGGATCGCAATCCGCAAAGCCTCTGCCGCTTCCTGCTCGACGGTGCGCCCGTGACGCTTGGCATTCGCTGTCAGCTTGGCCAGCGTCGCATTATCGATCGCAATCTTCTCGATCACACCCATTTCGGCACCTCGCAATTCGGTCCAATATAGCGATTGCTTGTCAAATTTGCACGGTCGCTAGCGCTCCCCTCTGAAACCTTGTCAGTACACTCGCGCCTTGGGCGCGATCTTCTTGAGGCTGATGCCGCCTTCGCTCTCGGGTGTCAGCGGCTCCGTATGCACGGGGCGATAGCTCAGGGCGACCTTGCCCGCCTCGTCGATGCGGCTGATCGAGTGCGTGCGCCAGTTGACGTCGTCGCGATTGGGAAAGTCCTCGCGCGCATGGGCGCCACGGCTTTCGGTCCGTGCTGCCGCCGAGATCACCGTCGTCAGCGCATTTGCCAGCAGATTCTCCAGCTCCAGCGTCTCGACCAGATCGCTGTTCCAGATCATCGAGCGGTCCGACACCTTGATGTCGGCCTTCGCTGCATAGACCTCGTTCATCCGCTTGACGCCCTTGTCGAGCGTCTCACCGGTGCGGAACACGGCGGCATCTTCCTGCATCGTGCGCTGCATGCGGTCGCGCAGCACCGCCGTCGACGTACCACCATTGGCGTTGCGCAGCCGGTCGAAGCGCGCCAGAATCTTTTCTTCCGCTGACTTGTTCACCGCTGGCACGGCCTTCGAGCGGTCAATCGTCTTCCCAGCGCGGATCGCCGCCGCGCGGCCGAACACCACGAGGTCGGTCAGCGAGTTAGAGCCGAGCCGGTTGGCACCATGCACCGAGGCGCATCCCGCCTCGCCAACCGCCATCAGTCCCTGCACAATCGCATCGGGATTGTCGGCATTCGGGTTCAGTGCTTCGCCATGATAATTCGTCGGGATGCCGCCCATATTGTAATGGACCGTCGGGATCACCGGGATCGGCTGGCGCGTGAGATCGACACCCGCAAAAATCTTCGCCGATTCCGAAATGCCCGGCAGGCGCTCATGCAGCACCTTCGGGTCGAGATGATCGAGATGGAGGAAGATGTGGTCCTTGTTCGGACCGACGCCACGCCCTTCGCGGATCTCGATCGTCATGCAGCGCGACACCACATCGCGCGAGGCGAGGTCCTTGGCGTTGGGCGCATAGCGCTCCATGAAGCGCTCGCCTTCCGAGTTGACCAGATAGCCGCCCTCGCCGCGCGCCCCCTCGGTGATCAGGCAACCCGAGCCGTAGATGCCCGTCGGGTGGAACTGCACGAATTCCATGTCCTGCAGCGGCAGTCCGGCCCGCGCCACCATGCCATTGCCATCGCCCGTACAGGTATGCGCCGACGTCGCCGAGAAATAGGCGCGACCATAGCCACCGGTCGCCAGAACAGTATTCTTAGCGCGGAAGCGGTGCAGCGTTCCATCGTCGAGCTTCCAGGCGATGATGCCCTGGCACGACCCATCCTCGCCCATCAGCAGATCGAGCGCGAAATACTCGATGAAGAACTGTGCATTGTGGCGCAGCGACTGACCATAAAGCGTGTGAAGGATCGCGTGACCCGTACGGTCCGCCGCGGCACAGGTGCGCTGCACCGGCGGGCCTTCGCCGAACTCCGTCATGTGGCCGCCGAACGGCCGCTGATAGATCTTGCCCTCGTCGGTGCGCGAGAACGGCACACCATAATGCTCGAGCTCATAGACGGCGGCCGGCGCCTCGCGCGCCAGATACTCCATCGCGTCCATGTCGCCGAGCCAGTCCGACCCCTTGACGGTGTCGTACATGTGCCATTGCCAGCTGTCGGGTCCCATGTTCTTGAGCGAGGCGGCGATGCCGCCCTGCGCCGCGACCGTATGCGAGCGCGTCGGGAACACTTTAGTCACGCAGGCGGTGTTGAAGCCCTGCTCGGCCATCCCCAGCGTCGCGCGCAGGCCCGCGCCACCGGCACCAACGACAACCACATCGAACTCATGGTCGATGATCTCGTAAGCGGCCATGCGGCTAACCCCAGAACACTATTTTAGCGATCGACAGAACGGTTACCGCGGCCACGGCAATGGCAAACAGTGTATTGAGCCGGCGCAGCAGCACATTGAGGCCGTGATCGACGACATAGTCCTCGAGAACCTCATTCATGCCGATCCGCATATGGACGCACACATTGATAATCAGCAATGACAGCACGATGCCGACGACCGGATTGCGCACCACATCGACCATCGCCGCACGGTCGCCCCCCGCGAGCCGCACCACGAACCAGACGAAGAAGATCGTGAACAGCACATTGAGCGCGCCGGTGAGCCGCTGCACGAAAAAGTCGCGCGTCGCCGCTTTGCCCGAGCCGTAATGCGTCTTGGGGTCGGAAATCGTTGCCCTGTCGATCATCTGAACCATACGAAAATCGCCCAGGCGCCGAGCGTCAGCAGGATAGACACCACGAACTGCAGCCGCGTGATCATCACCCGCCCCGCCGGATCGAGCAGATTGATCGAATCCCAGACGAAATGGCGCAGCCCGCCCAGCATGTGGTGGAACAGCGCCCAGGTCGCGAGGAACAGGATCACCTGCACCAGCCAGAACCCGAACACGGCATTGACGACGCCCACCGGGCCCTCACCCAGCGCCGCCGCGCCCAGCCAGACGACAACCAGCAGCGTGCCGAAATACATCGCCACGCCGGTGCCGCGCTGGATGATGGAATTGGCCATCGTCAGCGTGAACTTGTAAATTTGCAGATGCGGAGAGAGGGGGCGGGAGCGCGCAGCCATGGACGTCTCGACGGCGCGCTTGTGAGCGGCCCCTAGATTGGAATGGTTCGAGACTTCTAGCTGCCGCCGGTTACAAAATCAAAGCTGAATGGCACCCTCGGCCGTCAGACTTTGTGACCATCCAGCGCCACAGGCGCCTGCCGCAGCGATTCGAGAACAACCAGCAAGCTCAACAGCTTGGCGCTTTTCGCCTGCACCGGCTGGACAATCTCCACGGCCGCAGCCGCCGGCTGCACGGCCATCTCCCGCGCAAAGGCGTCCCGCAGCATCCCGCCATTGAGGGCGAGGACGGCGGCGGCGATCAATATGGCAGAAGCGATTCGGTGCATGGTTCCCGCTCCTCGGCTGGAGTAGCGGCGTTTTTATGGTGAACGCCCTGTAAATGCGCTGAATCCGTCGTTCAGATTCGGTTCACGCCGTGTAACAGGGGCCGCGAACCGGAGCCCGCCACCATGTCCGACATCGTCCGCCCAATCAAAACCACCACCCTTGCGGACGCCTGGGGCCGCGTGCAGCGCCACGAATTCGAGCTCCGCCGCCGCAATGGCGAATGGCAGCACCAGATTCGCGAGACCTATGACCGGGGCGACGGCGCCGCGACCCTGCTCTGCGATCTCGCCGACAAATCCGTGATTCTGATCCGCCAGTTCCGCTATCCGGCCTTCTATCGCGGCGAAAACCCATATCTCATCGAGGTTTGCGCCGGAAAACTGGAAGGCGACGACCCTGAAACCTGCGCCCGCAAGGAGGCCGAGGAAGAAACCGGCTACCGCATCGGCGCGCTTACCAAGGCCTTCGACATCTTCATGAGCCCCGGCTCGGTGACCGAGCGGCTGACGCTCTACGTAGGGATCGTCGAAGCCGCTATCGGCGCCGGCGGTGGGCTGCACAATGAGGGGGAGGACATTGAGGTGATCAAACTCCCCTTCGCGACCGCGCTGCAGATGGTCGAAACCGGCCAGATCGCCGATGCCAAAACCATCCTCCTGCTCCAATACGCCCAGCTGCAGGGCGTATTCGGCTAGATCGTGCTGGGGGCGACGCCCGTGTCGAGCTCGAGGAAGCTCGTGGGCACAGTGGTGGTCATCTGGTCGATCAGGAAGGGGTCCTGCAGCAGGAGCGCCAGATTCTCAGAACAGTCTGGGCCGCGGGAGCGGTGGCGGAAAAGCTCCCAACCAGCAACTGGCTGGCAGGGACCGGCAAAGCGATGATCGCAACCACTATGGCCAGGCTCAGGACTTTGACGTTCATTTTCCGGCACTCCACTCATCGGTGCGGCTTCATCTCGCCGCGTTCTTGAGTGTGGTTTAGTGCCGGTGGACGGAACCCGGGGTGAAGCGGCCGTTCATATTCGAGTTATGCGCAGGTCCGGGCCAGGGCCGGCTCACAGTGTCATTCCCGCGCAGGCGGGAATCCAGTGTCCGAGACGCCGATCGTAGCCGTGGCCCTGGATTCCCGCCTGCGCGGGAATGACACCGGAATTGGGGGAAGCGCTCGAGCTACTCGTAATCGACCAGCTTCCGGTCCGGATCATACGGCTGATCGGCCACCGCCTTGGTCACCGCCTGCCCGCACTTCATCTTTTTGACCGACGCGTCATAGGCATAACTCGGCGAACCGTGCAGCACCCAGCCTTCGCTCAGCGCCTTGGTAACCTTGTGGCAGAACGAGGAATCGTCTTCCCCGCTCAGAAATCGATAGATCTGCATGGCCCGTCTGCTGCCGGTGAGAGTTGAACCGGCGCCTACTTACCGGTAATCCCACCCCATGCACAGCTTTCCTCAGCATCTGATCGACGGCTACGCCGCCTTCATGCACGGCCCCTACGCCGAAGCCGAAGGCAAGTACAAGAAGCTGGCCAAGGACGGCCAGTCGCCCACCACCATGGTCATCGCCTGCTGCGACAGCCGCGCCGCGCCAGAGACTATCTTCGATGCCGGCCCGGGCGAATTGTTCGTCCTGCGCAATGTCGGCAATCTCGTGCCGCCCTTCCAGCCCGATGGCGGCCAGCACGGCACCTCGGCCGGCATCGAGTTCGCCGTCGCCGCGCTCGAAGTCGCAAACCTCGTGGTGCTCGGCCATGGCCGCTGCGGTGGCATCCGCGCCGCGCTCAATCCCGGCCATGTGCTCGCCCAGGGCGACTTCATCGGCAAATGGATGAGTCTCCTCGCGCCAGTCAGCGATGAGGTCGCCAAATACTCCTTCATGACCGCCGCCGAACGCGAAACGCTGCTCGAACGACTCTCGGTGCGCAACTCGATCAAGAACCTCCGCACCTTCCCCTATATAAGGGAACGCGAGGCCGACGGTCGCCTCAAGGTGCACGGAGCGTGGTTCGACATCTCGACCGGCGAGCTTTGGACCATGGACGACGCGACCGGCGATTTCAGCCGGCCCGATATTCCTGCCATCTAGGCCGGCGGAGCGGGCACCCTGCGCCCGCCCCACTCGTCGTTCAGTGCAGTTCCGCGAAATGCGGATTGTACATGATGCCCAGAACATTGCCGAACGGGTCGACCACCGACGCTGTCGCAAATCCCGTCTCGCCGCGCTTGGTGATCGGGTCGTACTCGACCGCCCCCATCTCGATCAGCCGCGCGAACGCCGCCTCGAGATCGTCCACATGCCAAAGGAGGATCGCGCCGCCCGGTCCCGTCTGCATCGCCGGCGGCGCGTAGCGGCGGTCGATAATCCCGAACTCGTCCGCATCGTCGCCGATGCGAAATTCGACATAGGCCGGCGCCTCTTTGCTCGGCATCTGGAAATACGCCTCTGTGCCGAAGAGCGTCGAATACCAGTCGCGCGCTGCGGCCACATCCTCGGCCCAGAAATTCACCGTGGCCATGCCGCGGAGGAAGTGCTTGTTGGTCGTCATGTTGATGTCCTTTCGTGATCTGATGCCCCGATGATGCCAGCGCGCCCCGGTCCCGTATTTCAAAAACCCGCAGACGCTTACGATCCGCGTGGCCGGCTCGATCCGGCCGGTTTCGCGCGCAACGTGCAATTCGCGACGCGGCCGCCGCCGGCCGATCTGCGGCTCTTCGTCGAGCATTTCTGGTCGGTCGGCTGGGATGTCGCCGAGGGCACCTATGAATCGGCCGAGCTGATGCACAGGCCCTATGTCGATCTGTTCGTCTCGGCCGATTCCAGCGGCATCCAGGGCACGTTCCGCGGCAAGCGCATCTATCCCGCCACCGGCGCCGGCCGCATCCTCGGCATCCGTTTCCGTCCGGGTGGCTTCAAGGCCTTCTGGCCCGGCCGCATGGCCGACCTTCAGGACCGGAACGCCGATCTAGCCGAAGCCTTCCCTGACATTGCTCCGAGCTTCACCCCCGGCCTGCTCGCCCTCGACGACGACACCGCCGCGCAAGCCTTCGCCGATCTTCTGCGCACCCGCTCGCCGCGCTTCGACGGCGACATCGATCTCATCAATGCCATCATCGCGGCGATCGAAACCGACGACACACTGCGTTCCGTTGGCGCCATCGGCGAAATGTTCAACCGCAGCGAACGCTGGCTGCAGCAGATCTTCAGTGACTATGTCGGCATCGGCCTCAAATGGCTCCTGCAACGCCACCGCCTGCTCGCCGCCGCAGCGCAGATCCGTGCGACCGAGACACCCGACTGGGCGTCCATCGCCTACGATCTCGGCTACAGCAGCCAGCAGCACTTCATCACCGATTTCCGCAAAGTGCTCGGCGAGACGCCCGTGCAATACAAGGCCGGACTGACGACCGACCGCTAGCGCATCACACCCTCGCCCAGCGATAGCGGATGTCCGGCACCCGCTCCTCATTGCGCGAGCCGTCGGTGTGCTCCAAGGCGACAAAGCCATGGCGCTCGTAGAATGCCCGCCCACGCACATTGGCAGTAAAGCACCAGAGCTCGAGCTGGTCCTGCCGTGACATCGCCCCCGCCAGCAGCGCCGAGCCGACGCCGCCCCGCAGCCGCGCCGGATCCACATAAAGATGCTCGACCCAGCCCGGGCTCTCGGCAAGGAAGCCGGTAATCGCTCCATCGCTCTCGGCGACGGTGACCCCGCAGTTCTGCATCACCACATTTTCGATGAACCAGCGATCCTCGTCCGCGCTGTGAAGATTTGGCAGGAAGGTCAATAGGTCCCTCGACGCCGTGAACACTCTCGCCAGCGCAGCGGCATCATCCGCGCGTCCGTCTCTGATCCTCATCCGGGCTTGCGCCCGAACAGCCGCGGACCGAACACATTGATCAGCAGACCCACAAACACCAGCGCACCGCCGGCGATCTCGAACCCGGTGATGTGCTCGCCGAGAAGTAATCCGCCGCTGACGATGCCAACGATGGGGATGAGGAGCGCGAACGGTGTCACCGTCGCAGCGGAATAGCGGCTGAGCAGTGAAGCCCAGGCGCTGAACCCAAAGATCGTCGCCGCATAGGACATGAAGGCGATCGCCCCCACGCCGCGCCAGCTGATGTTGGCGATGGCGTCGGGGATCGCTCCCGGTCCCTCGAGCACAGAGGAAGCCGCCAGCAGTGGCAATGGCGGCACCAGCGCCGACCAGACGATAAGGCCCAGCATGTCGATCCGGCCGGCCTTCTTGCCCAGAGTATTGCCCGCTGCCCACGAGACCCCCGCGAGAATGGTCAATGCCAGCGGCAGCACGGCAGCGCCTTCCAGCCGCTCTATCGCGATGATGCCGATGCCGCCAAAGGCGAGGACGGCCGCAGCGATCTGCCAGACATTGGGCCGCTCACCCATCACGGCAAAGGCAAGGAGGATGGTGAAGAACACCTGGAGCTGGATGACCAGCGAACTCAGTCCCACCGGCATGCCGAGCTTGATCGCGATGAACAGCAGCCCAAACTGCCCCACGCCGATTGCGAGCCCGTAGCCGACGAGGATGCGCCAATCGACGCTCGGCCGGCGAATGAAGAACACCGCCGGCAACGCCGCGAATGTGTAGCGAAGCGCCGTCAGCAGCAGCGGCGACACCTCGTCGACGCCCCAGCGGATCGCAATGAAGCTGAGCCCCCAGATGGTGGCGACGGCGATGGCGAGCAGAATGTCGCGGGGGGTCATGGCAGCGCCCTGCGAACGAGCTGGTGGCCTCTGCTCCCGTCCCCCTTGCGGGGAGGGGCCGGGGATGGGGGCGGCTCAGCCGAAGAGGTGGTGGTTGCGGCCCCCACCCTCAATCCCTCCCCGCGAGGGGGAGGGAGCCGGTGTGGCACGCGCTGGTCACCTTACGCCGCCTTGCGCTCCACCAATTTGCGCTCGATCAGCGTCTCGAGGATCTGCACACTGTTGAGCGCAGCGCCCTTGCGCAGATTGTCGGAGACGACCCACAGCGACAGCCCGTTCTCGACCGTCACATCCTCGCGGATGCGGCTCACATACGTGTCGTATTCGCCCACCGCCTCGATCGGCGTCGCATAGCCACCGGCCTCGCGCTTGTCGATCACCGAGATGCCCGGCGCCTCGCGCAGGATATCGCGCGCTTCGTCCGGCGAGATCGGCTTGGCGAATTCGAGATTGACCGCTTCCGAATGGCCCACAAACACCGGCACGCGCACGCAGGTCGCGGTCAGCTTGATCTTGGGATCGAGAATCTTCTTGGTCTCGACCACCATCTTCCACTCTTCCTTGGTCTGGCCGTCTTCCATGAAGACGTCGATATGGGGAATGACATTGAAGGCGATCTGCTTGGGGAACTTCTTGGGTGTCGCCGCGTCGTTGACGAAGATGCCCTTGGTCTGCAGCCACAGCTCGTCGGAGCCTTCCTTGCCGGCACCGGAAACCGACTGATAGGTCGCAACGACCACGCGCTTGATCTGCGCGAAATCATGCAGCGGCTTCAGCGCCACGACCAGCTGCGCAGTCGAGCAATTGGGATTGGCGATGATGTTCTTGCGGTCGTTGCGCGCCATATAGGCGTCGAGCACATGCGCATTGACCTCGGGCACCACCAGCGGCACGTCGGCGTGGTAGCGCCAGAACGACGAATTATCGACGACGATGGTGCCCGTCTTGCCGATCTTTTCGCCCCATTCCTTGGCGACCGTCGAGCCCGCGCTCATCAGCGCGAAATCGACCCCGGCCCAATTGAAGTTCTCGAGGTTCTGAACCTTGAGCCGCTTCTCGCCGAAGCTGATCTCCTGGCCCTGGCTGCGCGAGGAGGCGAGCGCAATCACCTCGCTTGCGGGAAACTTCCGCTCAGCGAGAATGTTGAGCATTTCGCGGCCCACATTGCCCGTGGCTCCGACGACGGCGACGCGATAACCCATTTTCGATCGGTTCCTTTAACCCACTCCCCCGCGCCGGTGCCCGGCGGCTCAACTTGCTCGGGCCTCTCCCCGGCGGGAGGTGGCCCGGGGAAAAGCGTCAGAGGGTTTTAGTGGTTTTTGCTTTGAACCGAAGCTGAATGAAACCCGTGGGATAAAGTATCCCGATCGGCTCATAAGCGATGTCGAAAATGTCTTCGCGCATCGCGAAAACCCTTTTGCTCAAGCAACGCCCGGCTTTTACGCCGAAATCGCCAAGAGTCAATGAACCGGCCGGCTTGGTCCAGGACTGACCAAATACCCGGTGTCATTCCCGCGAAGGCGGGAATCCAGGGCCAAAGCAACTAGGGTT
>JBDSHC010000009.1:0-5826 GCA_039918675.1 Devosia sp.
ATAGAACCGGCTTCTTGACGTCGATCATCTCGGCGATCGCATCGTCGAGCTTGCTCGGATCGTCGCAGCGGATGCCGTGCCCGCCATAGGCTTCGGCTAGCTTGACGAAATCCGGCAGGCTCTCGGCATAGCTGTGCGCATACCGCCCGCCATGCAGCAGATCCTGCCACTGCCGGATCATGCCCAGCCGTTCATTGTTGAGGATGAATATCTTGACCGGCAGCTCATACTGTACGGCGACCGACATCTCCTGCATGGTCATCTGCACGCTGCCTTCGCCGGCAATATCGATGACCAGCGCATCCGGATGCGCCACCTGCACGCCGATTGCCGCCGGCAGGCCATAGCCCATCGTGCCGAAGCCACCCGATGTCATCCAGCGGTTGGGCATCTCGAACGGGAAATGCTGCGCCGCCCACATCTGGTGCTGACCGACTTCAGTCGTCACATAGACGTCGCGGCCCTGGCTCAATGCATGGACGCGCTTGATCGCATGCTGCGGCTTGATGATCGTCGAAGAGTTCTTGAACCCGAACGAGTTCTTGCCGCGCCAGCTCTCGATCTGCTTCCACCACGGCGCCAGCGCTTCGGTGCGCGGCTGGTTGGTCTTGCTGCGCCAGATGCGGACCATCTCCCTCAGCACATGCTCGCAATCGCCGATGATCGGCAGATCAACCATGACGTTCTTGTTGATCGAGCTCGGATCGACATCGACATGGATCTTGCGGCTGCCCGGCGAGAATTTGTCGATCTTGCCGGTGATGCGGTCGTCGAAGCGGGCGCCGATATTGATCATCAGATCGCAGTCATGCATCGCCATGTTCGACTCGTAGCTGCCGTGCATGCCGACCATGCCCAGCCACTGCGGCGACGAACCCGGCATCGAGCCTAGGCCCATCAGCGTCGAGGTCACCGGAAAGCCCGAAAGCTCGGCCAGCTCACGCAGATGTTCGCTCGCCTTCGGACCGGCATTCACGATGCCGCCGCCCGTATAGAGGATCGGCCGCTCGGCGCGCAGCATCATGTCGACCGCCGCCTCGATCAGCCGGGTATCGCCCTCCATGGGCGGGCGGTAGCTCTTGTGGCGCGTCGTCTCGATTTCGGTCGGGCCATAATAGGTGCCCACCGCGAACTGGATGTCCTTGGGAATATCGACCAGCACCGGACCCGGCCGTCCGCTCTTGGCTATGTAGAACGCCTCATGCAGTATGCGCGGCAGATCGGCGACGTTCTTCACTAGGTAATTGTGCTTGGTGCAGCTGCGCGTCAGCCCGACCGTGTCACCCTCCTGGAACGCGTCCGAACCGATCAGCGTCGTCGGCACCTGCCCCGTGATGCAGACCACCGGCACCGAATCCATCAGCGCATCGGCGAGCCCCGTGATGACATTGGTCGCCCCCGGCCCCGACGTCACCAGCATCACGCCGACCCGGCCGGTCGAGCGCGCATAGCCCTCGGCCATATGCGAAGCGCCCTGCTCATGCCGCACGAGGATGTGCCGCACCTTGTCCTGCTGATGCATCGCATCGTAGATCGGCAGAACGGCGCCACCCGGATAACCGAAGATGTCGGTGACACCCTGGTCGGCCAGCGCCGCCATCACCATCTCCGCGCCCGTCATCTGTTGGGGCATTTCAGTCTCTCCTCATTCGCCGCGTCGCGGCCGTCGTCTGTTCAGAATTTCAGGCAATAAAAAAGGCCCCGTTCGGGACCTGTTGGCGCGCACCAGCTTTCGCGGGGATCTTACCCCACGTGCCCGATGCGCAATCGTACTACGAGAATAGTCCGCACGGAATGTGCTCCTTCGAATTCGGGCAGACGATAGTCGCGCAGCCCGGAAACTGTCAAGGCCCAGCATCGAGGCGACGAAGAAAGGCGCCAAAGCGACCCAAATCGCGTTGGCGCCCGACCACACCGACGGAGTTCTACGATCCGCCGAGACCCTCAGAACACTCCGAGGTATTTCAACAGGCTGACGATGCCGATGATGATGACGATGATCTGGACGATCTGGCGAATTCGCGCCTCGACCGGCAGACGCTGCACCAGCCACAGGATCAGGACGACAACGAGGAATGTGATGAGAATGGAAATTAGGGTGGCCACGGGCCTCTCCTTTTGACGCTGGGCGCTCGTGGCGCCACCTATCAAACGCAATTAACCCGGATAGGGTTGCGGCAATCCTCGCGCCGGGCTAACGGCGACTAATGTCCAGCTTCGCCCTCCCCCTCGACGGCCCCATCATCGCCTCCGAAGCCGACGCGCTCGATCACATCGGCAACGCGTCCTATTCGGGTGCCGATCTGCTCGTGATCCCGGTCGCGCGCCTGTCGCCCGATTTCTTCAAGCTCAGCACCGGTCTCGCCGGCGAGATCCTGCAGAAATGCTCGACCTACCAGATGAAGGTGGCAATCGTCGGCGACATCTCGGCCTACACCGCCAAATCCGGCCCGTTGCGGGATTTCGTTTCCGAATCCAACAGGCATGGCGCCGTGCGCTTCGTCGCCTCGGAGGCCGATCTATAGCTTTCGCGCGCCGGCTCGGCTAAACCGCCCGGGCGAGTGGATACCAATATGAACCAATTTCAACCGGCGCTTGACCAGAGCGTCGCAGCACCTTTGTCGTCGCATAGCTGGGGTCTCGAGTTCCGCGAGTTGTTCAAGCTCGCCTGGCCGCTGATCATCGCCCAGCTCGCTCAGAGCGCCCTGTTCACCACCGACGTCATCATGCTCGGCTGGCTCGGAGCGAAATACGTCGCAGCCGGCGCGCTCGCCAACGCGCTCTTCATCTGCATCCAGCTGTTCGGTATCGGCACGATCGGTGCCGTAGCCCCCATGGTCGCGCAAGCGCTTGGTGCGCGCGATCTACGTTCCGTCCGCCGCACCGTGCGGCAGGGCGTCTGGCTTGCCGTGATCCTGTTCGTCCTCCTGTTCCCCCTCGCCTGGAACATCGGTCCGATTTACCGCGCCATCGGTCAGGACCCCGAGCTGATCGCGCTCGCCGAAATCTTCGTTCACGCCGCGGTTTGGCTGCTACTGCCTGCCTTCATCTTCATCGCGCTCCGCTCCTATCTGAGCGCGCTGGGCGCGACGCGCGCCATCCTCCTCATCACCGTCGCCGGCGTTTTCCTCAACATCCTCGCAAACTACGCCCTCGTCTTCGGCAATTGGGGCTTTCCGCGCCTCGAGATCGCCGGCTCGGGCATCGCCACGGTCCTCGTCAACGTCCTCATGCTGACGCTCACGATCATCTACATCGAGACCCACCGCCGCTTCCGTCGTTTCCAGATCTGGAAGAACTTCTTTCATGCCGATTGGGCGCGCCTGTGGGAGCTGGTCAAGATCGGCGGACCCATCGGGGCCATGCTGCTCGCCGAAGTCGCTCTCTTCACCACCGCCTCGCTGCTCCAAGGCTGGCTGGGCGAAGCCGAACTCGCGGCGCATTCGGTGTCGCTCACCATCGCCTCGCTCAGCTTCATGGTGCCGCTCGGCATCAGCCAGGCGACGACCGTGCGCGTTGGTATCGCCCTCGGCGAAAAGAACAAGGAAGGCATGCGCAAGGCCGGCTGGGCTGCGCTCGCCATCACGCTGGGTTTCATGTCGCTGACCGCGATCCTGTTCTTCACTCTGCCGCATCAGATTGTGGGCCTGTTCCTCAACTCCGCCATCGCCGAGAACCAGGCGCCATTGGCTCTCGCCGCAAGCTTCCTGCTCGTCGCAGGTGTGTTCCAACTCGTTGACGGCACGCAGGTCACCATGGCCGCCGCCCTGCGCGGTCTCAGCGACACCAACATGCCGCTGATCATCGCGCTGCTTGGCTATTGGGCGGTCGGCTTCCCGATCGCCTGGTATCTGGGCATGCACACGCCCTTGCGCGGTGTCGGCATCTGGATGGGCCTCGCCTCCGGCCTCGCCGCCGTCGCGACCGTGCTAACGATCCGCTGGGCGATGCGCGAACGGCTGAAGCTCACCGAGCGGGCCGTGGTCTAAAGCGGTTGGACGTCGCGCCCCTTACGGGCGCGACGGACAGAGCGGGCAAAAGAGGTTTCTAGGTTTCGACCCAGTGCCAGTCGCTCATCCGGTTGCGGAACCACGTCCGTTGCCGCTTGGCGTACTGACGCGTCGCGATCACCGCCCGCTCGACCATATCCTCGCGGTTCGAGTTGCGCGCAAGCCAGTCGCCGATCTCGCGAACGCCGATCGCCTTCATGATTGGCAAAGCCGGGTCGAGCTTGCGTGCCAAGAGGGTCGCGACCTCGTCGGCCGCCCCCAACTCTAGCATCGCCTCGAAACGCGTCGCAATCCGCGCCTTAAGCACATCGCGATCGGGATTGAGCACCATCCGCTCGATACCCCAGCCCGCAAGCAAAGGCTTCTGTGCCTTGTCCTGATAGCTCGCCAGCGATCGCCCCGTGGCCTTGAGCACTGAGAGCGCGCGGATCACCCGTTGCGGATCGGTCCCCTTGAGACGCACCGCCATTGCCGGATCGCGCTCGGCGATCAGCTTGATCCGCGCCTCGCGGTCGAGCCCATGCACCTCCGCCTCGGCCCAGGCGACCGCGTCGCCCGACACCTCCGGCACGTCGGCAAAGCCCTTGGTCAGCGTCTCGAAATAGAGCCCGGTGCCGCCCACAAAGATCAGCGGCGCACCATCCGCCTCAGCGGTCACTGCAGCCGCGGCCCTGGCCCAATCGCCGGTCGAGAACCGCCGCTCCACGGGCACGACACCATAAAGCCGGTGAGTAGCCAGCGCGACATCAGCCTCGCTCGGCCGCGCCGTCACCAGCCGCAGCCCGTCATAGACCTGCAATGCATCGGTATTGACGATGATGCCGCCGATCTCCCGTGCCGTCTTCAGCGCCAGCGCCGACTTGCCGCTCGCGGTGGGACCCGCTATCAGAACCGCTCTTTTGTGAACCACGGCTTCGCCTTGTCGGTCCTCTGCCTCATCGCCAATCCCACCGATCTCGCCCTCGATCCCGCGCTCGTTGCGCGCGTTCACGCCGAGACGGGCGGCGAGATCAACTGGTTGCATCAGCGCATCGCCGTCGAGATCGTCAAGCCGAAACTGGCGACCGCCGCCGATGCCGCACGCACCCTCGTCGCCGGAAAGCCCATCGACGTCGCGCTGGTGCCGCTTGCCAACCGGCGGAAGCGTCTCCTCATCGCCGACATGGATTCGACCATGATCGACCAGGAGTGCATCGATGAACTCGCCGATGCCATCGGCATCAAATCCGAAGTCGCAGCGATCACCGCACGCGCCATGAATGGTGAGCTTGATTTCGACGCCGCGCTAAGAACCCGCGTTAAGCTGCTGAAGGGGCTCCCGGTTTCGCAGATGGAGGAAGTGCGCCGCGAGCGCATCACCTTCGCCGCCGGCGGCCGCGCCCTCGTCCAGACCATGAAGACGCATGGCGCCTACACCTCGCTGGTCTCGGGCGGCTTCACCTTCTTTGCCGACTACATCGGCAAGCGCATCGGCTTCGACGAAGCCATGGCCAACATCCTCGAAATCGATGGCGACGCGCTAGACGGCACCGTACGCGATCCGATACTCGGCCGCGAAGCCAAGCTCGCCCGCCTCAACGCACTCGCTGCCGAACACAACATCCCGATGGCCGCTACGCTCGCTGTCGGCGACGGCGCCAACGACCTCGACATGATCAAGGCCGCCGGCATGGGCGTCGCGCTCCACGCCAAGCCAATCGTCGCCGCCGAAGCGCAGGTCAGGATCGACCATGGCGACCTCACTGCCCTGCTCTATCTGCAGGGTTACAGCGACGAAGACATCGTGCGGTGAGATTCGAAACCGAGCGCCTGATCC
>JBDSHC010000010.1:0-3066 GCA_039918675.1 Devosia sp.
GATCCTCCGCGACTGGCAGGACAGCGATCGCGTGCCCTACGCCGCTTTCAACGTTGACCCCGATGTGCGCCGCTATTTCTACCCCGAGACAAAGACCACGGCCGAGACCAACGAGATGGTCGACGGCATGATCGCCGCTCTGGCGGCAGACGGCTTCGGCTTCCTCGCCATCGAGCGCAAATCCGACGGCGCCTTTATCGGTGACGCCGGCCTGACGCGCATCGACGCGGCGACGCGAGCCGTCATGCCCAATCCGGGCGACATCGAAATCGGCTGGCTGCTCGGCAAGGCCTATTGGGGCCAGGGCTATGCCACGGAAGCTGCCCGCGCCTGGCTCGACTACGCATTCGGCTCGCTAAACCTACCTGAACTCGTGTCGTTCACGCAGGCCGGCAATCTCGCCTCGCAGCGCGCCATGGAAAAGCTCGGCATGGTCCGCGACGATGCCGGTGCCTTCGAGGACCCGACGGTCCCTGAAGGCCATTGGCAAAGGCCGCATGTGATTTACAGGATTGCCCGCCCTACGGGACGAGCTTGAGCGCCACGAACCGGCTGGTGCCGGTCGGGTCCGTCACCTTGAACAGCACCGCCGGCCGGCCGGCTTCCTTCGCCGCGTCCACCTTCTCGGTCAGCTCAGCGACCGTGCTCACCTTCTGCTGGTTGATCTCGCTGATCACCAGCCCCTTGAGTAGCCCCTGCTTCTCGGCTTCCGAGCCCTTGGCGACATCGACGATGACCACGCCCTTGGCGCTGCTGGCGATCTCAAAGTCCTTGCGCGCCGCATCATCGATCGGCCCCACTTCGACGCCCACCATGTCCTTGAGGCTCAGCATCGGGCCCGTCGGCACATCGGGGCTCATGTCGGGCGTCACGTCGGGCTGACGCGCCGCCGCGACGATCTGCTCGCCGACTTCCAGCCGGCCGAGCTTGATGCCGAGCGTCACTTCCTTGCCGTCGCGCAGCACCTTGACCTTTACGTCTTGCCCAACGGCAGTCTCGGCCACGAAGCGCGGCAGATCCTTCATCTTGAGGATGGATTTGCCGTTGAAATCGAGGATCACGTCACCCTCTTCGACCACGCCATCCGCCGGCCCGGTCTTGGTCACATCGACCACCAGCGCGCCATGCGTGTTCGGCCGCCCTAAGCTGTCGGCGATGTCCTGCGTCACGTCCTGAATGCCGACACCCAGCCAGCCGCGCCGCGTCTCGCCGTATTCGGCCAGCTGCATCACCACCGGCTGCGCGAGGTTCACCGGCACCGCAAAACCGATGCCCAGCGACGAGCCGCCCCGCGCGATGATCGCCGTGTTAATGCCGACCACCTTGCCATCCATGTCGAACAGCGGACCGCCCGAATTGCCCTGATTGATCGCCGCATCGGTCTGGATGAAATCATCATAGGGGCCCGACTGGATATCGCGGTTGCGCGCCGAGACGATGCCCAGCGTTACCGATCCGCCCAGCCCGAACGGGTTACCGATCGCCATCACCCAGTCGCCGACTTCCGCCTTGTCGCTGTCGCCGAACTCGACGAAGGGCAAATCATGCCCTGCATCGACCTTGAGCACCGCGAGGTCGGCCTTGTCATCAGCCCCCACCAGCTTCGCCGGCAGCCGCGTCCCGTCGGTCAAAAACACCAGGATCTCGTCGGCTCCCTCGACCACATGATTGTTGGTGACGATGATGCCGTCCTTGGAAATGATGAAGCCCGAGCCGAGGCTGCGAGCCTCCTGCATGGCGTCGGGGCCCTGATCCTGATTGGGGTTCAGATCGTCGAACAGCTCGTTGAGCGGAGAACCGTCCGGTGCCTCGGGGAACGGCTGTCCGCCGCCGCTGATCATCCGGCTGGTGCCGATATTGACTACGGCAGGCGACAACACTGCCGCCAGCTTCGCCACCGATTGCGGACCATCAGCCAGCGCCGCCATCGGCACGCTCAAAGCCAGGATTGCAGCCGCCGCCAGCGCCTTTGCGAAACTCATTGTCGTCCCTCGCCCCTCATTGGTCTCAACAGAGAGCAACTCCGCCCGCCACGCAAGCAGTGCAACCGCACGAAAAGTTGAGGCCGGCGGCTTGATCGCCACCGGCCTCTGATATTGTGCGTTTCTGGCCGCAGCGAGGCGGCTATTGGGCAGGCACGGCTTCCGAACTCGAGGCCACCGGATCGGCAGTGATCGCCGGTGTCGCCTGATCCAGCGTCACGATCGGCGCCGCCGGATCGACCGGCAGCATGTCGGTCGGTGCCGGCTGGCTCAGTGAGCTCGACGCCAGGGGCGCGATACCGCCCGGAGCCGCCGGCTCCGGCGTCTTCCCGCCCACCGTGTTCTCGCGGAAATATTTGAAGAACTCGCCATCGGGGGCCAGCACCATCGTGGTGCCGCTCGAGCCAAGCGCCGTGCGGTAAGATTGCAGCGTGCGGTAGAACTCGAAGAACTCCTCATCCTGGCCATAGGCCGCCGCGAACACGGAAATCCGCGTCGCGTCGCCCTCGCCTCGAAGGATTTCACTATCCCTGTTGGCAGCGGCGACGATCTCGACGGCCTGACGGTCGGCGATGGCCTTGAGCGACTGCGCCGCCTGCTGACCGCCGGCCCGAATAGCCGCCGCTTCAGCCAGACGTTCGGCCGACATACGCTGGAAGGTCTGCTGCGACACATCGGTCGTGAGGTCGGTGCGCAGGATTCGCACGTCGATCACGTCGATACCGAGTTCGGTCATGCCCGGCCGGATCAGATCGCGGGCTTCCCGCATCATGGCCGGACGTTCCGCCGACAGCGCCGCGTCGAACTTGCGCACTCCGTAGACCTGGCGGAGCGCGGCGTCGAAACGGGTGGCGATACGGGTCTCGGCGATGTTGAGGTCGCCTTGCACCCTCTCGCGGAACTTGATCGGATCGTTGATGCGATAGGTTAGGAACGCATCGACGATATAGGTCGCGCCGTCGCTGACCTGCAGCGACATGTTGGCGATGTTATACCGCAGCAGCCGGTCTTCGATAATCTGCACCGTGTCGACGAAATTGGTCGGCACCTTGAAGTAGAGGCCTGGTTCCGTCCGCACGGCGGT
>JBDSHC010000011.1:0-14192 GCA_039918675.1 Devosia sp.
GGCCAGCAAATACGAGCCGGGCTATGAGGGCATCGGCGTCGTCGATGTCGCCAATTACTATTCCTACGACGCGATCCAGGCCTGTGAGCCCGCGCTCGCCGAAGACCCTGCCAATACGCAGCTCATGGCATGGCTAGGCAACGCCTATGTGTCGGACAATAAGGTCGATCTCGCCATTCCGCTGCTTGAGCCATCGGCTGCGGGCGGCAATGTCGTGGCCCTGCGGGCCCTGGGCGACCTGCTGATGCTCGGCAAGGGTGAGGTGCGCGACACCGAGCGCGGTCTCAAGCTGCTCAACGCTGCCGCCGATGCCGGCTTTCCGCCAGCTGCGCTCAGCCTTGCGTATTCCTACGACTATGGCGACGGCGTCGACGCCAAGGCTGAAACGGCGTTTCAGTGGTATCTGAAAGCGGCGCAGGGTGGTGTCGCGAGGGCGGCGATCATCGTCGCTCAGCGTTACCGTCAAGGGCGCGGTGTGGACGCGTCAGATGCCGATGCCTTCACCTGGTTCGCCAATGCGGCCGACAACGGCGATGCCGAGGGGCAGTATTATCTCGGCGTCGCCTACCTCGAAGGCCGCGGTGCCGATGCCAATAGCGCTTTCGCGCTCGATGCGTTCAAGCAGTCCGCCGATGCGTTCAACGCGCATGGCCTTGCAGCGCTGGGCTATATGACCGAACTCGGCATTGGACTCGATGCCAATATCGACGAAGCGGCGCAGCTCTACACCAGCGCCCGCGTTTCCAATCTGCCGATCGCCAAGCACAATCTCGCGCTGCTGGAAGAAGATGGACGCGGCACGGCGATCAATCCCGAAGATTCGCGCTTGCTTTATCGTCAGGCGGCACAGGCGGGCGAGATGCGTGCTGCCGTCAATCTGGGGGTTATCCTGCTCACGGGGAAAGGCGGCCCGGTCGATGTCGCCGAGGCCCTCAAATGGACGCAGCGTGCCGCCGATGCCGGCCTCGCGTCAGGCATCAACAATCTCGGCCGGTTCTACGAACTCGGCCTCGGTGTGGACGTGGACAAGACGAAGGCGCAAGACCTCTATGGCAAGGCCGCGGCCATGGGCTACGACCTCGCCAGCGATAATCTCAAGCGGCTGGGCAATTAGCCCTCGCCGCCACCGATCTTGTCGTCGAGAACGCTGAGCAAATCCGCAGCGCGCCTGCCGGTGATTTCCATCAGGCAATAGCTCGCAAAGATCTGCCTTATGGTGCCCTCGGTGCTGTCATAGACGAAGGTGCAGTTGGCATCGCGCCACGGGACCCACGCCTTCTGCGCGGTCTTGAGCGATTTGAACACATCAGGATCGAGTGCGGTTTCGAGTTCGCCATAGGCGTAGTTCAGCATGTCGTCCCAGAACGACTGCTCCTGGCCATTGCAGGCGGCGATGCCTTGCGTGGTGAGCCGCCCGGCTCTTCCTGGCAGGCATTGCTGCCGACGGCGATGCATTGATCGAGACCCGGCACGTCGCCTGAGCCGTCATCGGCGGCTTTGCTGTCATTGACCGCCTCGATGCATTGCTGCAGCGCTTCGGTCAGTGCGGGGCTCGGTTCGTCCTGCGCAAAGGCGGGCAGGGTGAACCCCACAAGGGCAATCAAGGCTACGAGGCGGATCATTTCTGGCGCTCCTGTTCGCGGCGGCTGGCGATCACGGCGACGGACGCGGCGATGCGATGGGCCGATGAGAAGAATTCACGGTGAACGATAAAGCCCATCATCACCACAGTGATGACGATGGCCAGCCAGTCGGCGACAAACCACGAGACGGCGGGCACGGCGAAGTAATAGGCACGGATGCCATTGTTGAAATTCTTGGCGGCCAGCGAGTTCAGCATGGCGATCGCGTCGATCTCCTCCTCGGTCGCCGGCACATCGTGCGAAATGGCGCCAATCATGATGCAGAAATGGTTGAACTGGCGCAGCGACAGGGTGAAGGCGAAAAAGCTCAGGACGAAGATCGTCAGCAGCACCAGCAAATGGATCTGCATCGACGCGATGGTGTAGTGCTCGCCCAGCCCGAGCTTCTGCAGCGTATCCATCAGCGCGCCGACCTGGCCGAAGGCCGCGAAGATCGCGAGGACGATCAGCACGGAGGTCGAGGACAAGAGGCTCACCGATTGCATGAGGTTGCCCGACAGGATCGCATCGAGCGGCGATTCCCGTCGCGTTGCGTTGGCCACCCAGCGCCGCCGCTGCAGGCTCATGATCACCGACAGTGAGGGGCGTATGCGCTCGATCAGCGGCACGCCGTAATTGTAGGCAAGCCAGCAGGCGATGGGAAAAATCGATGCAAACAGCGACATGGCGAGCCCCCTCCAGCGCGCGATTCTTATAGCGCATCCAATGGGAAAGGCGATGTCCGCGGCGTCTCCGGCCGCACCGTCAAGAATCTGTCACGCGCGGGGCGATTTCGCCTTGAGCTTAGGCAAGGCAGCCTCTATATACCCCCTGCGTCGCGGCGATGGCCGCAGAATGGCGCAACGCACGACATTGGCGCGGGATGGAGCAGCCCGGTAGCTCGTCAGGCTCATAACCTGAAGGTCGTAGGTTCAAATCCTACTCCCGCAACCAATCTCAAAAGCCCGCCGCAAGGCGGGTTTTTTGTTACTGGGAGATGGCACCAAGCGTGCCTTGGCCCTCCGGTTCATCGGAGATTGGTTCACTACGGGGACGACCGCCGATCTGACGCGCGCCGGCAACAGGCCGCTGCAATAAAGCGGGCCTGATTGCGCAGGCCCCAGCCAAAATGCAACGATTGTGGTCCCGGCGGAGAGGCTCCGCGCGCGTCAGCGGGAGCGATCATCGTGCCGACCCATATCCTGCATCGCGGGCGCTTATTGCGCGGCGCTCATTTGCCGGCGCTGCTGCTCGGCACGGCGCTTGCCTCGGTCTCTGCCTTGGCTGCGCCGGGAGCGGAGCTTCTTACTTTCAACGGCAGCTTCGCCGGCGACGACAGCTCCGCCAACAAAATCTCTGCAAACGGCCTCGTCGTCGTCGGCCAATACCAGCCGGGTGTGAACGCGCACGCCTACCGCTGGGATGGCACCACCCTGCAAGACCTTGGCACGCTCGGCGGCGCGACCAGCAACGCTTCGGACGTCTCCGCCGATGGCGCGGTTGTCGTTGGGAGGAGCGAGACGACAGTTAACGGTACCCGCCCGTTCCGCTGGAGCGGTGGCCCCATGGTCGACCTCGGTTCTCTCGGCGGAATATCTGGCGGCGCTAACGCGGTCTCGGCCGATGGCGCCGTGGTGGTCGGCACGAGCAACCTTGTCAACGACATCGTCGGCCACGCCTTTCGCTGGACCGGCGCGGGCATGGTCGACCTCGGCACCCTTGGTGGAGCCGACCCCTTTGGTGACTTCAGCAGTTACGCTACCGACGTCTCGGCCGACGGAACGGTCGTGGTGGGCGCCAGCACCTACACGATCGGCCAGACTAACAAGCTTCACGCCTTTCGCTGGACCGCCGGTACAGGCATGGTCGATCTCAGCCCGACACTGACCGGGACCAGCTCGAGTGCTAACGCCGTTTCGGCCGATGGCACGGTGATCGTCGGTGGCATTGGCGGCCGCGCCGCGCTCTGGCGGAACGGCGTCGTGGAGGATTTGGGGACGCTCCCTGGCCACACCGACAGCACAGCGTTCGATGTGTCGGCCGACGGCAAAGTGGTGGTGGGACACTCGGACGGCAACGGTGCGGTCGAGGCCGTTCGCTGGACGGCGGCCACCGGAATAAAGTCGATCAAGGACCTCCTCACCGAATCCGGCGTCGACATGACCGGGTGGAAGCTGGTGAGCGCGAACGGCGTATCCGGGGACGGCACGGTGATCGTCGGCACCGGGAGGAATCCCACCGTCGAGACGGCTTACATTGTCCGCTGCACCGCCAATTGCGCCATCATCGACGCGGCCACCGCATCCCGATCTTTCGCCGGCCTCGGCGGCATGGGCGCAACGGGCAGTGCGTTTCTCGGCGGCGAACTCGAAGCAGCGGGCGACATGGCCGAGAACGGCAAGGCGTCGCCGCTGACCGGCTTCGCCTATGGCGCGTTCGACAGCGACCCGACGACTTCGGCGACGGTCGGCGCGACGTACAATCTGGGCGATGATCTGATCATCGGCGGCTCGCTCGGCGTCGCCGGCATCCAGACACTGATGCCCTATTCGGGCTCGTCGACCTTCTACGGCCCCTCGGCCACAGCCTTCATCGCCAGCCGGCCCGACAGCGGCTTCAACTGGCTCGCCGGCGGCGCGGCACTGGCGCTTAACGGCACCGTGACGCGCGGCTACCTCAACGGCAACACGCCGGTCACCTCCACCGGCTCGACCACCGGCAGCGGAGCAGGGTTCAACGCCGAGGCCGGCTGGAGCTTCGCCGATCTGCTCACCGACACGCTGGTGACGCCCTTCGTCAATGTCAGCGTGTCGTCGATGTCCTATGCCGGCTACACCGAAACGGGCGGCCCGTTCCCGGCGACTTTTGCGCCGTTCACGACGCTGTCGGCGATCGTGCGGGTCGGTGTCGATGGGCGCTATGAGTTCCGCAAGGATTCCTACCTCAGCGCCAGCGTTAGCTATGGTCACAATTTCGGCAATGGCGGCACCATCGCCGGCACCATCCCTGGCATCCTCGCGCTCTCGGTGCCCGGCGACGCCCCGGTCGCCGATTTCGTCGAGGCCTCGGTCGGGCTCGATCTGCCGGTCACCGAAGCCATTCGCTTCTCCGGCCGGCTCGGCGCGGTATTGCCCTTTGCCGGCACCCCCAGCGTTCAGGCTCGCGCCGGGCTGAGCATGGCGTTCTGAGCGGGCGGCAGACATCCCGTGTGCGCGCCGTTGTGAACGTCGCGCCTGCGGCTTAGAAGCGGGGATCAGGCGAAGCGAGTCATGGCGGCTACCGAAACAAAAAAACTAAAGCCGTCCCGGGCCGACGATGCGAAGCCCCTGCGCTCGCGCGGCCACGGGTCGCGGATCGTCTACGAGACGTTGCGCCACGCCATTCTCAACCTCGAACTCGAGCCGGGCAGCCCGCTCGACGAAGTGAGCCTGTCGACCCAGTTCGACATGTCGCGCAGTCCCATCCGCGAGGCGCTGGTGCGGCTCGCCGCCGACGGGCTGGTGACCACATTGCCCAACCGTTCGACGATCGTCTCGGTCATCGATTTCGTGCGGCTGCCGATCTACTTCGAAGCGCTGACCCTGATGTATCGCGTCACGACGCGCGCGGCTGCGGTGCATAGGCGCGAGGATCAGATGGTCGCGATCCGCAGCCACCAAGCGGCGTTCGCGGCGGCCGCCGGGCGGCGCGATGCGATCGGCATGATCTCATCCAATCGCGACTTTCACGTCGCCATCGCGCAGGCGGGGGGCAACGACTACTTCACGGCCCTGTTCACACGGCTGCTCGACGAGGGCCGGCGTATCCTGCGCCTCTACTACCAGTCGTTCGGCGACAAGCTGCCTCAGCAATATGTCGCCGAGCACGATGCCATCGTGAACGCTATCGATGTCGGCGACGCAGAACTGTGCGACCGGTTGGCGACCGCTCATGCGGGCCAGATTGTGCAGCAGATTCGCAGCTATCTCGCGCGCGAGACGGTCTCGGGCATTCCGCTCGAGACGACGGAGCGCTAGGCGCGCTGTTGTGCCACCGGCGACGTCCATTGCTCGACGCGTCGCCTTGCGGCATCCGACAGTCCGTCCCACAGCACAGCCCGCACCCGCGCGTGGTAATCGTCGAGGTAGGCAATCTCGTCGCGCGTCAATGCATCGAGTTTGGCCATCGACAGGTCGATGGGGACCAAGGTCAGCGTTTCGAAACGGAGGAAGCCATTTCGACCATCGACGGTCTCGACCTGGTTTTCGATCCTCAGCCCGAACTCGTTCTCGCGATAGTAGCCCGGTTCAACCGTCATCACGACGCCCGCCTCAATGGGGTATGGATTGTAGGCCTTGCTGAAGCGCTGTGGATGCTCATGCACGGCGAGATAATGACCGACGCCGTGGCCGGTGCCGTGGTCGAAGTCGAGGCCAAGGTCCCACAGCGGCCGCCGCGCGAGCGCGTCGAGCTGATGCCCGGTCGTTCCCTTGGGGAACTGCGCCGTCATCAGCGCGATGAACCCCCTGACCACCGCGGTGTAGGTACTCCGCACGTCGTCGCCGACCGGCCCGAACGCGGTCGTGCGCGTCGCGTCGGTCGTGCCGCCGAGATATTGCCCACCGGAGTCGAGCAGGTACGGACCGGCGGAATTGATAGGCGCGTTAGTCGCTTCGCTTGAGGCGTAGTGGCACATCGCAGCATTCGCGGCAGAGGCGGAGATCGAGTGAAAGCTCGCCTCCCTGAAGTGAGCGCCCTTCTGGCGGAACTCAAGGATTTTCGCCTCGCATTCGAGCTCGGTAATTGGGTTGCCGGCTGCCTCACGCGCGGGGACGTTGTCGTGCAGCCATGCCACGAACTCAGTCCAGGCGATGCCGTCGGCAATGTGGGAATCGCGGAAGCCTTGCAGCTCCGTCGCGTTCTTGACTGCCTTGGCCATTGTGATGGGGCTGATGGTGCGCACGACACGGCCATTGCCACGCGCTATCGCGATGCCAGCGGCCGAGGGCGCAAACTGCGGATCGACGAGTACAGCCTGATCCCCGTAACGCGCCTCCAGCGTCGACAGCAACGCAGCCGGATCGCGGATGTCGACGCCGTCCAACTCATAGTCATCGCGATCGTTGGGCAGCTTTGCTTCGTCGACGAACCAGTCGACCTTGCCGCTCTTGTCGAGCAGCAGGAACGAGTGCGGCATCGGCATGTACTCAATGTCGCTGCCGCGCACATTGAGCAACCACGCGACGTTATCGGGCTGTGCTTCGAGCATCAAATCGGCTCCGAGCTCGGTGAGACGCGCGCCGATGCGTTTGCGCTTGCTGTCCGACGTCTCGCCCGCGAATTCGAGTGGGAAGGCGGAGATGCGCCCCATGGGCGCCGGCGGCTGACCGTGCCATATCGCGTCGACAGGGTCGCTCTCCAGCGAGATCAGCGTGCCGCCGGCCTTACTCACCGCGGCGTCGAGTTTGTCCCGCAGCTCAGCCGGTACTAGCATGGCGTTGATACCGATCCGCTGTCCCCGCGGCAGTTTCTCAGCGATCCAGCGCTCTATCGGAAAGTCGTAGAAGTGCGAAATCTCGATCGCGTCGAGGTCGATCTCCCTGCGTACTTGCACCTGGTAACGGCCGTCGACGAAGATCACGGCGCGATCGGCAAGGATGAGTGCGATCCCCGCGGACCCGGAAAAGCCGGTCACATGCCGCAACCGTTCGTCATGGGGTGCGACGCTCTCACCCTGGTGCGCGTCGAAGCGCGGCACGACAATTCCGTCGAGGTCCAATGCAGCGAGATGCTCACGCAGGCGTGGAAGAACGTCGTTCTTAGGCATTGGGGAACCCGTATCTTGCGAGGTCGGGGCGGGATTTCAAACCGGCCTCCGTGATAGCGCGAATATGCGCTTCCTCAGCGCCGATCAGCGGCAGGCGCGGCTGACGGACCAGTGGTGACGTGCCGCGTACGATGTGCTCCACGAGCTTTATGTTCTGCACGAACTTCGGCCCGATATCCAAATGGAGGAGGGGCAGGAACCAGCGATAGATTTCGAGCGCCTCTGGAATGTGCCCCCGCTGCAGGAGTTTGTAGATCGCGACAGTCTCGCGCGGGAAGGCGACGACCAGCCCGGCGATCCAGCCAGTGCAACCAAGGATCAGGCTCTCGAGCGCCAAATCGTCGACACCCGTCAGGAGTTGGTAGCGGTCGCCAAGTGCCCTGAGCGTTTCGTTGATGCGCCGCGTGTCCCCGGTCGATTCCTTGACCGCGACGAATTTTGGCTCGTCCGCCATCTCCGCGAGCATCGTCGTGCTGACGTCGATGCCGTAGGCGAGGGGGTTGTTGTAGACAATGATCGGCAATGGGGACGCCGCGGCGATCGCGCGATAGTGCGTGATCACCTCCCGGTCGTCGGCGAGATAGCGCATCGCCGGGAGCACCATCAGCCCCTCGATGCCCAGCTTTGCCGCCTCGGCTGCCAAGTCCGCACCGGCGCGCGTCGAATCCTCGGCGATGGTCAGTAGCACCGGCTTGCGCCCGTCAGCCTCTTCGACCGCTGCCTTTGCGATCGCGAGCTTTTCGTCGCGCACCAGACTACTCGCTTCGCCAAGCGAACCGCACATGATGACACCGTCCACGCCGGCCTCGATCTGGAAGGCCACATCGGCCCGGACACCGTCGAAATCCACCTGCTGGTCGGGCCTAAGCTTGGTGGTCAGGGCGGGCAGGACGCCGCGGAAATCGCTCTTTTTCATGTGATCCTCCAACGCTGAGAGCGCAATTCATAGGCTCCCGAGCTTCTGTCGGCAAGATGTCGACAATTGGCTTGACGTCGATTTTGCGGCGGACAAGTATGCGCGTGCAGCGATGCCGGACCGGGAGCGGCGTGCGCAAAATAGGAGAGGGAATAAATGGCACGTTCACGACTGTTGCCGCGGCTGGTGCTTGTGGGGCTGCTTGCCAGCGCCTGCTCGATCCCCGCGCTCACCGCTTCCGCACAAGAGGCCGGCGGGGTACTTCGCATTCTGGGCACCGAGGATATCGACCATTTCGATCCAACCTCAGCGGCGCTCGTCACGTCGAACAACTTCCTGCGCGCCACCACGCGCCAGTTGATCTCGTACAAATCGTCCAACGACGCGTTGGTTCGCGTCACCCCCGAGGGCGACCTCGCGACCGAAGTCCCGGCACCCACCGACGACGGACTGACCTACACCTTCAAGCTGCGCCAGGGCGCGATGTGGAATGCCCCGTCAGGGGCACGCCAGATCATCTCGGCCGACTTCGAGCGTGGCATCAAGCGCCAGTGTAATCCGTCCCTCGGCTCCGCGGCCCTCACCTACTACACCGGTCTCATCACCGGCCTCACCGAGTTCTGCGATGGCTTCGCCAAGGTGGAACCGACGGTCGAGGCCATGAAGGCCTACATCGAAGGCAATGACATCGCCGGCATCGAGACGCCGGACGATGAAACCATCGTCATCAAGCTCAAGCAGCGCGCGGGCGACTTCATCTTCATGCTCTCGCTGCCAACCGCCGCCCCGGCCCCGGTCGAAGTGCTCGACTACATTCCGGACGGTCCCGACTACCGCACCAACTTCATCGCCAGCGGGCCTTACACGCCGGGTGAATATGTTCCGGACAGCTCGATGCAACTGGTCCGCAATCCGGCATGGACCGCTGCAAGCGATCCGCTGCGCAAGGCCTATGTCGACGAGGTTCAGATCACTTTCGGGATGACCGTCGACGCCATCATGCAGCAATTGCAGTCGGGCGATGGCGACATGACGTATGACGTCACGATCCCGCCAGCCGTATTGCAGACACTGACCGCCGCAGGCGACGACAAGCTCGTCACCGTCTCGTCGGGTAACACCAACTTCGTGTTCATCAACACCGTCTCGGGCAACAACAATGGCGCCCTCAAGGACCTCAAGGTCCGTCAGGCGCTGAACTATGCGGTCGATAAGGCCGCCGTGGTACAGCAGCAGGGCGGCCCCGAGATCGCCAAGCCGGTCAACGGCATCTTCGGCGTCGGCGTGCTCGGCTATCACGAGTTCAACCTCTATCCGTCCGCGGGTGACCACGGCGATCCGGAGAAGGCCAAGGCACTGCTCGCCGAAGCTGGCTTCCCTAATGGCATCACGCTCAAGATGCCCTACCGCAACAAGGGCATCGAGCCGAACATCGCCCAGACCATCCAGGCGTCGATGGCGCGTGCGGGGATCACTCTCGAACTCACCCCCGTGACGGCATCGGACTATTATTCGAAGTTCATGACCAACCCGGTCAACACCAAGGACGGCACCTGGGACATTGCCCCGGTCGGCTGGACACCCGACTGGGCCGGCGGCGCCGCGCGTTCCGTCTTCCAGCCGCAGTTCACCTTCGACGGTACGCACCAGACCTACAACTACACCGACTACAACAACGACGCGGCGAACAAGCTGGCCGACGAGGCCATCAACGCCCCGACGGCTGAAGAAGTCGGCAAGCTCTGGGGCCAGGTCGACGAGCTGGTGATGGCCGACGCGCCGGTCGTGCCGCTCATCGCCAACCTTATCGTGCTCTACCACGGTGCCGCTGTGCAGAACTTCGAGCCCTATTCGCTCGGCGTCCAGGGCGACTGGACCAATGTCTGGCTGCAGCGCTAGACTTTGACCTAAGTGTACATTCCGCGCGCCCAGGAGGTGCGCGGAATTCCTCGTTAGCGGAGTGCGCGGCTTGGCTGTCCTCGAAGCGCGGCATCTCAACGTCGACATCCCAACCGAAGACGGAATCATCCACGCGGTCCGCGATGTCTCGTTCGCGATCGAGGCGGGCGAGCTGTTCGGCATCGCCGGCGAGTCGGGGTCGGGCAAGAGCGTGCTGGCGCAATCGATTCTCGGCCTCCTGCCGACGGCGCGCGTCAGCGGCGAGGTCCTGTTCGAGGGCCGCAACCTTGTCGCGCTTTCGCAGACGGAGCAGCAATCCGTTCGGGGTTCCCGCATCGGCATGATCTTCCAGGATCCGATGTCGAGCCTTCATCCCTACTACTCGGTCGGCAGCCAGATCGCCGAAATGATCCACGCTCACGAGAAAATATCCGGCGAGGATGCCCGCAGGCGCGTCGTCGACATCCTGGGCCGCGTTGGCATCGCGTCGCCAGACGAACGCTACGATCACTTTCCGCATCAGTTCTCGGGCGGTATGCGCCAGCGCGTGATGATCGCGATGGCATTAGTCCTACGCCCACCGCTGGTGATTGCCGACGAGCCGACCACTGCGCTCGATGTCACCGTGCAGGCTCAAGTCGTGGCACTCCTCGACGAGATGCGGCGCGAGCTCGGCACCACCGTGATCATGATTACCCATGATCTTGGCCTGCTATCGAGTGTGGCCGACCATATCATGGTGATGTACGCCGGCCGCCGCATGGAGATCGGTCCGAGCGCGCCGCTGTTCGCGGCCCCGAGCCATCCCTACACGGCCGGCCTCCTTGCCTCGTCTCCATCGAACTACGCGGCGGGCGCCGAGCTGGTGCCAATCCCGGGCCGTCCGCCCAGCCTGCTGCAGTCACCGGCCGGCTGCGTATTCGCGCCGCGCTGTGCGAGTGCCATGCCGATCTGCAGTACATCGCCGCCACTCCGTGTGTTCAGCGACGGGCTCGAATCGCTGTGCTGGCTCGAAACCACGCCAGCACCCGCGACCGTTCCGGCCGTGGCACGCGATGCGAAAGATCAAACCGGCGAGCCAATCGTCACCGTTGAAGGCGTGCGCCTCAGCTATGGCGGTGGCGGGCCTCTCTTTCGCGGCCCCGGCGTCGAGGTGCTCAAAGGCATCGACCTCGAATTGCGCCGCGGCGCGACCCTCGGCCTCGTTGGCGAGAGCGGTTGTGGCAAGTCCACGCTGGCCCGCGTCATTGCCGGCCTCGTTCCGATGACGGCCGGGCGCGTCACACTGCTGGGACAGGACATTTCGAACCTCGACGCGCGCGCCTGGCAGGCTTTGCGCAAGCAGGTACAGCTGGTGTTCCAGAACCCTTATGGCGCGCTCAATCCGCGTCGCCGCGTCGGTGCCATCATCGGCGATCCCTTCCGCATTCACGGCATCGCTGTGGGCGCCAAAACGCAAGACCGAAGTGCAGCGGCTGATGGAACTCGTCGGGCTCAATCCCGAACACTACAACCGCTTCCCCTCCGAGTTTTCTGGCGGGCAGCGGCAGCGCATCGGCATTGCCCGCGCGCTCGCGCTCAATCCGTCGCTGATTATCTACGACGAGCCTGTCTCCGCGCTCGACGTGTCGATCCAGGCGCAGATCCTCAACCTCATGCGCTCGCTGCAGGCGCAGCTCGGCCTCACCTACCTCTTCATCTCGCATGACCTTGCCGTGGTCCGTCACGTCTGCGACCGCGTCGCCGTGATGCAGGCGGGACAGATCGTCGAGCGTGCGGAAACCGAAGCGCTCTTTGCTGCGCCACAGCATCCCTACACGCGCACGCTGCTCGCGGCCTCGGTGTCGCCACCGCCGCGTCACCCAGTCGATGGGCGACGCCTGTTGAATTCCGTCACGCCGGAGCTGGCATGACCGCCGAAGCCACCGCTCCAGTTGTCCAGCGCAGTTCCCTGGCGCTCACCATGCGCCGCCTCCTGCGCGACCCTGCGAGCATCGCTGCGTTCTGCTTCATCGTACTGACGGTGATCTTCGCGTTTTCCGCGCCGCTTTTCGAATCTGCCACCGGCCACTCGCCGATCGCGCAATACCGCGACACGGGCCTCTCGCCGATGGGCTTGCCCGTCGCGCCCAATAGCGAGTTCGTCTTCGGTACCGATCACCTCGGCCGCGATGTCCTTGTGCGTCTCGCTTATGGCGCCAGCGTGTCACTCACGGTCGGTGTCCTCGCGGCGCTGGCGGCGGCCGTCGTCGGCGTCACCGTCGGTATGGTCGCCGGCTATTTCGGCGGCTGGGTCGACATGGTGCTGAGCCGTGCCATGGATCTCGTGATGAGCGTGCCATTCCTGCTTTGTGCGTTGGCGCTGGTTTCGGTGTTCGGGCCGAGCCTCTCGCTGAGCATCGGCGTCATCGTCTTCTTCAGTTGGACTACCATGGGACGCGTTATCCGCGGTCAGGTGATCTCGCTGCGCCGCCAGGAGTTCGTCGAAGCGAGCCGCTCGCTAGGGGCAGGGCCGCTGTCGATCATGTTCGTCGATATCCTGCCCAATCTCAGCGTCCCCATCATCGTCTACACGACGATGATGATCCCCGGCTCGATCGTCTTCGAGGCGACGCTCAGCTTTCTCGGCATGGGCATCGTCCCACCGGCGCCGAGCTGGGGCGGCATGCTCGCCGATGCGGCTGCCAACTCTATTTATCTCGTGGCGTGGTGGCTCGTGCTCATCCCAGGCCTCGCGCTGCTGCTCACGACGCTCGCCTTCAACATCCTCGGCGACGGCCTGCGCGACGCGCTCGATCCCAAGGGCCGGCCCGTGGCCCGTCCGAGGAGGTCGAAGCCATGATCCGCTTTCTCTTTGGACGCGTGATGTTCGGGGCGCTGGTGCTGTTCGCGCTCAGCGTCTTCGTCTTCTTCCTGTTCTTTATCGCCCCCGGCGATCCTGCCCGCATGATCGCGGGCGACAAGGCGACCGAAAGGCAACTCATCCAGATCCGCACCAATCTGGGGCTCGATCGTCCGATCACCGAGCAATATGTGAGTTTCGTCGGCAACGCGCTGCAGGGGGACCTCGGCTTCTCCTACCGCAACCAGCAGCCGGTCGCGAAGCTGATCGTGAGCCGTTTGCCGGCGACCCTGTCATTGGTCATCGGCGGCGTGCTCGTCTGGCTCGCCGTCGGCATTCCCGTGGGCATCATGTCGGCACGGCATGCCGGAGGGGTGCGCGATCGGGTAGGGCAAGGCTTCATCCTCATCGGCCTGAGCTTTCCGACGTTCGTGCTCGGCATGATGTCGCTTTATCTATTCTATTTCCTGCCGCGCCAGGCTGGCTTCACGCTGCTGCCAGCCGGCGGGTTCAAGCCATTCCTCCCGAATCCGGCGATCTGGGCGTGGCATCTGATCCTGCCATGGTCGACTCTCGCGCTGACCAGTTCGGCGGTCTATGCGCGCCTGACGCGTGGCCAGATGCTCGAGGTTATGGGCGAGGACTATATCCGCACCGCGCGCGCCAAGGGTCTCAGTGAGCGCACGGTCATCTGGAAGCACGGCATGCGCGCAACGCTGACTCCCTTGGTCAGCCAGCTCGGCGCCGACGTCGCGCTCCTGCTCGGCGGCGCCATCGTCATCGAGCAGGTCTACGGTCTGCAGGGCGTTGGCGCCCTTGCCGTGCAGGCCGTCGCCAACCTCGACCGACCGATCATCATCGGTGTCGTGCTGCTAGGTGGCTTCTTCATCGTCGTCGCCAACATCGTCGTCGACATCATCTACGTCTTGCTCGATCCGCGCGTTCGCTAGGAGGACCGTCATGCCAATCGCCGAATACACCATCCCCGGCATGCACATCCGCGACCACATCGTGCCCGTGCCGCTCGATTGGGCTGACATCGCGGGCTCACCCAGGATCGAAATCTTCGTGCGGGAGGTCGTCGATCCTACGAAGAAGACCGACAAT
>JBDSHC010000012.1:0-20147 GCA_039918675.1 Devosia sp.
ATGCAGTCGACTGACTTCAGCGTCTATGTTGATCACCAGGGCAAGGGTGCGGTGAGCATAAACACGAACGGCGCCGAAGCCGATCAATGGGGCATCCATGGTGAGCAGGCAGCCGGCGCGGTCGGCAACCTCTCGATAGTCTCCAGAGGCACCGTCCGCGGCTCCAGCGGCCCGCGCGTTTTGTCGGGTGTCGTCGGGCGCCATGCCGGCGATGGTGATGTTGATATTCAGATATTTGGTGACATTTTCGCCTCCGATGTCGCCATCGACGCGGAACATGAAGGCGACAGTGGCGACATCTCAATCACCGCCGACACTGGGACAACGCTGACGGCCAGTGGAGGCAGTGGCCCATCGCTCGCACCTGGCCCAGTTGGCATACTGGCCGATCGATCAAGTACGTCCAGCGCGACTGGCAACATCACCATCTGGAACGGCGCGCGCATTCAGGCGGAGTACGCCGGTATCTATGTAAGCGCATGCGGCTGCATCGTCGGCGATATCAACATCACCTCGGTGGGCAGCATAGAGGTCGATCCGACAGGATCGACGGGCATAGATGTCTATCAGGGAGGCAAGGGCGACGTCCGGATTGAGACGTCCGGCAATATTGATGCCCCGACGGGGATCGCAGTGCTCCACGACGGCGACGGCGGGGATGTCTTCGTGACGACAGCGTCAGATACCACCATCAACGCGGGACAAGGCGGCTACGGCGATGCGGGCATAGCCGTCGACCGCATAAGTTCGGACGCATCGAGCATCACCATCGACAATGGTGCGGATATCTATGGCGACTACGGCATCGTTGTCGGTCAGAACCTTGGGCTCGGCTCACGCCTGACAGTAGCTGTGCGGTCGAGTGGCGCGCTTGCGGCGGCGACTGGCATCGCAGTGTATCAGGTGTCGGACGGCGCTGTTTCAGTGACCTCGACCGGCGCGATCTCTGCCGATGACATCGGCATCCAAATTCTCCATCTGGGTTCGACCGGTAACGTCGACGTGTCAAGCTCGGGTGAGATTCAGTCGAGCCATATTGGCGTCGATATCACCAGTCTCAGCAATGGACAGGTATCAGTGAAAACGGCCGGGGACATAACGAGCACGGAGAACGCCATAAACATCATGGCGTCGGGTGCGGTGTCCGTCTCCACACTTTCGGGCACAACGATTGAGGCAACCGGCGGCGGTCCAACAGTCAATAGCCTAGCCCTTCCCTCGTCCACCGCGCCAACCACAATCCCCTTGGGCGCATATGGTATCTCGGCGTTGACCGTTGGCGATCACAATGTCGTCGTGACGAACGGGGCCGACATCGTGGCTGACGGCATCGGCATCAGCGCTGAAGTCTGCTCCTGCGGAGACGGCAGCGTATCCGTGGTCTCGACAGGAAATGTGAGCGGAACTATCGGCATTCTCGCGCGAGCCGATGCGGGCGACGCGTATGTGGACCTCCAGGGCGGCACCGTGACAGGCACCATCTTTGGTGCCGGCACGATCGGCAAAAATACCTTCATCACCGTCGGTCGAATGGCGTCGGTGTCAACCCTCGGAGCCTACGTCGATGGTGGCATCGCTCATATCACTGTGGCGGGCAAGATCACTGGGAGATTTGGCGAGGCCGTTGGGATCGACAACGGACCGCTCGAACTGACGTTACATTCTGGCTATGACATTGCCGGTGTCGTACGTACCTTCATTCCCTCTACCAATGACACCTTGATCCTCGGTGGGTCGACGAGTGCGGCGTTCGATCTGGGAACGATCGGTTCGCGGTATCTCGGCTTTGACGCCTTCAAGAAAACGGGTACGTCGATATGGACATTGAGCGACACCGGATCTTTCGCTGATACGATTACTGCCGATGCCGGTAAGCTTGTCATCAATACCGCCATTACCGGACTCGACATCACGCTCATCGGAACCGGTGCCGTCGGCGGTAGTGGGACCTTCAACAGCCTCACGACCAATGGCGGCTTCCTCGCGCCGGGCAACTCGCCGGGCACACTCACCCTGCTGGGCGCTGCAAACTTCACCAATGTGATCTACAATGCCGAGGTGAACGCGGCGGGCGTCAGCGACAAACTGCTGGTTGGCACCACTACGACTCTTAACGGTACCGGCAACACGGTCGTGGCCATGCCGGAAGCCGGTGCCTACAACAAGACTACGACGTACACGATCCTCACCTCGGGCAGTCCGATCAGCGGCGCCTTCGGCGGCGTCTCCTCAGCCTCGCCTCTCTTCGCCGCCTCGCTCAGCGCCGACGCCACCAACGTCTACCTGACCCTCACCCGCAATGCTGCCGGTGCCGGCCTCACCCCCAACCAGAAAGCCACAGGCACCGGCCTCGATTCCTTCGCCGGCCCCGCGCCCTATTTCGACAAGCTGATGCAGCTGCCCTCCGCGCAAATCCCCGCCGCGCTCAGCGCGCTTTCCGGCGACGGCTATGCCAGCCTGATCACCGCGCTGATCACCGACCAGCGCTATCTGCGCGACGCCACGCTCGACCGGCTCGCGGCCACCCGCTTCACGCCCGGCCCGATCATCGCGAACGGCTTTGCGGCCGTCCCGGATATGCCCGTCGCATCGGAAATCAAGATCTGGGGCCGTGGCTATGGCGGGCTCTCGACATTGCCGGGCGATGGCAATGCTCCCGCAGTCAATCATGGCGCCGGCGGTCTCGTGGCCGGCGCCGATGCCGAATTCGGCACGATGCGTCTCGGCGCGCTGACGGCGGCCGGCATCAGCTCCTTCGCCATCCCCGATCGCGCCATGAGCGGCACCAGCGGCGACTTCAGCATGGGCGCCTATGGCGACACGAACTGGGACGATTTCTATCTGAGCTTCGGCACCACCCTCACCGGCCGCTCGATCAGCACCACGCGCACCGCGGCGTTTGCGGGCGTGAGCGATGTGTTCACCGCGCAGTACGCCGCACTCACCTCGCAGGCGTTCGGCGAGCTGGGCAAGCGCATCGATTTCGGCGCTACGACATTGACCCCCTTCGCCGGTCTTGCTCTCATCAACACGCTCACCAGCGGCTTTACCGAGACCGGAACCGGCGCCGGCGCCCTCACCGTCGCGTCGAGTTCGACCAGCGCCGCGCTGCTGACTCTGGGCGTCCGCATCGAACATCAATTCATCCTCAGCGACGATATGCTGGTGACGCTCTCGGGCTCCGCCGCCTGGCGGCACGGCATGGGCGGCATGGGCGCAACCAGCAACAATTTCCAGGGCGGCGCGCCCTTCACCGTGCTCGGCGCTCCGCTCCCGGCCGACCAGTTGCTGCTCACCGCCGGTGCCGATTTCAACGTCAGCGAAGACCTCTCGGCGGGCTTCGCCTATTCCGGTGCCATCGGCAATGGCGGCGCGCACGCCCTCACCGCAACCCTCACTGGACATTTCTAAGGGCGGCTGACCCAACGAGCCCTCTTGGGATCGTTGGGTCAGAGCGCAAGGAAACTAGCAACGGTGGGGTGATCGATGCCATTCGGGATCGATCAGACAGAGCAAGCACATAAAACGTCAATCTAGTGTGCGCCGGTAGCGCGCCATTGCGATCGCAGAAATCACCACAAGGATAACGGTCATCGCGCCATACTCGATGGCCACGTCGGCCACCGCGCCGCCCTTCAGCATAACGGCCCGGATCACGCGCAGGAAATGCGTCGCCGGCACCCCCTGCCCGATGAACTGCGCCCAGCCCGGCATTCCTGCGAATGGGAACATGAAGCCCGACAGGAGGATCGACGGCAGAATCGTGAAGAAGCTGAGCTGCATCGCCTGCATCTGGTTGCGCGCGGCAGTCGAGATCAGAAACCCCAGCGCCAGATTGACGACGATGAACAGATTGAAGCCGATGAAGAACGCCAGCCAACTGCCCTCGAACGGCACATGAAACACCGCACTCGCCGCGATCAGGAACACGCCCGTCTGCACATAGCCGACGAACACATAGGGCAGGATCTTGCCCAGCATCACCTCGAACGGCTTGACCGGCGTCGCGATCAGCATCTCCATCGTGCCGCGCTCCGTCTCCTTAACGATCGCCACCGCCGTGATCATCACCATCGTCATCGACAGGATGATCGCCAGCAGCCCCGGCACGATGTTGGTCGAGGTCTTGCCCTCCGGGTTGTATTCGCGATGCACCACCACCGAGAAGGGCGGTGGCGCACCCTGCATGGCGATCGGGCCGGTGAGCGTTTCGCGAATGGCCACATTCACAATGCCCTGCAGCGCCCCTGCCGCTCCACCGACAGCGGAGGGGTCTGACGCGTCGGCTGCGATAAGGATCTCCGGCGCCCGCCCGCGCATCACGTCGCGCTCGAAGTTCTGCGGGATGACGACGACGAAGTTCGCTTCGCCGCGCCGCAACACTTCTTCGCCCGCCGCCGTGCCGGCGACCTCGCCCTTGAAGTCGAAATAGTCCGATTGTTGCATGCCCGCGATCAGGGCACGCGTCAGCGGTCCGTTGTCGCCCATCTCCACCAGCGTCGGCAGATGCCGCGGGTCGGCATTGATGGCGAAGCCGAACAGGAACAATTGCACCAAGGGGAGGCCGATCATCATGCCGAACGTGATGCGGTCCCGCCGCATCTGGATGAACTCCTTGTAGAGCACCGCGCCGAACCGCTGCAGCGAGAAGCCATGTCCGCCACCGCCCTTGCGGGCTGACTGGGCGGCAAGACGAGCCCGTCCAGCCGCAAGCGCGCGCTCGCGGAGCACATCTGCCTTGGTCGTAGTATGTTCTACGGTACCGCCGTCGCTCATGCTGCGATCTCCGGCGGTACATCCGTCGCGAAATTGTCGCGCGCGCCCGCCATCAAATAGATGAAGGCCTCTTCGAGCCCAGCGACCTGCAGGGTCCAGCGATAGGCCTTGTCGGCCTTCATCCGCTCGACGGTTTCGTTAAGCAGCGCTTTGTCTGTTCCCGAGATGTGGAGCACCGAGCCGAAGCGTGCCACCTGCTCGACACCTGGCTCGGTCTTGAGGCACGCCTCAAGGCTCGCGAGATCAGGTCCCTCGACGCGCCAGGTCTCGAGACCGACCTTGGCCGGAATTTCGCCCGACGGCCCGTCGATCAGCTTCTTGCCATAGGCAATGTAGGTGATGAAGTCGCACTGCACGGCCTCGTCCATATAGTGGGTCGAGACCAGCACCGTTACGCCCCGCGCACTCAGCCTGCGGATCTCGTCCCAGAAGTCGCGGCGGGCCTTCGGATCGACACCGGCCGTCGGCTCGTCGAGCAGCAGCAATTGTGGCTCGTGCAACAGACATGCGGCGAGCGCCAGTCGCTGCTTCCAGCCACCTGACAGCGACCCAGCGAGCTGCTTGGCGCGATCGGCCAGCCCCAGTTCCTCGAGCGCCGTCTGCACGCGCTGTTTGCGATTGTCGAGCCGGTACATGCGCGCCACGAAGTCGAGGTTCTCGCGGATCGACAGATCCTCGTAGTACGAGAATTTCTGCGTCATGTAGCCGACCTGTTCCTTGATCCGCGCGGCGTCGCGGCGCACATCGAGGCCCAGGCATTTGCCCTCACCCTCGTCCGGCGTCAGCAAGCCGCACAGCATCCGGATGGTGGTCGTCTTGCCCGACCCGTTGGGTCCGAGGAAGCCATAGATCGCACCCTTCGGCACGCGGATGTCGAAATGATCGACCACAGTCCTCTCGCCGAAGGTCTTGGTCAGACCCCTCACATCGATGACTAGATCGTCAGCCATCGTGGCGCCCGATGCTCACCGGCTGGCCCGGCAGAATACCGTCCTGCTGGTCCATTACCGCCTCGGTCAAAAACACCAGCCGGTGCCGCTCGTCGCGCGAATAGATGATCGGCGGTGTGAATTGCGGGTCCGAGGCGAAATAGTCGATTGTCGCGCTCAGCCCATCGGGGCAACCCTCGCAGCTCACATCGACGATCTGTCCCAGCGAGAACTCGGCCCGCTCGGCCTCGCCCACGTAGAATTTGATCTTCATCGTTCCGGCGCCGCTGAGCGACAGCACGGGGGTTCCGGCGCCGGCTACTTCGCCGGCACGGAAGAACAGCCGCTCGACGCGCCCGCTTTCCGCCGCAACGATGGTCCGATTGTCGAGCGCCGCCTTGGCGTTCGTCGCATCGGCTTTTGCGGCGACCATGGCACTTTGCGCCGCCGCGAGATTTGCAGCGGCAGCGTCGATCTGGTCGCTGCGCGCCGGCAATTGAGCGACGGCCAGTTGCGCCTTCAGTTGCACCACTGCTGCATTGGCAGCATCGAGGCTCGCCTGCGCCTGGTCGAGCTGCGACTTCGGCACATTGCCATTGCTGAACAGATCCTGCGCCCGGTTGAAATTCTGCCGCGCCAGTTGGAAATTCGCTTCCGCCTGCGTCAGCGAAGCCTGCGTCACCTGCAGTTCCTCCGGCCGAGCACCAACCTTCAAATTGGCGAGACTCGCTTCGGCCGCCGTCACTTGGGCGCGTGCGGCCTCGGATCGCGCCAGGGCTGCATCATACTGCGCCTTCTGCTGGCTCGCCTCGAGGACGAACAGCACCGCCCCCTTCTCGACGCGCGAGCCTTCGCTTACTGCCAGCGTCTCGATGGTTCCGGCACTTGGCGCGGCAGCGTAGACATAGTCCGCCTCGACATAGCCGTTCCAGCTCGGGGGCGGCGCGTGGCCCACCCCCGGAATGAACGACAGAACGCCCAGCACCCAGCCGAAGAAGTCGCTCATTTGATCCTCGCCGGGATGAAGCGACGGGTCGCGCAGAAGATGCCGATCAGGCCGAGATAGACCACCGCGACATAGGGGTACCAATCGGGGAAGAAATTGACGTAGCTGGTGTCCCAGGTGATGACCGTCTTGGCATGGAGGATCAGGCTTCCGACCATGAAGAGCGCCACGAAGCCGTAGGCGATCTTTTCCCACAGCGTCCGCAGGATAGCGCGCCGCCACAACAGCACCATCGCAATGCCCGCAATCGTCATCGGGACCGCGAAGAGAATGTCGACCACGGGCGTGAACAAATCATGCTGGAACGCCTCGGGACCGAGTGGCAGGCGCGACGCATGGAGTGTCATTCCAGTCAGGATCGTGATCACCGATGTGACGTGAAACAGGCCCGGCAGGCCGCCGAAATAGCTTGCATTGGGTGTAGCATTGAGAGTTGACGCATTCATTTTCATTTATCCTTGGGTTGAGCCCCCGGCTACCCGGCCATGAATCGGCGGTCGCTTTGCTTGGCGCTGAGACCGTCGAAGAGGATGGTGAGATGGTTGTCGACGAGCTTGTCGACCGACAGGCCCTCCTCCGGCATTATCCCGAAGATCTCTGCCATGAGCATGTGAAGCACGATCGGCCCGACAATCGAGCGGATGGTCAGATGCGGATCGACGGGACGGAAATAGCCCTCCTCGATCCCGGTCTTTATGAGTTGCTCGACCACGGGAATGACCCGGTCCAGCACCTCGCGCCGATAGACGCCGGCAAATTCGGGGAAGTGGATCATCTCGCGGATGAGCAGCTTGGGGATCGCAATTGTTTCAGGCGCCGTGAGGCGGCCCGCCACCATCTTGAGCACCATGGTGATGACGGTGCGCGGGTCGCCGGCGTAATTGGTAACGAAGCCCAGCGCGTTGTTGGCGATTGGCGTTACGGCGCGCAGCACCAGGCCTTCAAGGATCGCTTCCTTGCTCGGGAAATAGAGGTAGACCGCGCCCTTGCTGAGCCCGGCGCGCGTCGCAATGTCCTCGACCCGCGTGTTCGCAAAGCCCTTCTCGACGAACAGCGCCAGCGCCGCATCCAGCACCTCATCCGGCCGGGCCTCCGCCCGCCGCCTGAATTTGGGCCCTCGTTGTGCTGCTTCGGCCATGACGCTCTCCAACTGACCAATCGGTCATCAGATACATAACTGACCGGTCAGTCATTTGCAAGAGGTTGCTTCGCGAGACGGCTAAGTGCGGCCTCCCGACCCACAGAGTGTCATCCGATACCCACAAGGCGTCATCCCGGACCTGACCCGGGACCCAACTCGCCGCGGCGCAAGAGTTGAGTTAGTCCCTGCTTCGAAGGGATGACAGGTGGTGGGTGGGCGAAAATGGAAGCCCTTCTACCCGCCCCCTTCGCGGGGAGGGTACTGCAGCTAGAAGCGAGGCGTCGTAGGGGAGCCAGGGGGCAACTGCCGGTCCCGGGCTGATCGCACCCGCTCCGAACTGCGCTAGGCCTTCGGCCAAAGCTTCGCGTACCTCCCAGTGAACGGAGGTGCCCATCGCACCACTATTGATCATTTCATCCCTGTCACATCACCGTCACGCAATCGCGCTTCCTCCCCCACACAACCGGGACTCGCCACCATGATCGACCGCACCGATTCCGCCACCGCCGAAGCCCTACAGCTTGAGCGCATCAAGAACGAGATCCTCGATTCCTTCGATGAAGAGCTCGAAACCCAGCTCGAGGAAGAGCGGCTCGACGAGTTGGTTGCCGCCGATCTGTCGACGCCGTCCAAACCCTCGATCGAGCGTCACGCCTATTTCCGTGAGCTGTTCCGGCTGCAGCACGAGTTGATCCGGCTGCAGGATTGGGTGGTGCACAAGAAGCTCAAAATGGTCGTTCTGTTTGAGGGGCGCGATTCGGCCGGCAAGGGCGGCGCCATCAAGCGCGTCATCCAGCGGCTCAATCCGCGTGTTGCCCGCGTCGTCGCCCTCCCCGCGCCGACCGAGCGCGAGAAGAACCAATGGTACTTCCAGCGCTATGTGCCGCATCTGCCGACGGCCGGCGAAATGGTGCTGTTCGACCGCTCCTGGTACAATCGCGCCGGCGTAGAACGGGTGATGGGCTTCGCCACCGCCGACGAGGTGGAGGAGTTCTTCCGCTCCGTCCCCGATTTCGAACGCATGCTCGTCCGCTCCGGCATCGTACTGGTGAAATACTGGTTCTCGATCACCGATGCCGAGCAGGAATTCCGCTTCAAGATGCGGATCCAGGATCCGCTGAAGCAGTGGAAGCTGTCGCCCATGGACATGGAAAGCCGCGTCCATTGGGAGGACTACACCAAGGCCAAGGAAGAGATGCTCAACCGCACCCATAGCGAAGATGCACCCTGGTTCGTCGTGCAGGCCGTCGACAAGAAGCGGGCCCGTCTCAACATGATCGCCCATCTGCTCTCGCGCATCCCGTACGAAGATGTGCCCAAGCAATTGGTCACCCTGCCCGCCCGCGTTCACCACGCCGACTACATCCGCCACCCGGTGCCCGCAGACCTCTACATCCCCGAAGTCTACTGACGCATAGCGGTCCTGCGCGCCGCCCATCGCCTAGCATCGACAATTGGAGTAGCGTTTCGATGAGCGGGGGCGGTGTCGTGGAACGATTCGATCTGGTCGTCATCGGTTCGGGGCCGGCCGGGCGCCGCTCCGCCATTCAGGCTGCCAAGCTCGGCAATTCGGTTCTCGTGGTCGAAAACCGGCTGCGCGTTGGTGGCGTGTCGGTCCATACCGGCACCATTCCATCCAAGACCCTGCGCGAGACTGTACTTAATCTAAGCGGCTGGCGCGAGCGCGGCTTCTACGGTCTCGCCTACCGCGTCAAGAAGGACATCGAGGGCAAGGATCTCGGCGCTCGTCTGCGCATGACGCTCGATCACGAGATCGATGTGCTCGAACATCAGTTCGCGCGGAACGGCGTGCGCACGCTGGCGGGCCGCGCCCGCTTTCTCGACCCGCACCGGATCAGTGTCACCATCGATGCCACCGAAACGCATGAGATCGAATTCGACAAGGCCGTGATCGCCGTGGGCACTGCCCCGCACCGGCCCCGCCACATCCCGTTCAACGAAACCAGTATCGTCGACAGCGACAACATTGCCAACAATCCGCATGTGCCCAAGAGCCTGACGGTGGTGGGCGCCGGCGTGATCGGCCTCGAATATGCGACGATCTATTCGGCGCTCGATGTGCCCGTGACGCTGGTCGAGCCGCGCGAGCAGTTCCTCGAATTCATCGACCGCGAGATCATCGAGGAGTTCGTCCACGATCTTCGTAAGCGCGGCATGCAGATGCGGATCGGCGTCAAGGTCGATGCAGTGACCATCGACGACAAGGGCTACGCGGTGTCGACGCTCAGCGACGGCCGGACGATCCGTACTGAAATGCTGCTCTATGCAGCGGGCCGTGTCGGCGCCACGTCGGATCTGGGGCTCGAAACCTGCGGCATCGCGGCTGACGATCGCGGCCGCCTCGAAGTCGATCGCAAGACGTTCCAGACCAATGTGCCGCACATCTATGCGGCAGGCGACGTGATCGGCTTTCCAAGCCTTGCCTCGACGAGCATGGAACAGGGTCGCATTGCGGCCTGCCACGCCTTCGGCGCGCCGATGCCGCCGGCGCCGGAATACTTCCCCTATGGCATCTACGCCGTACCGGAAATTTCGACCGTCGGCCTCACCGAGCAGGAAGTGAAGCAGCGCGGTATCCCCTTCGAGATCGGCATCGGTCGCTTCCGCGAAACCTCGCGCGGCCACATCATGGGCCTGCAGTCGGGCATGATGAAAATGCTGTTCTCGCTGAAGACGCGGAAGCTGCTCGGCGTCCACATCATCGGCGAAGGCGCGACCGAGCTGATCCATATCGGCCAGGCCGTCCTCAATCTGGGCGGCACGGTAGATTATTTCGTCGAGAACGCGTTCAACTACCCGACGCTTGCCGAGGCATATAAGATCGCCGGGTTGGACGCTTACAATCGGATGCGCTGACTAGCCCTTCGCGACCCGCGGCCGGCGCAACTGCAGCACCGTCGCGATCAGCACGCCCACTGATACGACCCCGATGATGATCGTCGCCAGCGCGTTGACCTCGGGTGCAACGCCCAGCCTGATCTTCGAAAAGATCACCATCGGCAGCGTCGATGAACCCGGACCGGAGACGAAGCTCGCGATCACCAGATCGTCGAGCGAGATCGTGAAGGCGAGGAGCCAGCCTGACACGAGGGCCGGGGCGATGATCGGCAGCGTGATGTCGAAGAAGACGCGCACCGGCGTCGCCCCCAGATCCATCGCCGCTTCCTCGAGGCTGAGATCGAGATCGGTCAGGCGGCTCTGCACCACCACCGTCACATAGGCCATGCAGCAGATTGAATGGGCGATGATGATGGTCAGCACACCGCGCCCCGCCGGCCAGCCGATGACCGCCTGCATGCCGACAAACAGCAGAAGCAGGGCAAGACCCGTGATGACATCGGGCATCACCAGCGGTGCCGACACCGTGGCCCGCAGGATCGTTTTGCCGCGGAACTTCCGGAACCGCACCAGCGCGATAGCGCACAGCGTGCCAAGGATCAGCGCGATGGTGGCCGCGATGGCCGCGATTTGGAGGCTGAGCCCCGCTGCCGGCAGCAGCTGCGGGTCGGCCCAGAGGTCCGAATAGCTTTTGACCGAAAAGCCCGACCACACCGTGACCAGCCGGTTAGCGTTGAACGAAAACACCACCAGCGACAGGATCGGCGCGTAGAGGAACAGGAAACCGAGCCCCGCAACGATTGGTAGGAAAATGGAGCGGCGCATCAGCGTCGGCCCTCCAGCACGGCATTCTGGGCCCGCTGCATCAGCATGAACGGGATCACCACGATGAACAGCATGGTGATCGCCAGCGCAGCGGCGCGTGGCCAGTTGGTCTTGCCGAAGAACTCGTCCCAGAGGATGCGGCCAATCATCTGCGTGCTCGGTCCACCGAGCAGCGACGGGATCACGAACTCGCCGATCGCCGGAATGAACACCAGCATGGCGCCCGCAACTACTCCCGACGTCGACAGCGGCAGCGTTACCGACAGGAACGTCCGATAGGGCCGGGCACCGAGATCAGCCGAAGCCTCGAGCAGCGACTGATCGAGCTTCACGAGGTTCGTGTAGAGCGGCAGGATGAAGAACGGCAGATAGGAATAGACGATGCCGACATAGACCGCGAAATCGGTCTGCAGCATCACCAGCGGCCCGAGGTGGAAAATGCCAAGGAGATTGTTGATCACGCCCTCGCCCCGCATGAAGCCGCTGAGCGCATAGACGCGCAGCAGGAACGAGGTCCAGAACGGCAGGATCACCAGCATCAACAGAATATTTCTCCAGCGGTCGGGCGCGCGCGCGACGGCATAGGCCATCGGATAACCGATAAGCACGGCAAAGAAGGTCGAAATCGCCGCAATCTTGATCGAGCTCAGAAACGCCGTGAGATAGACGTTGAGATCGGCGGTGTAGAGCGTCGCGATCAGCAGCACCGTGGCGACGATCGACACAATGTAGATCGCCGCTACAGCAGCAGGTTGTGCGATTTTCGACACGCCGCGGGCCAGCCAGAAGGCCACGAGCGCGACGACCGCATACACCCCGAACTGTGTCCAGAAATTCTCGCCGAGATGCGTGTCCTGGATCAGCTTGAGATAGTTCGACAGATGCAGCGTCAGCTGCACCGTGCCCTTATCGGTAGTCAGCAGATCCGAATAGGGCGGCTGGCCGAACTGCTTGGTGGCGAGCGAGATGCCGAACACCACCGCCAACGGCACGAGGAAGAACAGTGTCAGCCACGCCGCAGGCGCAGAAATGACCAGGGCGCGGCCCGAGATACCCGCAGCAGCAAGCGCTCCGCGCACCCAGGTCCAGGGTTGCGGCCGGCGCGGCGGGTGGCCGTCGAAGCTGCTCAATTGGTCAGCACCGATCCTGACGACCCGGCCCAGCTCGCCCACACCGGCTCGTCCCACGAGATGGCGTTGGGGTCGCCGCGCAGCGCATTGGTCTTGGTGACGCGCATGTAGCGACCATTGTCGAGCCGCACCTGATAGACTGTCATGTCGCCCAGATAGGCGATGTCCTCGACGAAGCCTTTGACGATATTGGCGCCATCGGGGATGCCAGGCTGCGCGCCCGGCCTGTCGCGCGTCAGCACGATCTTCTCGGGGCGGATCGCCCACCACAGGATCTGCTCGGGCGCGCAATCGACGCCGTGGTCGACATAGATATCGGTACCCAGCTCCTGCGAGCGGATGCGCACATGGTCGGGCTCGTCCTCAGTGACGACGCCCTCGACCATGTTGGCCGAGCCGATGAAATTGGCGACGAAGCGCGAATTCGGGAATTCGTAGATGTCGGTGGGTTCGCCGATCATCGCGATCTCGCCCTGATTCATCACGCCGATCCGCGTGGCGAGGCTCATTGCCTCTTCCTGATCATGCGTCACGACGATGAAGGTGACGCCCAGCGTCTCCTGAATCTTCACCAGCTCGAACTGCGTCTCCTCACGCAGCTTCTTGTCGAGCGCACCGAGCGGTTCGTCGAGAAGCAGCAGCTTGGGCCGCTTTGCCAGCGCTCGCGCCAGCGCCACGCGCTGCCGCTGGCCGCCCGAGAGCTGGTGCGGCTTGCGGGCCTCATAGCCGGCGAGCTTCACGAGCTGCAGCAGCTCGGCAACGCGGGATTCGATCTCGAGGCGGGGCATGCCATCGCGCTTCAGGCCATAAGCGATGTTCTGCGAGACCGTCATATGCGGGAACAGCGCATAGGACTGGAACATCATATTAACCGGCCGCTGATAGGGCGGCACGTCCGACATATCCTGCCCGTCGATCTCGATGCGTCCAGCACTCGGCTGCTCGAAGCCCGCCAGCATCCGCAGCAGCGTCGACTTGCCGGATCCCGAACCGCCCAGCAGACAGAACAGCTCGCCCTTGTAGATATCGAGCGACACATCCGCTACTGCCGCGACGTCACCGAACTTCTTGGTGACGTCGCGGATGCGAACGAACGGCTTGACATTCGGATCGCGCCAGGGGCGGGTGTCGGCGGCGAGCTGCGGCTTCTTGGCCATGAGCGATGTGACCCTGATGAAAGGCGGGACCGAAGCCCCGCCTGTTGAGTGTTACGACCCGGCCTTGATGCGCTGCCACGTCTCGGTCAGCAGCTCGTCATAATCGGGCGAGTGTGCCTTGAGGTTGAAGAGCTTCGCCGACACGTCCGGCGGCGGATAGATCGCCGGATCGGTCTTGACCGCATCATCGATGAATTCGAGCGCCGCCTTGTTGCCCGAGGCGTAGTACACATAGTTCGTGTTGGCAGCAGCAACGTCCGGCCGCATCATGAAGTCGATGAATCTATGCGCGTTGTCGGGGTGCGGCGCATCGGCGGGAATGGCGAACAGATCGAACCATTTGAGCGCACCCTCTTTGGGGATCACATAGCCCACTTCGACACCGGCATTGGCATCGGCCGCCGCGGCCTGCGCGATGAAGACGTCGCCCGAATAGCCGACCGACAGGCACACTTCGCCATTGCCCAGATCATCGATGTACTGGCTCGAATTGAAGTACCGCACATAGGGCCGGATCGACATCAGCAGATCTTCGGCCTTCTTGAGATCGTCAGTGCTTTCCGAATTCGGATCGAGCCCCAGATAGTTGAGGGCGCTCGCCATGATCTCGGCCGGCGCGTCGAGCAGCGTCACGCCGCAATCGGCGAGCTTCGACACTACATCCGGCTTGAACACCAGGTCCCAGCTGTCGATCGCCTGCCCCCCGAGACGCTCGGCGAGCTTGGCCGTGTTGTAGCCGATGGCGGTTGTGCCCCACATGTAATCGACCGAATGCGCATTGTCCGGATCGTGCGCGGCGGTGGCCGCCATCACCTCTGTGTCCATGTTCTTGAGGTTGGGCAGCTTCGCCTTATCGAGCGGCAGGAAGAGACCCGCCGCGACCTGGCGTTCGAGGAAGAAGCCCGAGGGCACCACGACGTCATAGCCCGAGCTGCCCGCGAGCAGCTTCGCCTCGACCAGCTCATTGCTGTCGAACACGTCGTAATTGACCTTGATGCCGGTTTCGGCTTCGAACTTGGACACCGTGTCTTCGGCGATGTAGTCGGACCAATTGTAGACGTTGAGGATTTTCTCCTCCTGCGCGAGCGCGGCGGTGCCGCTAAGCAGCAGCGCACCCAGCGCCAGGGTCAGCGAAATCTTCATGATGGGTCTCCTTGTCATCGGGCGGAAAAGCTGAACCGCCGCGGAGACATCCGGCGGCGGTTGGCGTTTCGATCTGGGTACGGGGCCGTCTCGGCCAAGCGGCGCGTGATGTCGCCGGGGAATCGGGTGGCAGCGATCTGCGCGCTCTGAAGCGCTTCGGGGTCCGGCGGTCGCTCCGGGCCAAAGACCATGTTGCGCAGCGGAGTGTCCTTAAAACGAGTCTGCCGAATGGCCGGACCCTAGTGCCAAATCCCGGGGGGGACAAGACTTGGGCGCCCCCTTGCCGCGCGGCCCCTTGACGCTTTCCATGAGGGGCACTCTAACGGGGCAAAGTTCAGTGAGACCCTGCACACAATTGCCCCAAATCCCCTTCCTTTCAGTCAGTCCCGAAGTCGCCGATGCCCTGGCGGAGGGGCGCGCGGTCGTCGCCCTCGAATCGACGATCATCACCCACGGCATGCCGTACCCGCAGAATCTGGAGATGGCCGGCAAGGTGGAGGCCATCGTGCGCAAGGCGGGCGCCGTTCCGGCGACCATCGCGATCATGGGCGGCAGCTTCCGGGTCGGCCTCGAGGCCGGTGACCTGCAACTGCTGGCCGAGACCGGCGCCAAGGCCGCCAAAGCCTCGCGCCGCGACGTCGCCGCTCTCCTCAACGCCAAGGCCATCGCGGGCACCACAGTCGCCACCACCATGCAGGCGGCCGAACTCACCGGCATCCAGCTTTTTGCCACCGGCGGAATCGGCGGCGTGCATCGCGGCGCCGAACTGACCTTCGACATCTCGGCTGATCTCGAAGAGCTGAGCCGTACCCCGGTTGCCGTCGTCTGCGCCGGCGCAAAAGCCATCCTCGATATTCCCAAGACGCTCGAAACGCTCGAGACCAAGGGCGTGCCTGTCATCGGCTATCGCACCGACGATTTCCCCGCCTTCTGGACCCGTTCTAGCGGCCTCAAGGTGGACCACCGGCTCGATACGCCTGAGGCGGTCGCTGCACTCATCGAAACCCAGTTCACCCTGGGCATGGGCGGCGTGCTCATTGCCAACCCGATCCCTGAAGCCGCCGCGCTCGACCCGGACTTCATCGCCGCCAATATCGAGCGGGCGTTGATCGATGCTGGCCGCGCAGGGATCAGCGGCAAGGCCACCACGCCTTACCTGCTGAAACGCATCTTCGAGCTGACCGAAGGCAAGAGCCTCGTCGCCAACATCGCGCTGGTCGAGAACAACGCCAAGGTCGCCGCCGAGATTGCCGTCGCCCTGGGCAAGGCGCGCCGCTGATGGCCTCGACCATCCTCGTTGTCGGCGACGTCATCACCGATATCATCGTCATGCCCGAAGGACCGATGGTGCGCGGCTCCGACCGCCGCGCCACAATCCGCACCCGGCCAGGCGGCTCGGCCGCAAATCATGCGGTGTGGCTCGCAGCACTCGGCGTGTCGGTCACATTCGTCTCGCGCGTCGCGGCGGCCGATCTCCAGATCAATCGCACCTATTTCGCGGCGCACGGGGTCGACGCGCTCTTGGTCGCGGACCCTACAGCTCCGTCCGGGGTGCTGATCTCGATCGTCGATTCCGATGGCGAGCGGAGCTTCCTCACCGACCGCGGCGCGAACCTCAATCTGAGCGAGGCCGACCTACCACCCAGCCTGCTCGATGGCGTCGATCTGCTGATGATCTCGGGCTATTCATTCTTCACGCCAGGCCCACGAGCCGCGGTGATGGCGCTGCTCAGGGAAGCCAAAGCCCGCAAGATCGCGACCGCGGTCGATCCGGCATCGGTGGGATTTCTACGCGAGGTTGGCCCCGAAAACTTCCTCAAATGGACATCGGGCACCGGCACCATCTTCGCCAATCTCGATGAGGCGCTTGAGCTCACAGGCTCGGTCGATATCAACCTCCAGATGCAGACGCTGGGCCGCTTTTATGGTCGCGTCATCATCAAGCGCGGCAGCGGCGGCGCTGCGGTCGGCGGCCGAACCGGCGTGACCCTGTCGATGCCCGCCCCCCTCACCGACGTCATCGACACGACCGGAGCCGGCGACGCCTTCGCCGCAGCCTTTCTCGCAGCCGATATCGCCGGCAGGCCGCTGGCCGAGTGCCTCGCGGCCGGAATCGGCGCCGGCGCCGAAGCCGTCACCAAGATCGGCGGACAGCCCGCCTAATCTGACAATGAGTGGCAAAGCCGGCTGGTGGAGCTGAGCACCACCGAACAGGTGTTCCGCCTTGTTACCACTCGTCTCAAAAGCCCCAGCATTTGCTGGGTTTATCTCCAGTCAACTGCTTCCATTGTCACGCTTTGTTCCGTACTATGCCGCTCACCAAGTGGGGATAGAAGGGGGGAAGGCGGTTTGGCCGGTCGCACGATACATAAGCTTTCGGACACCGCCGTCCGCGCCGAGAAGCGCGCCGGTCGCTACGGCGACGGCGGCGGGTTGTACCTCAATGTCGCGGCTGGCGGCTCCAAGTCCTGGGTGTTCATGTGGACCCCGATCAACGGCGGTCGGACCCCCAGCGGCTCAAAGCTCAAGAAAGAAATGGGGCTCGGCGCTTATCCAGCAGTCACCCTGGCCAAGGCCCGGACCAAGGCAGCGGAATGCCGCGCGCTGATTGCCAGCTCCAAAGACCCGATGGTCGAGCGAGACCGCACGCCAGAAAAGACATTCGGCGAATGCGTCACTGATTTCCTGAAATCCATGGAACCGGAGTGGCGCAACGAGAAGCACCGCTGGCAATGGGAGCAAACGCTGAACGTTCGGGGCCTTTTGATCCGCGACAAGCGCGTTTCGGAAATCAACACCGAAGACGTGCTCCTGGTGCTCAAGCCCATCTGGAACGAAATGCCCGAAACCGCCTCCCGGCTGCGCGGGCGGATCGAGCGTGTGCTGAACTTTGCCAAGGTGAAGGGCTGGCGTTCTGGTGAGAACCCCGCTGCTTGGCGAGACAACCTCCGAAACCTGCTCCCCAAGCGAAAGAAACTGTCGCGAGGCCACCACCCGGCCATGCCCTACGCCGACGTACCGGCCTTCATGGCGCGCCTGCGTGACGTCGATGGCGTCGTCGCGCGAGCGTTGGAATTCACCATCCTTTGCGCGGTGCGGTCGGGCGAATCGATGGGCGGACGCTGGCAGGAAGTAGCCGAGGACAAGAAACTCTGGACCGTGCCCGGCGTTCGCATGAAGGCCGGCGAAGAACACGCCGTGCCCCTCAGTGACCGAGCGCTCGAAATCCTCGGCCTCCAGAAAGAAGCTGTTCTTAGTGATCTCATCTTCCCATCACCGAGCGAACCTCGCCGGCCCCTGAGCAACATGGCGATGCTGATGCTGTTGCGGCGGATGACGGGCGAGCGCCTGACGGTTCACGGTTTCCGCAGCTCCTTTAGAGACTGGTGCGGCGACGTGACGACATTCCCCCGCGAGGTCGCAGAGGCGGCACTGGCCCACAAGGTCGGCAACGATGTCGAGCAGGCTTACCGGCGCAGCACGGCGCTAGAGAAACGCCGCAAGCTCATGGATGCGTGGGGCCGGTTTTGCCTCGGCCAAGTTGGCAAGGTTGTACCTTTGAAAGCGGTGTCGAATGGCTGATCCGATACCACTGGGCTATTTGCCAATTAACGTCGCCTTCGAAAGATATGTCGAAGGTTTTGGCACGAATTGGGATGACGATAGCGCCTTCTTACGGGATGCGCTTAGTGGCCGGGAGTTTGAAACGATAACTCGTTTCCCTGGCGATCCGGAACCAAAGGTTGTTCCGCCGACATCATGGCGCCCTTACGATGAAAGCGGAGACACCGGAGTCTTCTTTTCAGAGCGTGTGTTCTCCAGCCCGGAAATAGTCGTCACCGCTGAAGGTGAGTGGGCAAGCTTGCGCGGACGAACTGTGTTTGTTGAGGAAACGGCGTTCGACATTTGGCTAGGGGGACTCATTGCAAAGTTTGATCCCTTGGACGAGCCAATTTGGACCATGCCGATGGCGGTAGCCTGGATCGTGGATGGAACTAAGGGCGCAGTGCGCGCTCAATGGCCTAAGTATCTTTCCCAGACAGGCAGACACTCCGCCCCCGGTCTTTGGAAGTCAGGATACGTCAATGGAGCGCAGGAGATAATGAACATGTGGAAGCGAGGCGTCGCGCTTCCAATTGTCACGAGACGCGACGGCCAGCGCTCACGACTATCTCAGGACGAAGCCGCATCTATCGCGCTTACTCTCGACGACAACGCATATCCGCGCTTCGAGTTAGCCCATCCATCGGGCGACGCCACGAGGTTTACCATGCAGTTGCTATTTACGGACGCGGCGCTGCACGCGAGCGAGATCTATCCCCACGGAGCTGCTTGGCAAAGTGGGCCTCAGCCCACTCATGTGGAGCTTGATAGAAGTGCAGAGTGGACGCCCTTCGTCACTGCGGCCCTTTGGGCCGCAAATGGTGGCCGTGACGGTGATCTGGATGGCAATGGCCTTCAAACGGGGGCTGGCGAGGTTCTGGATAGAGCGGCGGCCGGCACCATCTCACTGCAAGGCCTCTTGAACCTGCCCGGCGATGACAATCACGGCTACGCCGATATCATACCCGCCAGTCGCTGCCGAAGGGCGGTGTTCGCATGGATCGAGGAAGACAGAAAAACACTACCCCGGGTGACCGTTCAACTCGAATCCGCAAGTGACCAAGACAACAGCGACTATCGCGTGGACTTCTTCCTACCAGACGCGCGGAATCCACGATGGCGAAACATCGAAGTGCTGACGAGCCAGCTGGTCAAAACTTTCGATGAAGATGGCTGGATCACACCCTTTGAAGCGCCGGGTGGGCCAGGCCGCACTTCGTCATCTGAGATAATTGCTGAGAAGATGCGCCGAAGGCATGCAGTTGGGGAGATGATCACAGACAATCGCACCGATGAGTTCGCATGGCTCGCAAGATGGGTAAGCGACCCGAACGGTGTTCCTCAGAGGATGGGCTGGCCGAAGGCCTCAGAACGCTCCATGGAGCGGCCCCCTGTTAGCGTTGAGTACGCGCGCTTAAAGCAAATCCCGCACAAATAGTGATTTGTGCGTAGCGCGGGCAGGGTTTTGCGTGCCTCGCCCGCAAAGCCGGCCACTAATTTGCGTGTGCCGATGCCCCCTAGGTTCCGTGGTGTCTCAGATACCAACGGAGCAATCCATGTCGTCACCCGCCCACTACA
>JBDSHC010000013.1:0-7351 GCA_039918675.1 Devosia sp.
CCTCCCACGATTTCGACCGGAGGCCTGCGATGGAGATTCCGGCATCCGTGAGGACCTTCAGGCTCATCGGGTGGACCTGGCCCTTGGGCGTGCTGCCGGCCGAGAAGGCGCGGAAGCGGTCCTCTCCGACATGGTTGAGGAGCGCCTCGCCCAGGATGGAGCGAGCGGAGTTTCCCGTGCAGAGGAACAGGACGTTGTAGATGCGATCAGCAGGCATTCTTTCCCTCCCCGGGAACGCAGCATGGTGTGAATTCGGCGACGAGCGGCTCGCATAGCTCGGGGCGGCCGCCGCAGCAGTCAGTGACGAGGAAACTCGCCAGCTCTCGGACCTTGTCGATCTCGGCGCGGTAGATGATCGACCGACTATGGCGCTCCGAGCTGATCAGGCCGGCGCGGGTCAGGACGGCCAGGTGGCTCGACATCGTGTTCTGTGGCACGTCGAGCAGGCGCGCGACCTCCCCGGCCGGTAGGCCATTGGGTTCGTGCTTCATGATCAGGCGGAAGGCGTCCAGTCGCGTGGGCTGGGCCAAGGCCGCGAGGGCGTCGATCGCAAGAGTTGATTCCATATATCGAGGATTATGGATGAAATGATCGAGTGTCCAGTGAACCTTTTATGACGGTCTTTCCACGATCGTAGAAATAGGGTTGACGCCGAGATCGAAGGCAGTATGCTATTTCCATGAACATCGAAACAGCAGCATTGCAGCTTGAGGCCTTGGGCAATGCGACCCGGCTGACCATCTATCGCACGCTCGTCCGCGCCGGCGAGAACGGGCTCCCGGTCGGCAAGATCCAGCTCAAGCTGGACATCGCCGGCTCGACCCTCTCGCACCACCTCAAGAAGCTGATCGAGGTCAATTTGGTCAGCCAGGAGCGGCAGGCGACGACGCTGATCTGCCGTGCCAACTACACCAGCATGAACGGCCTCATCGGCTATCTGGCGGACGAGTGCTGCGCCGACAGCGCCGGTTGCGACACCGAGACCCATGAAGCCGCCGCCTGACCGGCTTTTCGTTTTGACCCGATATTCGAACTTTCTAGAAGGATAGAACGATGAACTTACCAATCGCGGTGATTGGCGCCGGACCAGTGGGCCTCGCCGCAGCCGCCCAGATTGTCTCTCGTGGCCTCACGCCGGTGATCTTCGAGCGCGGCGCCGGTGTGGGCGCTTCCCTGCGCGAATGGTCCCACGTCCGGGTCTTCTCGCCCTGGCAGTACGATGTCGATGCGGCCGCTCGCTCGCTGCTCGAGGCATCGGGCTGGGATGCGCCCGAGGACACCGACCTTCCGACCGGCGGCGAGATCGTGGAACGCTACCTCCAGCCCTTGGCCAACCTCCCGCAGATCGCCCCGCACCTGCACCTCGGCGCCAGGGTGACGTCGATCACCCGGCAGGGCCTCGACAAGGTATCCAACACCGGCCGCGACAAGGCGCCGTTCGAAATCCGCTGGAGCGATGCGGACGGTAACGAGCAGGCGACGCTCGCTCGCGCCGTCATCGACGCCTCGGGGACCTGGACCCAGCCCAACCCGATGGGGGTCGATGGCCTACCGGTCCTCGGCGAGCGCGCCGTGAGCGACAGGATTGCGTATGGGATTCCCGACGTGCTCGGCGCCGAGCGCGAAAGCTACGCGGGCAAGACCGTGCTGGTCGTGGGCAGTGGGCACTCGGCGATCAATGCAGCGCTGGCGCTGCTATCGCTCCAGGATCAGGATGCGGGCACCAAGGTGCTCTGGGCCCTGCGCCGCAACCGGCTCGCGAAGCTGCTCGGCGGCGGTCTCAACGATCAGCTCCCCGAGCGCGGCGCCCTCGGTCTCGCGGCCAAGATGGCGATCGACGCTGGCCGACTGCAGATCCTCGCTCCGTTCGCCGCCACGCGGCTGGCGCCGTCCGAGACCGGCATCGCCGTGATGGGCACTCTCGGACAGACCTCCATGACGCTGATGGTGGATCGCATCGTTGTCGCGACCGGCTTCCGTCCGGACCTTGGCATGCTCTCGGAGCTGCGGGTCGCCATCGACCCGGCCACCGAGGCGCCGCCATCGCTGTCGCCGCTGATCGACCCGAACTTCCACTCCTGCGGCACCGTCCCGCCGCACGGTGTCGACGAGCTGACCCAGCCCGAAGTAGGATTCTACATCGTCGGCTCCAAGTCTTATGGAAGGGCGTCCACCTTCCTGATGGCGACGGGCTATGAGCAGGTTCGTTCGGTTGTGGCCGAACTAGCGGGCAACTTCGTGGCCGCCCGGCAGGTCCACCTAATCCTGCCCGAGACCGGCGTGTGCAACGTCTCGCCCGCTGCCGGCGACTCCTGCTGCGGCGGTCCAGCTGCTACCAGCTCGTCATGCTGCTCTGCCGACGAAGTCGCGAAGGCCGAGGGGGAGGCGGGTTGCGGGTGCGGCACGTCGTCGGCTAGGTCGGCGGTCAAGATCTCCGAGTCCGCATGAGCGACGTCGCCGTCTCCGAGCCGGTGAAGGGGGCAAGCGCCTTCATCACCGGGCTGGGCATTGCCCAGATCTGCAGCTGGGGTTCGCTCTACTACAGCTTCCCGTTGATCGCCGCGGCGATGGAGAGCGAGCTCGGGTGGTCGAAGACCGACCTCTACCTAGGCGCCACCATCGGCATCCTGCTGTCGGCACTCATCGCGGTGCCCGTGGGCGCTGTGATAGACCGTGGGCATGGGCGGTGGGTGATGGCGGCGGCATCGATCGTCGCCGGCCTTCTGCTGGTCGCCTGGTCGTTCATCGATTCGCTGCTGGCCTTCTACCTTGTCGTTGCTGGCGTTGGGGCGCTGCAGGCTGCCACGCTCTACGAGCCGGCCTTCGCCGTTATCGCTCGGAGGGCCGGACCGGAGCACTCTCGGAACGCGATTACGGCGCTGACGCTGTGGGGCGGCTTCGCGTCAACGGTCTTCGTGCCCCTCGTTCAGATCCTTCTGGACCGGCTGGGGTGGCGGGGCACGCTCGAGGTACTCGGCGGCATCAACATGGTGGTCTGCGCCGCTCTCTACTTGCTGGTCATCGATCCTGGCAAAGACGCGCCACGCCGACTTATCGACGAGCGAGCAAAAGGGGAGCTCCCGCCGCTGCGGCTGGCATTGGGCAATCCCGTCTTCTGGGGTTTGGCGGCGGCGTTCACCGCCTACACGGCGACCTTCGGCGCCTTCATCTTCCACTTCTACCCCATGATGCTGGAACGCGGTTTCGATGCCAGTGGCGTCGTGGCGGCCATGGCGATCATCGGGCCAGCGCAGGTCGCCGGACGCATAGCCGTCCGGATGTTCGCCGGCGAGGTGTCCGGCAGGCGCATCGGCTCGATCACTGTCGCGGCGTTCCCAATCGCTATGGGCATCCTCTATCTTGCGCCCGCGCAGTTCTGGATCGTCGCCTTAGTGGCGCTGCTCTACGGCGCCGCTAATGGCATCATGACTATCGTGCGGGGCATCTCTGTTCCCGAGATGGTATCGAAGCAAGCGTACGGGGCGATCAACGGCGCCCTGGCCATTCCGATGGTCGTGGCCAAGGCCGGCGCTCCGCTGGCGGCCGCGTGGATCTGGACGGCGACCGGTACATACTCGGCTGTGCTGCTGGCCATCGTCGGGACGTCGGTGCTGATGGTGGCCGCGTTCTGGTGGACCGCGGGGCAGTCTCCTCGGCGGTAGCAAGGTCCGATTTGGCCATAAGCCGCCGCTGGCCGACTTCCGCTTTGCGCCAGTTTCAGACGTCGATCGCCATTCGAGGGTACGTAAGAGCAGACAGTCTGCTTCCTCGATTTTGGCGTCAGAAATGGGGTGGATCGCGGACTGTCCGCTTGTTGCGCCCAAGGCAGGAAAGAGGACGTAACGTACGAGCTGACTGGCGCCCCTCCATCCGGTTTGACATCGCGGTGCCGACCAAGTACGTGATACATCACGAATGATATGTCATGGAATGAGGGCGCGATGAAGGTGCATGCAATTCGGACTGGTGCGGTGCGCATAAAGTTGGCGCAGATGGAAGCACCGCGACCCGGGCCGTTTGGAGTCTTCGGAGTTCTCGCCGATGCCAACTGGAGCGGCTGGAAACCTACTTATGCCTGGGCGATCGAACATCACGATGGGGTCATAGTCGTCGATACCGGGCAGGCGACCTATCTGCTCGAAGAGGTGCGACGGTCCTGGCATCCGTTTCTTCGCAATTGCGCGCAGTTCGATATTGCGCCGGAACAGGAAGTCGGCCCGCAATTGAGGGCGCTTGGGATTGGCTCTGGCGACGTGAAGCAAGTGGTGCTCACGCATATGCATATCGATCACGACGCGGGGCTGGGGCATTTTCCGCAAAGCCTGGTTCGAGCGAGCCGAGGCGAAGTGGCCAGTGCCCGCGGTGTCATGGGGATGCTACGGGGCCATCTGCCCAAGCGATGGCCAAGCTGGTTCGACCCGGAAAATCTCGATCTTACCGATGGGGCCTATGGCCCCTTCGTGGCGAGCCGCCGATTGACCAAGGATGGTTCCGTGGTGGCAGTGGCAACGCCAGGTCACACGCCCAACCACCTCTCGGTAATTGTGGAGAGCGGCGATGTCAGCATCTTCCTTGCAGGCGACACGTCTTATAGTGAGCGCCTGACGCTTGAGGGCAAAATTGATGGAATCAGCATGAATGCTTGTGTGACGGCGCGAACGCTGGCGAACATCCGGCAGTTTGGATCTGAGCGGCCGGTGGTTTACTTGCCAACGCACGATCCGGATGCGGGAGAGCGGCTGGATAGGCGGCAGATCATGCCGCTCTATGCCGCTAAGGGGAGCTATGCGGCCTGAAGAAGAACTTCGTTTTCTGATCCTGGCGGCTCAGCGAGAAGGCAGCCGCAACCTCAGCGCGCAACTTGCGGCGGTTAAGCTCACACCGTCGCAGGCGGAGGTCGTCCGGTGTCTTGCTGGCCATGGTCCGCTGTCGCTTAGGGCGCTGGGCGAATTGTTGGTGTGCGAGAGTGGCAGTCCCAGCCGGTTGGTGGATGCGCTGGTAAAGCGCGCCATAGTGGTGCGGCGCGAGGACGCCGGCGACCGCAGGCAGGTGACCCTGGCGTTGACCAGCACGGGTCAGATGCTCGACGCTGCAGTTCGCCTGATCGAAGACCGGATGTACGCGATGATCGGCAAGCAGCTTGGCGAGGCGGGGATGGCCTCGACATTGGCGTTGCTGCGGCCGCTGGTGACGGGTTCGATATCGGGGCAGGCGATTGCGCGGCGCAAGGCGATGGGCTGACAAGGACCGAGGTCATTCGCAGACTTCTGTTCGCTGGACGTGACTGTCGAGCGGCCATTGCGATAACCCTCCGGCGGCGCAAGGATGATGCACCCGACCGGGCTAGCCTCGCCCTTGGACGCCGTCAAAAGGCCTCGGACCACCTTTCGCTAGGTGGTCATTCGATCTGTGCGGCAACATTTGCATAGGCAATGCCAGAGACGGAAGGGATGGCATCGGATGAGGCGCGACGCCGATGACCGCTTTTGGTGTGTTGCAAATCGGCAGTCGAAGACCGCAATGGGGTCGGTAGCTGCCTAGCGCTGCCTGTGTCGAACGTTTCTCTATCGGCCATGTTCGGCCAGAGGAGAACAATCATGGGTGTTTCGCAGTATGATCCTGCCGCCGCCGCCAGGCCGGCCTGGAATGCGGGAAAATAAGTCGGTGCAAAGCGTGCATTGAAGGTTCGGCAGATTTGGTCGATCCGCTTCTTCCTCGATCGCGAAGGCCGAATGAGAGATCGAGCACTGTTCGATCTAGCGATCGATAGCAAACTGCGTGGGTGCGATCTGGTGAAGGTCAAGATTGGCACTCTCGTCGCAGGCCCAACCATTCGCTTAAGATCGATGGTGATTCAGCAGAAAACTGGCCGTCCTGTTCAGTTCGAGGTCGCTGCTGACGCCAGGGCCAGTCTATTGGCCTGGCTTGAGCGTCGAGGCGGAAGCGTCGACGACTTTGCATTCCCCAGCCGAGTCAATTCGGCCAGCCACCTGAGCACGCGTCAGTACGCGCGGCTGGTCGATGAGTGGGTAACCGCTATTGGCCTGCGACCCGAAGAGTACGGCCCATTCGCTTCGTCGCACGAAAGCGCCAATTATCTACAAGGCGACGGGCAACTTGAGGGCGATCCAGATATTGCTTGGACACAGCAAGATCGAAAACACAGTCCGTTATCTAGGCGTCGATGTCGACGACGCGTTGTCGCTAGCCGAGGCGACGGAAATCTAAGCAAAGGCGGCTTCGCCGACAGCGGAGCCGTGTCCACAACGCGCTATCTCGGTCGTTCATATGGCATGGACCTGGAACACCGACTTCGCGATGTCGAGGCCGATCGTGCTAATCCTCCTCCATGGGCGGCTCCTCTGTTGCGCTCCTCAAGACACGGCAATGTGGCACATCGCGATGCCGGCGGAGGAGCCGTCTACAGCATCAGAAGCGGGTCTCAGAAGTCCGCTTGGGGCCGATAGCGTTGAAAAAGTCGCCGTGGGCCACCCCCCGACCGTTTCTGGGGATGCAGCTTGGAATCAGATTCCTGCCGGCGCTTCTCAACGAAGAAATGTTGCGTGTGAGCTGCGCTATCGATCTCGATCAGCAAAGCCATTTCAGCGCGTAACGTCGATAGACCTGCCTGCAGACTTTTTCGACACTTTCCGCCCAAAAGTGGACGTTCGAGCGCCGGTGTGGTTGGCTGTTCCAAGACAAGTTGCGGCGCCTTTTGCCTATAGCCCGTTCTTCATCTCGATACGAATGCCAATGGGCCGTCAGGCATCCGCGCCGGTGTAGCTGGGCACTGCCGCTTGTCTGAAGCATCATCGAACCTTTGGGACCGATGACGCAAAAAGCGCACCTGTTATCACCGGCGCAGCTTTCGCCGCGCCGGTTAGCGGAAGAGTTAGGGTGTCAAGCAGGTTTCAGCTGTCCCGGCGGTGCATTTTGCCTGCGTCGACGAGACCTTGTCGGGGACGTCTTCCCCATTGATCAACTTGATCATGACCTCGGGCGCGGTCTTGCCCATGACCACAGGAAGTCCTCCGACGAGGCCCTGGACTGACCCCGCTTTGAGCGCATCTATCTGCATCGGCAGCGTATCGCCGCTGACGATCACGAGGCTGTTGTCGGCGAGGCGTTTCTTGACCTTGCTGACGGTCTTGCTAAAGCCCTTGGCGTCAAACATGGCCCAACCGCCGACCAGCACAGCGACATCGAGTTTGGGATTGTCCTTGAACAGCTTAGCGAGCTGCTTGTTGGCAGTGCCGCTATCATCCTTGCTGTAGAGCGGACAGCCCTTCACTTCCGTCCAGCCGTTCTCGCCTGCGAGCACAGTCGTGCCGGCCGCGCCAGACAAGGTATC
>JBDSHC010000014.1:0-48382 GCA_039918675.1 Devosia sp.
GATCTCGGCCTCGGCCAGCGCGGTGCGCTCGACCACCGACCACATGACCGGTTTAGAACCGCGATACAATTGCCCCGACATGGCGATCTTATGCAATTCGCGGGCGATCTGCGCTTCGGCGTCGAAACTCATCGTGAGGTAGGGATTGTCCCAGTCGCCGATAACACCCAGGCGCTTGAATTCCTCGCGCTGGGTATCGACCCAATGCTGCGCGAAGGTGCGGCACTCGGCACGGAATTCGTTGATCTCGACGTCGTTCTTGTCCTTGCCCTTGGCGCGGTACTGTTCCTCGATCTTCCATTCGATGGGTAGGCCGTGGCAGTCCCAGCCCGGCACGTAGGCCGAGTTGAAGCCGAGCATGTTCATCGAGCGGCTGACGAGATCCTTCAGGGTCTTGTTGAGCGCATGGCCGATGTGGATGTTGCCATTGGCGTAGGGCGGGCCGTCATGCAGCGTGAACAGCGGCCGGCCCTTGGCCTGCTTCCGCTGCGTGCCATAGAGGTCCATGTCCTCCCAGCGCTTGAGCCATCCCGGCTCCCGATCGGGCAGGCCGGCGCGCATCGGAAAATCGGTCTCGGGCAGGAACAGGGTCGCGGAATAGTCCGTCTCGGCCGCGGCCTTCGGTGTGTCGTTCATAGCGATTTTGGGCTCTAGGTCAGGTTTGGTGCGGCTTTTAGCGACAAAGGCCCTGACGTGCCAGTGTTTTGGCGGCGGTCGCCGGCTTAGGTAAAGAAGTCCAGCGTCTTGTCGAGATCGCCGAGCGGGCCGCATTCGCCGAGGGCGGTGCGGGCTTTACGGCTGTCGCGGCCGATGGCGGCGATGAGTTCGTCGAGGCCTCTGTAGACCTCCTGCCCGCGAATGTGGCTCACCAGCGCGATTTCGAGGTGGCGGCCATAGATGTCTGCGTCGAAATCGAACAGGAAGGTCTCGAACGGCGGCAGATCGTTGTTGAACATCGGCTTGCCGAAGCTGGCGACGCCGTTAAGCAGCTTTTCGCCTAACCGCGCCCGAACCGCATAGACGCCCTGCGCGAGCGCGAAAGTGGAGGCTGTCGCAATATTGGCGGTGGGGAAGCCAAGCAGGCGCCCGCGCTGGTCGCCCTTGATGACTTCGCCGCCGAAGAACCAGTGATAGCCCAGCATGCCGTTCGCGGCTTTTACATCGCCCGCGGTCAGCGCGGCGCGGATGCGCGAAGAGGACACCGGCTCTTCGCCTTCAGGCAGCAGATCGAGGATATCGACCGAGAAGCCGTGGATGGCGCCGGCACTGCGGAGGAAGTCCGGGGTGCCGCGACGGTTGTGGCCGAAGTGGAAGTCGGCGCCGACCGCGACGCCGGAAACGCGCAGGGCCTTGACCAGGAAGCGCGAGACGAAGTCTTCGGCCTCGACCATGCTGAGGTCACGCGAGAATGGCATGAGCACGATGCCGTCGAGACCGAGCGCGGCGGCGAGGCGGGCTTTAACGTCGGGCGGCGTCAGCCTGAACATGAAGGGCGCGGGCGCGAACACGTCGCGCGGATGCGGCTCGAAGGTCAGCATCACGGCCGGGACGCCGCGGGCTTTCGCTTGGGCTTTCAGCCGGGCGAGCACGGCCTGATGGCCACGGTGGATGCCGTCGAACGAGCCGATAGCGACCATGGCGCCCCGAATGGCTTCGGGTACGCGGTCCAATCCATCGAGCCGATAGAAGCTGGTCACAGGGATGTCCGTCTTTGCTGGCCGCTATATGGCAACCCGCAGCCTACCACGCAAGGCGCGGCATGAAGGCCTTGAGCCGCGCGCCGCTTGGCGCCACCAATGCCCGGATGGCCGCCGGATCGGGCGAACCGAAGGCGTCGAGCTCGCCGGCGTGGATCGAGCCGGTGACGAACAGCAGATCGAGCCCGGCATTGGCGGCTCCGATGGCATCGGTGCGCACGCTGTCTCCGATGGCGAGGATTTTGCCGCGATCGAGCGGGTGTCCCGCTGCAGCCTCTGCGGCCTTCAGCGCCTCGTCGTAGATCGGGCGGTAGGGTTTGCCGGCCATGTGAATCATGCCGCCGCGCGCCTCGTAGAGATCGGCCAGCGCGCCGCCGCAATAGAGCAGCCGGTCGCCATGTTCGACGACGCGGTCCGGGTTGGCGCAGATCATTGGAAGATTGCGCTTCAGCCAGAGCGTGATGCGGTCGTTGTAGTCGTCCGGTGTCTCGTCGTCATCGTCGAGATCGGTGACGATCACGGCCTTCGCGTCCTCGGCCGGGCCGAGCGTGATGTCGAGGCCTTCGAACAGGCCGTCGTTTTCGGCGGGCGGCCCGACATAATGCAGCGTCTGGCCGCGATAGGTGGCGAGCATGGTGCGGGTCACGTCACCGGAGGAGACCACTGCATCATAAGCGTCGCGCGACACGCCGAGCGCGTCGAGCATATCGATGATCGGCGCGGCGGGCCGCGGGGCATTTGTGATCAGCACCACCCTGCCCCCGCCGGCCCGATAGCGGCTCAGTGCATCGACCGCCTGCGGATGGGCCGAGACACCATTGTGCACGACGCCCCAGACGTCGGAAAGAATGGCGTTATAGTTCGCCGCGATGTCCGAAAGGGATGACATCGGCTCAGGCTTCCGCTCGCGCCAGGTTGCCGCCGCGGTCGAGCTGCAGATCGGGGCGTACCGGACCAGGCCCCGCGATGTGCGGGCCTTGCGCCAGCGTCACCCCATCCTCGAACATATGCAGCAATTGCTGTTCGTCGATGATGCCCGTCGCAACCAGTTCGATGCCGAAGCGGCGGCCATAGGCGGCGACGTCCTGGGCATGGAAATCGGTGAAGTTCTCGGGCGAGCGGAGGAAGCGGGTGGCGTCGATGCGCACCGTCCGAAAGCCGAGACCCTGCAGTTCCGCATAGTCGAAGCGCAGGGAACTCGCGGCGGCCAGCGACAGACCCACACCCATCTTGCCGATGGCGCCGAGCGACGTGCGCTCCTTGCCGGCCAGCGCCTTGAACTCGGACTGGTCGATGACGAACAACAGCGAATTGGCGATGGCGCGATTGGCATCGAGCGCGGCGAGGATCAGATCGACGGCCTTGGCACTGCCCAGCGTGGCGCGCGAGATCGGCACCTGCAGTGTGATGGGCGAGCCGGTGGTGCGAGAGCGGCGCGCGATCACCACCGCCTCGTCAACACCCTCGGCTTCGATACGGGCCACGACATCTTCGCCACCGTGACGCGGCATGAAGTCGGGCCGGTCGGCGAATTCGTCGTCCTCGAGCACGAGGCGCGGCACGAGGTCATAAGCATAGGGCCGGCGCTGCGGCAGCGTGACGATGGGCTCGATGTGAAAGACGATGCGCTCTTCCTCGACCGCCTGACGCAGCATTTCGAGCGGAATCACCGGCTCGGGCAGCGTGTCGGGATCGGGCTCCGGGTCGGGACGCTTGGTCTCGACATTTATGCGCCGCTGTTCCTCGAATTCGGCGACCGTCTCGGTCACCTGACGGATCACCGCGCCGAGAACCGAGAGATCGGATTCGATCGCTTCGAGGCGCGGACCGGCCTTGAGCTCGGTCAGGGCGTTGATCCGCTGGCTGAGGACGGAGCCGGCCTGGGCATCGGTCGACAGCAGCCGCGACAGGTCCTCCACGGCCTTCTCGAGCCGCTGTTCGGCGCGGCGCCGCAATTGCCGCTCGACCAGCAGCACAGCGATACAGCCAAACGCGATGGCGGCCACCACGGCCTCGATCGGGGTAAAGGTCAGGCCGAAATAGGCAGCGGCAGCTACGCCCAGGGCGGCGAGTGCGATGAAGACGTAGATCAGGCCCTGCAAAGCTGCCGCGCTCCCTCAGATTCGACGTGCGCGGCGCACCATAGGCCGCCTTATGAGGCCGTCAAAACGGATTATTTACCCTAAACAGCCAACATTGGGGTCTTGAGTTCAGTGTGAGGCAAAGGCCCGAATCCATGACGGATACGAGCGTCAACGAAATGGATCATCCGGCGCGGTTGCTGTTGATCGATGGGAAGCGCGAGCTGCAGACGCGGCTCGGCGCCCCGATCGAGAGCGAGTTCGCAATGGCGCCGATTGTGGTGGATATCACGAGCGGGCGTGCGGCTATCGATCTGCTGCGCAATTCGGTGTTCGACGCCGTCGTCGCCGATCTCGATGCCATCGCCGATCTGGCCGAGCGCGCCGACGACAGAATCGCGCGCATCGCCCGCGCCGCTTCGGGGGCGCTGATTGTTGTGCTGTCCACCGATGCCGGCATCTCGATGTCGCTCGCCGCGATGCGCGCCGGGGCGCATGATTGTATCGGCCGCGATATCGGTGGGGTGGCGCTGGTCAATCTCATGGGCGAACTGGCCCGCCGTCACGGCAAGTCGCGCGTCATGACCAAGAGCTGCCCGCAGCCCGAGCCGGTCGACATGACCGAGCAGAACGTGCCGAGCATTCCGAACATGCGCGATCTGGTGATGCCAATGTGGCGCCAGGAGCAGCGGATCATCGAGCAGGCAATCGCGCAGTTTGCCGGCAATGTCGCCCTCGCGGCCGCCGCGCTGGAACTCAGCCCGTCGACGATCTATCGCAAGCGTCAGGCCTGGGCTGATATCGACGGGAAGCGCGGCGCCGCCTAGCGCCAGGTGAAAACTTTCGTCACCGAATAGTTGAACACCACGCTCATCAGCACGCCCGCCAGCCCCGCGATCCAAAGGCTGCTCTCGGCCTCATAGATCCAATTGGCGACCGAGATGTTGGCGATCGCGCCGAACGAACACACGGCATAGAAGGTCAAGAGGCCGGTGAAATAGCCCCAGCCGCGGAGCTTCTTGTTGGCGTAGGTCAGCTCGTTGTTGAGGATGAAGTTGAAGCTCATCGCCACGATGGTCGCCGTAAGCTGCGACCAGAAGAAGTTGAAGCTGAAATAGGTGTTGGTGAGCCACAGGATGAACATGTGGACGACGACGCCGAAGCCGCCGACCAGCGCGAACATCAGGAAACTCGCGGGCAGGAGGCCGCCCGATATCTTCGACAGAACCAGCCCGAGGAACTGCACGACCACCAGCGAGCTCATCTTGCTCTCGCCGGCATTGCGCGGCCGGAAGGTATAGGGGACTTCGCCGATCCGCAGCTCCTTGCCGTGCCGGGCGCGGGCGCGCCCTGCCGACACGATGATATCGAGCAGGATCTTGAAGCCTTCGCTCGTGAGCCCTGGCGCGATCTCGTCGAACACTTCGCGGCGCATCACGAAGAAGCCGCTCATCGGGTCGGTCAGGGCCTTGCCCGTCACGAGGCCCGAAAGCTGCGTCGCGAATTTACTGCCGGCCTCGCGAGCCTTAGAAAGCCCCTCGCCGACCGCTCCAGCGCCCGCGTAACGCGTGCCGACCACAACGTCATCGCCGGCCAATACCTTGTCGAGCATTTGCGGCAGCATGCGCTCGTCATGCTGGTGATCGGCATCGATCACGGCGAAATAGGGTGCGGCACTCGCCGAAATGCCCTCGATGACCGCTGAGCTCAGGCCGCGGCGGCCGATCCGATGGATGCAGCGGACATTAGCGTGATGGCGGGACAATTCCTTGACCACCGCGGCCGTGCCGTCCGGCGAATTGTCGTCGACCACGATGAATTCGAACGGAATTTGCCCCAGTGCCGTCGTCACCTTGTCAAACAGGGACACCACATTGTCGCGTTCATTGTAGGTCGGAACAATTACCGCGAGCTGCGGCGAGTTCCAGATTTGCTGCGCTGAAAGGGGTTTGGGCTCGATATCGAGGGTCAAAGCGGGAGAATCCGGTGTGTCGGGTGGGCCCAGTATCGCGCCAGTGCTCCAATCCGCAAGAGCGGGCCGCGTTCCATGCCTCGCACCGATCACGTCGCCGCGACCTTGACTCGGTTTGGGACCGCCCCTATATCCCCGGCAGCGATTGGCACTCCCTATATCAGAGTGCTAACAGCGCGAAATTCCATGTAAATCATAGGAGCTGACATGGCTGCTTTCCGTCCCCTGCACGACCGCGTGGTCGTCCGCCGTGTCGACAGCGAAGAAAAAACCGCTGGCGGCATCATCATCCCCGACACCGCTAAAGAGAAGCCCTCCGAGGGCGTTATCGAGGCCGTCGGCCCCGGCGCCCGTGACGAGAGCGGCAAGATCGTCGCGCTCGACGTCAAAATCGGCGACCGCATCCTGTTCGGCAAGTGGTCCGGCACCGAGGTCAAGCTCGACGGCAAGGACCTGCTGATCATGAAGGAAACCGACATCATGGGCGTGATCGGCTGATCCAGCCGAAACCCTCTGATTTCTCAACCTTAAGGAGCGCCTCACATGGCTGCTAAAGAAGTAAAGTTCTCCACCGACGCCCGTGACAAGATGGTCCGTGGCGTCAACATCCTCGCCAATGCGGTGAAGGTTACGCTCGGTCCCAAGGGCCGCAACGTCGTGATCGACAAGTCGTTCGGCGCGCCGCGCATCACCAAGGACGGCGTCACCGTCGCCAAGGAAATCGAACTCGAAGACAAGTTCGAGAACATGGGCGCACAGCTGGTTCGTTCGGTCGCCTCCAAGACCAACGATATCGCCGGTGACGGCACCACGACCGCGACCGTTCTGGCCCAGGCCATCGTCAACGAAGGCGTCAAGCTCGTTGCTGCCGGCATGAACCCCATGGATCTGAAGCGCGGCGTCGATCTCGCCGTTGCCGAAGTCGTGGCGAACCTCGCCAAGGCGAAGAAGACCATTTCGACCAACACCGAAGTTGCTCAGGTCGGCACCATTTCGGCCAATGGCGAAACTGCCATCGGCGAGATGATCGCCAATGCGATGCAGAAGGTCGGCAATGAAGGCGTCATCACGGTTGAGGAAGCCAAGACCGCCGAGACCGAGCTGGAAGTCGTCGAAGGCATGCAGTTCGACCGCGGCTACCTGTCGCCGTACTTCGTGACCAATGCCGAGAAGATGACCGCCGTCCTCGAGGACCCGGTGATCCTGCTGCACGAAAAGAAGCTCTCGAACCTCCAGGCCATGCTGCCGATTCTCGAAGCCGTCGTTCAGTCGCAGCGCCCGCTGCTGATCATTGCTGAGGATATCGAAGGCGAGGCTCTGGCCACGCTGGTCGTCAACCGCCTCCGCGGCGGCCTCAAGGTTGCTGCTGTCAAGGCACCGGGCTTCGGCGATCGCCGCAAGGCGATGCTCGAAGACATCGCGATCCTCACCGGCGGTTCGGTGATCTCCGAAGAACTCGGCATCAAGCTCGAGAACGTCGGCCTCGATATGCTGGGCACTGCCAAGCGCGTCGAGATCACCAAGGAAAACACCACCATCATCGATGGTGCCGGTTCCAAGGACGACATCCAGGGCCGCGTTGCCCAGATCAAGGCGCAGATCGAGGAAACCACCTCGGACTACGACAAGGAAAAGCTGCAGGAACGTCTGGCGAAGCTCGCTGGCGGCGTTGCGGTGATCAAGGTCGGCGGTTCGACCGAAGTCGAAGTGAAAGAGCGCAAGGATCGCGTCGATGACGCGCTGAACGCCACCCGCGCTGCGGTTGAAGAAGGCATCGTGCCGGGCGGCGGCGTTGCGCTGCTGCGCGCTTCGTCTGCCCTCACCGTCAAGGGTGCCAATCCCGACCAGCAGGCCGGTATCGGTATCGTCAAGCGCGCCCTCCAGGAGCCGGTTCGTCAGATCGCCAACAATGCGGGCGACGAAGGCTCGGTCGTGGTCGGCAAGATCCTCGAGAACGCCTCGCAGAACTTTGGCTACAACGCCCAGACCGGCGAGTATGGCGACATGATCGCTCTCGGGATCGTCGATCCGGTGAAGGTGGTTCGTACGGCTCTGCAGGATGCGGCCTCGGTCGCCTCGCTGCTGATCACCACCGAAGCCATGATCGCTGAAATGCCGAAGGACGCTTCCCCCCCTATGGGCGGTGGCGGCGGTGGCATGGGCGGTATGGGCGGCATGGACTTCTAAGGAGGTCCAAACCCCGCTTAGTCCAGACTTCCCAGTCACGGACTTTGATTGCGGCGCCGGTGGCAACACCGGCGCCGCTTTTGCTTTCTGCAACCTTGCCGCTGCATTAAATTCGACCGGCGACGGGCCGCGCGTCGCCGCGGTTAAGGTTCGATTTACCATTCTGCCCTTTGCTCGGTTTCGCGTCGGGAATCCCCTCCCGGCGTGATTCCACAGGTGCAGATCATGTCAATCTCTGGACTTGGCGGGTCGCCCTTCGCGGGTTTGCGCGGGGCGTTCCAGCCACCGAGTTTTGCGTCTCTTGATAGTAATAGTGATAAGTCGATCACGCTCGACGAACTGAAAGCGGGCGCGCCAGGAGGCGCGACTGCGGCAAGTGACAAGCGTGCCGAAGCGCTGTTCAAGGCCCTCGATACCGATGGCAATGGCGGCGTAAGCGAAGACGAGAAATCGGCCTTCGACAAGAAGCTGCAGGACCGGCAGGCCAGTATCGGCTTCCTTGCCCAGCAGCTTTCGGGGCCATCAAACGATGCTGTTTTCAGCGCGACCGATTCCAATGGGGATGGATCGGTCAGTCTCGACGAACTGTCTGACGATGATGCGGCAAAGGGAGCCAGTGCGGACTCCCTCAAGAAGCTCTTCGATTTGATCGATGCTAACGGGGATGGCTCGATCGACAGGACAGAGAGTTCGGACTTTCTCGACAGCGTAAAAGCCGCAGTGGCGGACCAGGGCTCGCGCCCTCCTCCACCGCCGGGCGGTCAGTCGGGCGGTCAACCGTCGTCGCCGCCGCCGCCAGACGAGAGCAGCAGCGCGTCCACTGATTTGCTGTCGCTCGCCAAAAATGCCTACGCATCGACGTCCAAATCGGCCGATCTCATCAAGATGCTGCAAAGCCTGCTCGAAACGGCCGCGTAAGCTGTCGGGGCGGCCACGGCCGCCCCGACACCGGCGTCAGCGGAAGAACAGCAGCTTGATCGCCAGCACCAGCGAGATGGCGACAACCAGCGGCTTGATCAACCTCGCACCGAAGCGGATGCCGGTTAGGGCGCCGAGATAGCCGCCGATGAGTTGGCCCGCAGCCATCGCGCCCGCAGCGACCCAGACGACATCGCCCGATGGAATGAACAGGGCCAGCGCGCCGAAATTGGAGGCGAGGTTGAGCATTTTGGTGTTGCCCGAAGCGCGGGTGATGCCGAGGCCGAACAGCGCAACGAAGCCCATGGTCAGAAATGAGCCGGTGCCCGGACCGAAGATCCCGTCATAAAAGCCGATCAGTGCGCCCATGATCGGAACGAACCATTCGAAGCGCAAGCGCGCGTGGCTGTCCTGATCGGTCAGTTTGGGCGCAAACAGAAAGTAAACAGCGATAGCAACAAGCGCGATCGGCACCGCAATCTGCAGCAGCGAGGTGTCGATCCGTTTCACCACGAACGCACCGATAAAGGCCGCCGCAAAGGTACAGGCGATCGCCACCACCAGCACCCGAAGCGACACGAACCCCTTGCGCCAATAGGTGAGCGCGGCAGCGCCGGTGCCGATGACCGATTGCAGCTTGTTGGTGCCGAGCGCGGCGATGGGCGGGACCCCGGCGGCAAGCAGCGCCGGCAGGGCGATCAGCCCGCCGCCGCCGGCGATGGCGTCGACGAAGCCCGCCAGCATCCCTGCCCCGGCCAGCGCCAGAAGGACCAACGGATCGAGGCTCACGGCCCGTTACCGGTTTGGGAAGGATCGCGCTTTAGCATGGCGGCATGAACCAATATCGCGGCAACAGCGTCGCAATCATCCTGCCCTGCTACAACGAAGCGCCGGCCATCGCCAGCGTTGTCGCGGCGTTTCGCGCCGCTTTGCCTGCTGCAGCCATCTATGTGTTCGACAACGCATCGAGCGACGACACCGCCAAAGTCGCGCGGGCAGCAGGCGCCAAAGTCACGCTGGTCACCGAGCGCGGCAAGGGCAATGTGGTGCGGCGCATGTTCGCCGATGTCGAGGCCGACATCTATCTGATGGCCGATGGCGATGGCACCTATGACGCCAGCGCCGCACCTGGGATGATCGACAAGCTCATCGATGGCGGGCTCGATGTGGTGGTGGGCGCGCGCGTGCCCGCTGATGCGCAAACCGCGTACCGTCCGGGCCACGCGTTCGGCAATCATGCGCTGACCAGCGCGGTCAAGCGCATCTTCGGGGGCGACTTCACCGACATGCTGTCGGGGTATCGCGCTTTGTCGCGACGCTACGTGAAATCTTTCCCTGCCCTCTCCAAGGGCTTTGAGATCGAGACCGAACTCACTATCCACGCGCTGGAATTGCGGGCGCCGCATGGAGAGGTGCAGACGCGCTATGGTGAGCGCGCGGCGGGCACGGCGAGCAAGCTCAGCACCTGGCGCGACGGGTTTCGCATCGTGCGCACGATCCTACGCCTCCACATGCTGGAGCGGCCGATGGCGTTCTATCTGACGCTCGCCTTTGCCGGCTTCCTGGTGTCGCTCGGCCTCGGCATACCGGTGGTCATCGAATATCTCGAGACCGGGCTGGTACCGCGCTTCCCGACGGCCATCGCTGCGGTCGGTTTCATGCTGGGCGCCTTGCTGATGGCGGTCTGTGCCATTATCCTCGACAGCGTCGTGACGGGCCGTCGCGAAGCGAAGCGGCTCGTCTATCTCAGCATTCCGGCCAACCGCGAGTCGCCTTGAAGAAATTCATCCTGTTTGGTCTCGCGGGCGGTGCCGGCTTTGTCGTCGATACCGCGGTGCTCTATGCGCTCAAGGGCGAGTTGGGCCTCTACGGTGCCCGGGTGGTGTCGTTCGTCTGTGCTGTGCTCACCACCTGGCTCATCAACCGCGCGCTGGCGTTCAAGGGACAGTCGGCCGGCGTGCCGATCTGGCGCGAGTTCCTCACCTATCTCGGCGCGATGATCCTGGGCGGAGTCGTAAACTACGCGATCTTCGCGGCGCTGGTGGCGACCATTCCGTTCGTCGCGGCAAACCCCGTGATCGGCATTGCTGCGGGCGTCATCGGCGGCATGTTCGTCAACTTCATGCTCGCGGACAGACTGGTGTTTCGGGGACGCTAGCCTGCCGCTCTAGAGCTGCGTCGATAGCCCTGGCGCGATGCCGCCCATGATCGACAGCAAGGCTTCGAGCTGGGCCTTCTTCAGCGGCGTCCAGTCGGCGGCCTTCGAAACGATAAGATTGGCCTCGCTCTTCATCATCACGCCGTCTTCGAGAATGCGCAGCGCATTGGCGGCCAGCGTTTCGCCCGATGAGGTGATGTCGACAATGAGGTCGGCCGTGCCCGAGGCAGGCGCTGCTTCAGTGGCGCCGGCGCTTTCGACGATACGATATTCGGCGATGCCGTGATCGGAGAAGAACCGGCGCGTCAGATGCACGTATTTGGTCGCAACGCGGAGCCAGCGGCCGTGGCGGTTGCGGAAGTCGGAGGCGACGTCGGCGAGGTCGCTCATATTCACGACGTCGATCCAGGCGTCGGGCACGGCAACCACCACATCGGCGTGGCCGAAGTCTAGCGGCTTGACGAAGATGACGTTGCGCTGGCCGTTCTCGGCCGCCTCATGGATCAGGTCGGAGCCGGTGACGCCGAGGTCGATGGCGCCGACCATCAGCTCGCGCGCGATCTCTGCCGCGGGGTAAAACCGCACCGACACCTGCGGCTGGTCCTTGATGGTGCCGATATAGGAGCGCGCGCCGCCGGGCCGATTGATCGGCAGGCGGGCCTCGCCGAAGACGCGGCGGGTTTCTTCTTCGAGCCGGCCCTTCGAGGGGATGGCGATCACGAGGCCCTCGTCGCTCATCGCGTCGCCTCCCGCTCAAGCCGGTCGGTCCACAGGGCACAGCCCGAGGCAGTGACGGGCTCGGTCGCGCCGAGCCGGTCGAGCAGGCGGTCATACTCACCGCCCGACGCCAGAATATCGCCATCGGGGCCGCTCATCTCGAACACCACCCCCGTGTAGTAGTCGAGGCGCGGCGAGAAGCTCGCGTCGAAGATTACCTCGGCCTTGGGCGACAGCGCGGTGAGCGCGGCTGCGTGGTTGCGCACAGTCGTCAGCGAGGCCTCGATATCGATGCCGGCCTTACTGGTAAGTTGCCGGATCTGGTCCAGCGCCTTTCCGGCGGGCGCCGAAATCGCGAGGTAGTCGACGAGCAGCTGCACCAGTTCCTCGGGGATCGGCACGGCGTCGAGGGCCTGCTTTTCGAGGTAGCGGTCGGCGATCTCTTCGGGCTGGCGCGAGCCGACCAGGCTCAGACCCGACGAGATCATATTGTCGGTGACGATCTCGACGATGGTCTCGCGCGCGTCGGGCGCGGTGCCGGTGATGCGCTCGCCGGGATTGGTCAGCCGATCCATCAGCCGCTGCATCGCGACGGGGTGACCGAAACGGTGGCGGATACGGGTCTGCCATTGCGGCGAGATGCCCATGGCCGAGAGGAACGATTCGAACAGGCCGACGCCGCCAATACGGACATTGGGCGCGGTGACGTCATAGATCGCCAGTGCCCAGCGCGCGAAGGTGAGAACCTGATCGAGTGCAGCGCTGGCGTCGGGCTGGCCGAGCAGCTCAAGGCCGGCCTGATCGTACTCAACTGGAACGCCGTCCTCCTGGCGGAAGATTGGGCCGAGATAGGTGTAGGCGCCGGGGACGCCGAGCATGCCCTCATCGAGATAGGATTTGGCGATCGGCAGAGTGAAATCCGGACGGAGGCAATACTCCGTCCCATCATTGGCCGTGGTCAGCAGCAGCTGGCGGCCAAACTCTTCGCCGGCGAGATCGAGATAAGGGCTGGCCGGCAGCAGCAAAGCGGGCGCGACGCGCACCACCGTCCGGCTCTCGACGAGCCGGATCATGGCACCGCGGCGTTCGCTGGGAGTCTTAGGCATCAGCCCTCGCCTCGCATGCGCGCCACGGCGGGAATCTTGCTCAGCTCGGCAACGAGATCGGCGCGGGCCACGACAGATTGCCCAACCTTGGCGGCCTTGTATTCGGCATTGTCCTTTATCGCCTTGGCAGCTTCGGCGCCGGCGACGAGATCCTTGATGGTGACCTTGCCTTCGGCGCGTTCGTTCGAGCCGACGATTACCGCAGCTGCCGCGTTGCGGCGGTCGGCATACTTCATCTGCGCATTCATGCCGGACGAGCCAAGATACATCTCGGCGCGGATACCGGCGCGGCGCAGTTCGCTGGTCATTTTCTGGTAATCGGCAATCGCCTCGGCATCGCGATCGAGGACGAGGATCACCACTGGACCAGCGTTCTGCTCAGCCTCGAGATTACCCGTGAGCTTCAGGGCATGGGCAAGGCGCGACACGCCGATCGAGAAGCCGGTCGCCGGTACGGGCTCACTGCGGAAGCGCGAGACGAGCCCATCATAACGGCCACCACCACCGACGGCCCCGAACACAACCTGCTCGCCTTTTTCGTTGTTAACGGGAAACGTCAGTTCGATCTCGAAGACCGCACCCGTGTAATACTCAAGGCCGCGGACAACCGAAGGATCAACCAGGATTTTGGTTGCGTAACCCGCAGCGAGAACTTGGTCGGAGATGGCTGACAATTCCCGCAACCCTTGAAGACCTACTTCACTAGCGGCCAACAGATCGCGCTCCAGGTCTCCAAAGAACGTGTTCCAATTGCTGGCCTTGGAACCAGCAATGAACGCGAGAACCTTAGCCGTACCATCGGCACTCAGGCCGGCCCCCTTGGTAAAAGCGCCGCTCTCATCCTTACGGCCTTCTCCAAGCAGCAACTCCACGCCCATCGTTCCAAACTTATCGAGCTTGTCGACGGCGCGCAGTACCGCGAGCTTCTGGTCCGCCTCGGTTACGCCCGCGGCTTCTAACACCCCATCCAACACCTTCCGGTTGTTGACTTTAACCACATACTTCCCGGCCAACCCCAGCGCATCCATCGTGTCGGCCATCATCATGCACATTTCGGCGTCCGCTTCGGGACCCGCGGCGCCAACGGTGTCGGCGTCGAACTGCATGAACTGGCGGAAGCGGCCGGGGCCGGGCTTTTCGTTGCGGAAGACGTAGCCGGCTCGGTAGGAGCGGAACGGCTTGGGCAGCTTGTCGAAGTTCTGCGCGAAATAGCGGGCGAGCGGTGCCGTGAGGTCGTAGCGGAGGCTCATCCACTGCTCATCATCGTCCTGCAGCGAGAACACACCAGCATTGGGCCGGTCGGTATCGGGCAGGAACTTGCCGAGTGTATCGGTATATTCGAGCAGCGGCGTTTCGAGCGGGTCGAAGCCGTATTTGGCGTAAACCTGCTTGATGGTCGCGATCATGCGATCGGTCGCGGCAATATCGGCCGGCGCGCGGTCTTCAAAACCGCGCGGCAAGCGCGCTTCGATCAGCGAATTCCTATCGGCCATTAAGGGAGTCCCAAACGCGAGGCCGTTCCTAAAGGAATCGGCTTTTGCAAACAAGGCGAGGCAGTTTTTATGGTTCTCACACCTGCCTGTGGCGATCTGGTCACAATTGGCGGGGTGCGTCAGGCTGCCGCACATTGTGCTTGCGGTGCAAGCCAAGCTCGACTATCAGCCGAACGTCTTCAATGAAGACCCCGCAACCCTAAGCCACGAAGGAGCCGCATATGATCAAACTGCTTTGCGCCTTTACCCGTGGTGTAGATGTTGCCAATCGGGGAATGCACCGAGGTTAACGCCTCTCCGGCCCAAGGGCCGTCCGCCTTCCCCACCCTCTCTCGCCACCGCTAACGCAAGCGCCGGTTCGAATCCGTCCTAAGTCTCACTGACTCCGGCGTTCGCTTCGGCTCCCGCAAGCATCCAACCCACTCCAATCCAGGGAGCCGGCGCCAAACGCGTCCGGCAAAGTTCATGTCAACTGCCAATGCTTATCTCCGCTCGGGCCTCGGTCCGTCCATTTCGCGCCAGGACAAGTCGGTCGTCAGCCGGCTGGTTTCAGCCATTCTTTCGCAATGGCCCGAAAGGACACGAGGCTCCCCGCCTCAGCCCAACTATCTGCGACGCGATGTCGGCCTGCCGCCGATGGAGCCGAGCCGGTCGTACTGGGACCATCAGTAATCCCAGCGGGCTTTTGCAGCCGGCCGATGCAGCATGACGCGCATCGGCCAATTCATCCATTCGTTTCAGGGACCGCGCTCGTTGAGGGGCGCGGGCAAGACGATGAGCATTTCCACCGACTGGACGGCGCCCGCCGCGTATCTGCGCGGCCTGGTGCCGATCCCGAAATGGCGGCTGGCCGCCGCACAATTATGCGATGCGTTCGATCACTATCGCATCGCTGCAAGGCAGCAGCGGGCGGCGAGGAAACTCCGCCGTTTGCAATCGCCGGCGGCGCATCTGCCGAACTATCTGCGCGAGGATATCGGCCTGCCGCCGATCCGATCAGACCGCTTCTGCGATCTCAGCCAGTACCGCTAACGTAAGGCTCCTTCCCCTTACGGGGAGGGAGCCCTCTCATTTTGGGCGCTTCAGCTTCTTGCGCTCTTTCTCGCACGCGCCGCGGCACTCGCAATGGGCATAGTGGTCGTTGACCAGACCCATTGCCTGCATGAACGCGTAGCAGGTGGTCGGCCCGACAAAGCTGAAGCCGCGCTTGCGCAAATCCTTGCTGAGGGCATGTGACGCCGCTGTGTGTGCCGGCAGCGAGCTGCCGATGGTCGGGGCGCCCTCCTCCGGCGGCTCAAAGCCCCAGATGTACGCGGCAAGGCTGCCGAACTCCCTCTGGATCTCGAGCGTTCGCTTGGCATTGTTGATGGTCGAGGCGATTTTGCCACGATGCCTGATGATGCCGGCATCGAGCAGCAGGCGCTCGATGTCGGTCTCGCTCATGCGGCTGACCTTGCGGACATCGAAATCCTTGAACTGGATTCTAAACTGCGGCCGCTTCTTGAGGATGGTCAGCCAGCTCAGTCCCGACTGGAACCCTTCGAGGCACAGCTTTTCGAACAGCCGGTTGTCCTCGGTGACGGGGCGGCCCCATTCATTGTCGTGGTACTCGACGTTCACCGGATCGGTACCGGCCCAGCTGCAGCGTTCCATCTCTTAACTCCCCCGAAACCATGTGCGAGTGCAAAGGTTTAACCATGCCGCTTCACCGCGAATTCGCTGATCTTTGGCACACTTAGGTAAGCCTACTGATCCGTAACTCTCAACCGGGACTTTGTCATGCCGCGTTGGTTGCAGGCCGCGTTTTTGGCCGCCACATTCTCTTCTCTCACTCTCGCGCCGGCCCTCGCCGCCGGTGGCTATGCACCTCCTCCCGGCATCACGCTCGTTGCGAGCGCGCCGGCCAACGCCCTGCAACTGCGCTCGCCGCAGAGTTCGGGCAAGAAGGTGCATCTCGATCCTAAATTCATGCGCCAGGTCGTGCCCTATCAGTCCGAGCAATCGGCCGGCACGGTGGTGGTCAATACCGGGGCCAAGTTCCTCTATCTCGTGCTCGGCAACGGGAAGGCGCTGCGCTACGGCATCGGCACCGCCCGTGACGGCTTCGAGTGGAGTGGTACGCACCACATCACGCGCAAAGCCGAGTGGCCCGGCTGGACGCCGCCCGCGGAAATGAAGCAGCGCCGCCCAGATCTGCCCGACTACATGCCGGGCGGTCTCAACAACCCCCTTGGTGCGCGTGCTCTCTATATCGGCTCGACGATCTACCGCATCCACGGCACCAACGAGCCCTGGACGATCGGCGGCGATGTCTCGTCGGGCTGCATCCGAATGGTCAACGATGATGTCATCGATCTTTATTCGCGTGTGAAAATTGGCGCGAAGGTGATTGTTCTTTAGTTAGGATTTTCCGTCATTCTGGGGGCATCAAACCCCCGGAATTCGGCACATGCAGCGTCTCGCCCAGTTACTTTCCCGCTTCCGGAAGGACGAGGGCGGCGCCTTCGCGGTGATCTTCGCGGTCCTCGCGCTGGCGCTGATCGCCACGTCGGGCGCCGTCGTCGACTTCACCCGCATGCAGCAGGCGCGCACTCGCGCTCAGACCGCTCTCGACGCCGCGGCGCTGGCGCTGCAGAGCCAGATCAACACCCAGACGACTGCGCAGCTCAAGGCCAAGGCCCAGCTGTTGCTGACCGAGCGCCTCAACGATACTAGCGTTACCGCAGTGGTCGATACGGCGACCGTCGACCTGACTCTTGGCAAGCTTCGGTTTGTCGCCCACCTCGTCGTGCCAACGGCCTTCGTGCAGTTGGTCGGGGTCAAGCAATTCACGACGAACCTCCAATCGGAAGTGACGCAATCGTCCGACAATCTCGAAATCTCGCTGTCGCTCGACATCACCGGGTCGATGGCCGGCAGCAAGATCGACTCGCTCAAGAGCGCATCGAAGCTTCTGATCAGCTACGTCATCAAGGACACCCAGACGCCGACCTATACCCGCATGGCCATCGTTCCATGGGCGGCGGGTGTCAATGTGGGCAGCGCCTACGCCGCCAATATCCGAGGCAACCCGGTCCAGGTGAAGACGATTTCTTCGGCCACCTGGTCAAGCGGGGTTTCGGCCGGCATCACGGCGATCACACGCGCCTCCAATGGCAAGCTGACCTATTCCGGCGCTGACGTGTTTGCTCTCAACGATTGGGTCTACATCTCCGGTGTCGGTGGCATGACGCAGGCCAACGGAATGATCACGCAGATCGGGACGGTCACTACCTCGTCCAACACGCTGCTGCTTGGCAAATGCACCACCAGCGCGTGCGGCTACAGTACCTATTCGTCCGGCGGTACCATCACCAAATGCGCTACGGCCAATTGCGAAGAGGTGGTCACCACATCGACGAGCCACCAGATCAGCACGGGCAATCATGTGCTCGTTGCCAGCACCACGGGAATGACCAACTTCAATACGTATTGGACCATCACCAAGCTCACCAGCACCACTTACAGCGCACAAGGGAGCAGCCCCACTAACGGCGTTCGCGCCAGTGGCGGCACCTCCACCTGTATCGACTACGGTTGCCGGTATCAGCTCTTTCAGACCGCTGCGGGCACGAACGTGACGTGGGAAGTCAACAATTGCGTCTCTGAACGGACGACCAATCCCTACAATGACGAGCCTCCAACAACGACATTACTGTCCATGAACTATCTGTCGGGTGCAGCCGAGTGCCAGAGCCAGAAAATCCAGCCGCTCACCGATGACAAAGATACGCTCAACGCTCTCATTGATACCCTAACCATCGCAGGCTCTACCGCCGGCCATCTCGGCCTTGCCTGGGGCTGGTATATGATTTCGCCCAATTTTGCTTATCTGTGGCCGACCGGGACGCATCAGTTCCAACCTGATGACTATGGCGTAGACCGGCTTGTTAAGGCGATCGTGTTCATGACCGACGGCGACTTCAATACGCCGTTCTATAACGGCGTGATCGCGAAAGATGCACTATCGAACAGCCAGGTCGCTACCTCGAACCGCATCAATGTGAACTCGGTCAACGGCACGTCGAAATCGCAGGCGGAAACGATCTGCGACTCCATCAAGAACACGGACGAGAATAACGATGGCAAGCCGGACATCCTGCTCTACACAGTGGGCTTCGATCTGGCGGGCAATACGACGGCGTTGAACATGCTGCAAAGCTGCGCCACTTCGGCCGCCTATTTCTTCCAGGCCGACGATGGCGATGAGCTCGAGGACGCATTCGAAAACATCGGCCGCTCGCTTTCCGAACTCCGCATCTCGAAATAGAGAAGCGCTCGCAACCCAAACTCGGCCTCGTGCGTTGATGATTTTAAGGCTGAGTTTGGGGACATTTGATGAAGGCCATCGCACACTATTTCTGGCGTCACCCGCGGCGCACCGGTTTCATTCTTCTCAATCTTGTGGTGCTGGCCGCGTTCGTGGCCTGGGGCGCGTTTACGACGGACATGAGCCGACAGGGCATTGGCGGTGTCCCCAATCTGATGCTCGGCTATGCGGGAATGGGCTTGCTGATTGTGCTGTGGATTTTCGCTTGGCTCGCCTGGGCGTCGATGGTGGTCCGTCGCCAGATTGCCCGCCGTCACAGCTAGGCTTCTTGCCATCGTGGCACCGCTTGCTACGGTCAGTCCAGCCAAGAGGTGCGTTTTGACCGATAGCGTATTTGCACAGCCCACCGACGGTCATGTGACCCAGCTCGAGGGCTCCACACGCCGGGTCATTCTCAGCCTGCCCGAACTGATGCTGGTCGAGTTCGTGTTCGTCAAAGGCGGCGTAGGACCGTTGCATCACCACCCGCATGTGCAGTCGAGCTATATCGCGGAGGGCGTGTTCGACGTGACCATCGATGGAGTGACCCAGCGCATCGCCGCTGGCAGCGCCTATATTGTCCCGTCGGGACTGGTGCATGGCGTTGTCGCCATCGAAGCGGGACGCCTGATCGACAGCTTCACGCCACGCCGCGACGACTTCCTCTAGTCGGCGATAGTCGGAGCACAGCGCAGCTCGAGACCACGCAGGCGCGTCGAATCGGAAGCGCTCAGCACGGAGAAGTGCGAGCCCATATAGCTCACGCGGCTCCCTTGGAGATGCCGTCCATATAGCCGATGTGGAAGATGAACCTCTTGGGCTCAGCGTCTTGCACCGCATCGTCCGACAGCGCATCGACGCTGCTCATTTCCCAGACACGCACCCGCGCACCATTGGGGATGATCCGCCATTCTGGAACCGGCTTGCCGGGCACGCGACCCTTGTTCTGGATACGGACGAACCGTTCAACCTCAGCACTCATATCGATCACCTGTGACGCGGATCACAGATTATCGTAACTCGATTGCGCAATCGCTAAGACGGCGCTGTGTCAGTAAGTCGTCCGGCCGCCGGACAGATCGAACACCGAGGCCGTGGTGAAGCTGTTCTCGCGGCTCACCAGCCAGGCGACCATGTTGGCCGCCTCGTCGACTTCGAGAAACCGGCCGCGCGGAATGCGCACCAGCATGTAGTCGATGAATTCCTTGGTCAGCGTCTCAAGGATGCGCGTGTTCGCCGTTGCCGGCGTGATTGCGTTGACCGCGATATCGAACTTCGCGAGTTCCTTGCCCAGCGATTTGGTCATGCCGATGACGCCGGCCTTAGCCGCAGAATAGGCAGAGAGGTTCGGATTACCCTCCTTGCCCGCGACGGACGAGATGTTGACGATGCGGCCGTAGTTGTGGGCCTTCATCGAGGGGATCACGACCTTGTTCACATAGAACGCGCCGTTGAGATTGATCTCGATGATATTGCGCCATTCATCGGGGTCGTAGTCCTCGAGCGTCGAGTTCTTGCCCGCGATGCCCGCCGAATTGACCAGGATCGACACCGGCCCAAGCAGCGCCTCGGTGGCGGCGTGCGCGGTCCGCAGTGCGTCGAGATCGGTGATGTCCACCTGATGCGACACGGCCATCGGGCCTAGCGCATTGAGCGCGATATCCATCGCGTCGGCATTCATGTCCCATAGCGAGACCTTGGCGCCGCTGGCGATTAGCCGTTTGGCGATGGCGAAGCCGATGCCCTGGGCGCCACCAGTGACGAGGGCGACCTGGCCGTTGAGATCGATCTGATTCATGTCATGTCCGAACGAGAAGAAATGCCTGGCACCAGCCTAGCATCGGGTCGCTGAGCTTTGCCACCCGGCTCAGCGGGTCATTTGAGATCGAACATCTTGATGAGCTCGATCTGGGTCGGCACATTGCTCGCGTCCGTCTCCATCACATCGGCCATGAACGCCCACCAACGCTTGACGATCGCTGTGTTGGGAAGATGGTCCATGGTGTGATCGGCGGTCCGGACCAGCGTCGCGAACAAATGGTTGGTCTCGGGGTCCAGCCAGATGGTGTAGTGGGACACGCCAGCGTCTTTCAGCGCCTTGGCCAGCTCGGGAAAAATGTCGTCGTGCCGCTGCTTATAGGCGGCGGCCTGGCCCGGATTGAGGTTCATACGGAAGGCGATGCGCTCGGACATTTTGGCTGTCTCGCTGGATATTGACGACCCGTCCTCTATCAGCAGACCCGCCCGCCACATAGCGGTGCCGCGCCTATTTGCGACTTTCGCCGATCGCGTTCGCCAGCGCAGCGGCGATCTTGAGTTGCCCGCTCTCACTCAGATGGCATCCATCGCGCCGGTCCAGCTCTGTCAGCAAGGCGTCGCTGTCGACACCGAGCCGTATGGTTCGCCCGTCGATCAGCGCCTTCTGCGCCAGTGCGATCGGGTTGTCGGGGATCCAATTGGTCCCCGCGTTGCTCGTCCCGGAACAGCGCGAGGCGATCGACATGAAGATCGGCGCATCGACACCCGAGCTGGTCAGCGTCTGCGCAACGGACAGGAACCCGGACCGGTAGTCGTCCCTGCTGGTATCGGCGGCGAAGTCGGCCTCGCCCTGATGCCAGATGACATCGGTCACTCGGTATCTCGCACGCACATCGGCCAGCCGCGTGATCAGGAAGCTGTTGAGGTCGCCACCCTCCGCCCAATGCGCGACCCTTGAACCGCCGATCGCCGTCGTAACGATGACCACGTCGGTGAAGGTGCCGGCGGAGACGAGGCCATCGCCCAGTGGGGTCAGGAATTCGCCATGCTCATTCTCCGCACCGAGGAGGGGCGACGCGGCCGGATAGCATTTGCCTTCGAAGTAATTCACGACGTTGAGGGGATATTTCGTCGTGAACATGCCCTGCGCCGTGTTCGACGCGTTGGACTGCCCGGCCACCAGGAGCACGCCCGTTTGATCGGTCTGTGGCGGACAGGCCACCTCGTATTTCTGTGGATCGGAAACGAGCGTGGTGAAACTGCCCAAGGTGCGATGGCCGTGTCCCGGAGCAGCCGGCGGCGGCGGGATGAGTCTCGCGCCGGGCTGTGGCGTGAGCGGCCAGACCGTGCCTCCCGCGATGACAAGGGCCATGGTAAGTCCGGCGAGCGAAGTCAGAAATCCCAGCGCCAGACCGAATATGAAATTTCTGCTTTTCATCACCGATCTCTAGCAACCTGGAGACGCTGTGAAAACGCCGAGCTGGCGCAAGGCGATTTTGCCGGCGGGCCTGGCCATTGCCGGCCGATCTGTCGCTAAGTGCTTGAAAGAAGTGGTACCGCCTACCCGGTTCGAACGGGTGACCCCTAGATCCACAATCTAGTGCTCTAACCAGCTGAGCTAAGGCGGCCCAAGGTTCGGGGCGACGTATAAGTCGGTGCGCCGGGACTGGCAAGGCTGGATTTGGTGCCCCTATGTGCCCCGGAAACCGGGCGACTTAACCATCAAACCGTTTGGATGGGCCAGAAACGCCAGCAAATCTGGACCGTTCGGGGGCGGGGCTATAATTAGGACAAGATTAAGTCTTGGGTGCGGCTTGTGCCAATGTGGCACAGCCGATGGGGTTTTTGCCGCGTGGACGCAGAATGGATTACATCGCCGACGGCGCGCCGCATCCTCATGCATTGGGCCGATCAGCGCCCCGCCTGGCTGTGGTCGCACGATGGCAGCGCCCTGCTCTGGCGCAATAATGCGGCACGACTGTTCAATGCAAAGATCAAGAAGCACGGGCTCAAGCTTTCCGCCGATGCCGTTCCCATCAAGGGGCAGATCGCCCGCCTGATCCGGCTCGGCTCTCCGGGCCGGTCGAGCCTCAGCCGGGTGCAGTTCCTTGCTGGCGAAAAGCCGGTGGCGAGCACCTGTTCCTGCACGCCCCTCGCCATGGAAGACGGCGCCATTGCGCTGCTGCTCGTTGGCGTCGACCCGATCGACGTGGAACTGCGCGAAGCTGCCGGTGATCTCGGCCCCGACCGGATGAGCGAGACGCTGTTCCCCTTTGGTGCGCACTACGAGCTGGTCACAGGTGATTTGCCCGTCGATGCGATCCAGCTCAAGGCGGGTCCCGATGCTACCCTGGCGATCTATCCCGCGGGTAGTGCCGCGACACCAACCATCGCGGAAGTGCGCGCCGAGGAAGGCGTCAGCGCCGACGAGCCCGTTGAGGCCGAGCGCGATCTCTCCGACATGCCCGAGCCGATGCTGCCGCTCGGCATCGAGCCGCTGCCACCTGTGCCCCTCGCAGTTGAAAGCGATCATTGGGTCGAGCCCGTTCCGGTAGCCGAGGGCGGCGAACTCAGTTCGCTGTTCGATCGTCTGGCGGGCGATGCCGATCTCTATGCGCCGCTGAGCGCTGCTGACGAAGTGTTCAGCGGCACCCTGCCCGAGGTCGAGCCGGCAAGCGAAATTGCCGCCGAGCCGACGCATGAGCCGGAGCCTGTGGTCGAAGTCGTTGCCGATAATGAGGCAGCGCATGTCGCTGCTGACGAACCGGATGCTCCGCTTGCCGAGACGCCGCCCGATCTCATCGCGGCGGTCATTGAATATTCCGACGATCCCGAACTTCCCGCAGCCGCCGAGTTGCCGGTGGAAACGGTCGAGCCCAAAACGCATTGGATGATCACTGGGCGCGGCTTCCGGACCCTCGATCCCAAATCTCCGGAAGAGCCGGCTGCTCCGGAAGCGCCGATTGTTCTAGAAGAGCCAATTGCTCCCGTTGAGATGGTCACGCCTGACGTCGCGCCGGTCGCCGAACTGGCCGCCCTCGACGCGGTGCCCGATGCCGAAACCGCCGAGCGGGTCTCGCGCTACAATTTCGAGGAGCTGGGCCGCATCCTCACAGATCGCGTCGCTGTCGAACCGAAAACCGACACCGCCGCTGCGCCCCAGCAGGCAAGCGCTGGGGTCATCAGTCTCAACGCAGAGACGCTGGTGCTCAACCGGCTGCCGCTCGCCATATTGGTGTTCCGCGACCAGCAGGTGTTGTTCGCCAATCGCGCGCTGACGGATTTGCTTGGCCATGAGAGCGTCGAGAGCCTGCGTGTTGCCGGCATCGCATCTATCTTTCCGACCGAGGACAATGCCAGCGCCGGTCCGGTCAATCGTCTCGTCCGCCGCGACGGCGCGCCGCTGCCGGTGACTGCGCGTCTGCAGTCGGTCAGTTGGCAGGGCCGTAGCGCCCTCATGCTTTCGGCTGGTGCCGTCGAACCCATTCGCGGCCATGAAGGTGCGGTGCGCGCCTTTGCTGAAATCGCCGCCTCGACGCGCGGCGAGGGCTTCTTCACCGCCGATCGCGCCGGCATCGTGACGCATGTCACCGGCCCCGGCCGCGACATGCTCGGCAAGTCGGAAGCCGAGCTCGCGGGCAAGCCGCTTACCATCCTCGCCGAGCGATCCGATACCGAGCCGATCCGGGCGTTCCTCGAAAAGCCCGCGCGCTTCGCCGAGACAGCGCGACCGCATCTGCTGGCCACCACGCCCGATGGCAGTGCCGATCTCGTGCTCTTTGCCGAAGGTCAGGCCGGGATCGTCAGCGGCTATTTTGGCTTCATCCGCAAGCGGGTGCTTGCGGCGCCGCCCAGCGCGACCACCGACGATTCGCTGGAGCCGGGCATGCTTGGCCGATTGAGCCGCGGCATTCGCCGGCCACTCAACACCATCATCGGCTTTGCCGACCTCATCCGTGGCGCCGCGATGGGCGAAGGCTCGGCCGAGCGCACCGCGGAATACGCCCGGGACATCCGCACCGCCGGTCTCGAAATTGCGGTGCTGGCCGACGAACTCGACGACTTCACCCGGCTGCGCGACGGGCGCTATGCGCCGCGACCGTCCGATGTCGATCTCAGCGCCTTGCTCGAAAGCTGCATGGTTCGCGTCAGGGCACAGGCTGGCGCCGCGCGTGTTCTCGTCCGCAGCGCGATCTCCGAAAGGCTGCCGCGCATTCGCGCCGACCGCCAGTCGCTCGGCCAGGCGCTGCTCAATCTTCTCGCCAGCGCCATCGACCAGACGCCGATCGGCGGCTCGGTGATCCTCTCGGCTCAGGCGGAGGAGGATGGCGGGATCGCCATCCACGTTCGCGACGGCGCGCAGAGCGGTACCGACCTCGGTGAGCGCTTCGTCGTCTTCCGCGACGGCGTCGACAAGGATGGCGAGCAATTGGCGCCCGTGCGCTCCAGCGTCGGCCTCGCGCTGACGCGCTCGCTGCTGGCCGTCAACGCCTGTTCACTCTCGGTCGATCCGACGATCGGCACCGGCACGCTGTTTTCGCTGCTGATCCCGGCGGACCTCGTCGCCAAGCCGTGATGTCGCAGCCGGGCGACGGGCGGGGACGCTAGGCCGCTGATAAAGCTCCAGATTTGCCGCGCAGTTTTGAACCGTTCCAATGCGTTTCTCCCTGCGTAAGCTATTGAGTTCGCAGCCTTTCTTGACTTGGCAACGAAGAAGCGCAATGACCCGGCACATGAACCGCATTGCCCTCCTTCCTTTCCTGCTCCTCGCTACCCCCGCGGTCGCCGAGGACCAGTTCGTCAACGTCTATTCCTATCGCGAGCCCGGACTGATCCAGCCGCTGCTCGACAAATTCACCGCCGAGACCGGCATCAAGACCAATGTGCTCTATGCCGGCGATGGCCTGCTCGAACGCGTGCAGTCCGAGGGCGATCTGTCGCCGGCTGATGTGGTGCTCACCGTCGATATCGGCAATCTCGCCAAGGCCGTTGACCTCGGCATCACCCAGCCGATCGACAAGGCTGCGCTCGATCGCGTCCCCGAGATCTACCGCGACACCAATGGCCAGTGGATCGCGCTGTCGCTACGAGCCCGCGTCTTCTACGCGAGCAAGGACCGCGTGACTGAAACGGCGCTCTCCTATGAGGATATCGCCAAGCCTGAATGGAAGGGGCGCCTCTGCACCCGCTCGGGCCAGCACGTCTACAATATCGGGCTTATCGCCAACCGCATTTCGGTGTGGGGCCTCGACAAGACGCGCGACTGGCTCGCCAAGGTACGCGACAATCTCAACGGCAAGCCGACCGGCGCTGACCGCGACCAGGTCAAGGAACTCTTCGAGGGCTCCTGCGACCTCGCCATCGGCAACACCTACTATATGGGCCTGATGCTGACCAATACAGAGCAGCCCGAGCAGAAGGACTGGGCCGCCTCGGCGCGCATCATCTACCCCGATGCTAATGGCGGCGGCACCCAGGTCAACGTCTCGGGCGCCATCCTTGCCAAGAATGCGCCGGACAAGGGCAATGGCGAAAAGCTGATCGAGTTCCTGCTGTCCGATAAGGCGCAACATCTCTATGCGAGCAGCAATTACGAGTTCCCGATCGTGTCCGGCGTCGCCGCGTCCGATCTCGTCTTGAGCTGGGGCGCGCTCAAGGCCGACCCGACGCCGCTCAGCACCATCGCAACGCATCGCGCTGAGGCCTCACAACTCGTCGACGAACTCAAATTCGACGACGGCCCGCAGAATTGATCTCAGACCCCGGCGTCATGCAGTCCGGGGTTAGGTGGCCGGCCGTGCCGGCCGGCACGCTGCTGCTCGTTCTGCTGATGGGCCTGCCGCTGCTCTGGCTGATTGGCGCCGCCCTGTTGTCGCTGGGTGCTGGTGACAGCGCCGTCGCCGCCACAATGCTGCCCAGCGCGATCAAGGAAACTGGCGTGCTGATGCTGTCGGTCGGTCTCATCTCCGGTGTCCTAGGTCTCGCCGCTGCCTTCGTCGTCGCGCACTACGACTTCCCGCTGCGGCGCGTGTTCGATTGGGCGCTGATCCTGCCGCTGGCTGTGCCGACATACCTTGCGGCCTATTGCTTCACCGAATTCCTCGACTTTACCGGCCCGCTGCAGGAGTTGGTGCGGGCGCTCACCGGCACCACTACCATCAAGGACTACTGGTTCCCCCAGATCCGCTCCAATGGCGGTGCGGCTGTGGTGATGAGCCTCGTCCTCTACCCCTACGTCTATCTGAGCTGCCGCGCCTTCTTCATGATGCAGTCGGGCTCGACCATCTCGGCCGCGCGCGCGCTCGGGGCCAGCGGCTGGCGCAGCTTCTTCGCCATCGTCTTGCCGCTGAGCCGGCCGGCGCTGATCGTCGGCGTCACTCTCGCCATGATGGAGGTCGTCAACGATCTCGGCGCCGTGCAGTATTTTGGCGTCAACAGCCTGACCGCGGTGATCTATTCGACCTGGATCAATCGCAGCAATTTCGGTGGCGCAGCGCAGCTCGCCGTCACTATCGTGATCATCATCTGCCTTCTCATCCTCGCCGAGCGACGCGCCCGACACGATCGCTTCTATCTCAGTCACCGCGACAACCGCACACCGCCGCCGCGCGAGGTGCTGCGCGGCGGAAGAGCGGTGCTTGCCGTCGCGTTCTGTGGAACGCTGTTCCTCTGTGCGTTCGGCATTCCGCTCGGCGAGTTGCTTAGCCTCGTCATTCACAGCCTCGATGCTGCTGCCCTCGCCGCGATGGCACCGGCCCTGCTCAGCACCCTGCTGCTCGCTCTCTGCGGCGCAGCGCTCACCGTTGCCATCGGCATCTATGCCGCCAAGCGCGGCGACAAAGCAGCACCGCGACTGTCGCGCGGTGCCATCCGTCTGGCAACGCTCGGCTATGCTATGCCGGGTACGGTTCTGGCGCTCGGCCTGCTGCAGCCGCTCGGCCTCGCCGATCGCAACATCAACGCGTTCACGCGCTGGTCTATGGGCTGGACGCCCGGCCTCGTCATCTCCGGCACTATACTGGCGCTGCTTTACGTATACGCCATCCGCTTTCTTGCCGTGACGCATTCGACGTTGCACGAGGCAATGGACAAGCGCGGCCGCTCGATGCTCGACGCCGGAAACGTTCTCGGTTCGCGCGGTCTCGATCTCTTCCTGCGCATCGATCTACCGACCCTGACACCAGCGATGCTGGCTGCCGCGACACTGGTTTTCGTGGAGATCATCAAGGAGTTACCGGCAACGCTGCTGCTGCGTCCGCTCGGTATCGAAACTCTGTCGACGCTGGTTTACGCGCGCGCCAATGCCGGTCTCTTTGTCGATGCAGCGTTGCCGGCGCTGGGTATCGTTGTCGCGGGGATAGTACCGGTCATTATTGCTACGCAACTGAGTGGCGGTAGGAAAGTATGATCCACACCCCTCTCCCCTTTGCGGCGTGATGGACTATAAGGGCGCCAACCAACAGGGAGTGCCATCATGGCCTTGAGGACTGCCGTCGCCGCCTTCGCCCTCGCTCTGAGCTTCGTCGGCGTGGCTGACGCCGCGCCGCGCACCGATCTGCGGATCGGTCTCGTGCTCGAGCCCCCCGCTCTCGACCCAACCGCCGGCGCTGCCGCGGCCATCGACGAGGTGGTCTACCAGAACGTCTTCGAGGGCCTGACCCGCATCGACCAGAACGGCGCTGTGCAGTCGGCGCTCGCGACGTCTTGGGACATCGCTGCCGACAACCTCACCTACACTTTTCACCTCGCGCCGAACGTCACCTTCCATGACGGCACGAGTTTCGATGCCGAGGATGTGGTCTACAGCTTCGGCCGCATCACTGCTGCCGACAGCGTCAATGCGCAGAAGGGCCTCTACGCTGTCATCACCGACGTGAAGGCAGTGGATGCCGCGACCGTCAGCATCACGCTCGCCCATCCCGATGGGCTGTTCCTGTTCGACATTGGCCGCGGCGATGCCGTGATCGTTGCGCCCGAAAGCGAAGGGACCAACGCCACCAAGCCGATCGGTACGGGGCCGTTCAAATTCGTCAACTGGCAAAAGGGCGCCAGCCTCGCACTCGAAGCCTATGCCAATTACTGGGGCACCAAGCCGACGCTGACCAAAGTCACCTATGTCTTCATCAGCGACGCCGGCGCGCGCGTCAACGCGCTGCTCTCGGGCGACATCGATGGCATCAACAACACCGATGCCTCGACGCTGCCTCTCTTCGCCAACAATCCGCAGTTCAAGGTGCTCGTCGGGTCGACCGAAGGCGAAACGCTGCTGGTCCAGAACAATGCGCGCAAGCCCTTCAGTGAGCTCAAGGTGCGCCAGGCCATCGCCCATGCGCTCGACCGCAAGGAGATCATTGCCGGTGCCTCATCGGGCTATGGTGTCCCTATCGGCAGCCATTTCCCGCCGCACAACCCGGACTATATCGACCTCACCGGCACCTATCCGTTCGATCTCGACGCCGCCAAGACGCTCCTCGCCGAGGCCGGCTATCCCAACGGCTTCGAGGCCACGATCAAGCTGCCACCGGTGCCCTATGCCACGCTGGGCGGCCAGATCATTGCCAGCGAATTGAGCAAGATCGGCATCAAGTTGACCCAGGTGAATGTCGACTGGAACCAGTGGATCGGCGACGTGTTCACCAACAAGGACTATGACCTGACGATCATCAGCCACGTCGAGCCGTTCGACATTGGCATCTACGCCGATCCAAACTACTATTTCGGCTATAACGATCCCGACTTCCAGGCGATCATCAAGACGCTCAACGAGACCACCGACGAGGCGGCCCGCAAAGAGCTTCTGATCGCCGCGCAGAAGCGGTTGGCGGAGCAGGCAGTCAATGGTTTCCTTTTCGAGCTCCCGCAGACTGGCGTCTGGAACGCCAAGCTCGAAGGCATGTGGCCCAACGCCCCTGTGGAGGGCGTGGTGCTTACGGGCATCCACTGGGTGGAATAGGACCTCGATCTCCCAACAGTCATCCCCGGGCTTGACCCGGGGATCCAGCGGAGCGCGCAGTCGGGTGGCCGGGTCACGCCCGGCCATGACGACCGGTGGGGCCAGTTTGACCGCGACCACCGCATGATCTGGTTCACTGCCCAAAAGCTGCTGGGGCTCATCGCGACACTCCTCGTCGCGGCGGCCATCATCTTCGTCGCGCTCGATCTGCTGCCCGGTGACCCGGCCCGCTTCATCCTCGGCATCAATGCCACACCTGACTCGGTGGCCGCCCTGCAGCAGCAGCTCGGCCTCGATCGTCCGCCGCTCGAACGCTTCGTCGGCTGGATCGGCGGCATGTTCAGCGGCAATTTCGGCGTGTCCTATAGCCAGGGGGTGCCAGTAGGCGAACTGATCGCCGGCCGTCTCGCGGTGACACTGCCGCTCACCATCCTCGCGATGATCCTCTCCACTATAGTGGGACTGCCGCTCGGCATCCTCGCCGCCCGCAAGCGCGGGTCGGTCGCCGACACGGGCCTCATGCTCCTCGCCCAACTCGGCGTCGCCGTGCCCAATTTCTGGTTCGGCATGCTGCTGGTGCTGCTGTTCGCGGTCACGCTCCATTGGCTGCCGCCCGGCGGCTTCGTGCCGTGGTACGAAAACCCCCTAGGCTCCATCGCCTCGCTGATCCTTCCCTCCCTCGCGCTGGCGCTGCCGCAGGCCGCCATCCTCGCCCGCGTCATGCGCACCGCGCTCGTCGACGTGCAGGGCTCCGACTACATCCGCGCAGCGCGTGCCAAAGGCCTCACCATGAGCGAGGCCGTGTGGCGGCACGGGGTGCGCAATGCGCTGCTGCCCGTACTCACCATCCTCGGCCTGCAATTCGCCTATCTCGTCGCGGGTACCGTGATCGTCGAGAACGTCTTCTACCTGCCCGGTCTCGGCCGGCTGATCTTCGACGCGATCAATGCGCGCGATTTGATCCTCGTCCGCTCCTCGATCATCATCCTCGTGCTTGCCGTCATCGCGACGATGTTCATCACCGACCTCTGCTATGCCTGGGCCGATCCGCGCCTCCGCGACCGGAGGGGCGAATGAGCACGACCGACGCCGGCCCGCAGCGCCCCACCTGGCTACAGCATCCGAGCCTCAGGATCGGCGTCATCGCCACGCTGCTGTTCCTGCTGCTTGGCTTCGTCTCGATCGTCTGGACTCCCTACCCCATCGAGGCGGTGAACGTCTCCGATGCGATGAAGGATTTCAGCCTCACCCATCTCCTCGGCACCGATCATCTCGGTCGCGACATGCTTTCGCTGGTGATGAAGGGCACGCTGACGAGCTTCATCGTTGCCGCTATCGCTGTCGTCATCGGCGCGCTGATCGGTGTGCCGTTCGGTCTCGCTGCAGCCGCCTGGGGCGGGCCGGCCGAATGGACGATCCTCCGCGTCAATGATTTCCTATTTGCCTTCCCAGCGCTGATCATCGCCATCCTCATCACCACGCTGTTCGGCCCTAGTGCCATCAACGCCATGATCGCGGTCGGCATTTTCAATATACCGGTATTTGCGCGCGTGGCGCGGGGTGGGGCGCTTAGCCTCAAGACCCTCGACTATGTCGCAGCGGCACGCCTTGCCGGCCTGGGCGGCATTGAGATCGCGCGGCGCCACATCCTGCCCAACATCACCAGCCTCATCATCGTGCAGGCGACGATCCAGCTCGCCATGGGCATCCTCGCCGAAGCCAGCCTCAGCTATGTCGGTCTCGGCACGCAGCCGCCAGCTACCAGCCTCGGGCTGATGCTGAAGGACGCGCAGACCTACGCGCTACTCCGGCCCTCGCTCGCAATCATCCCCGGACTCACGATCATCTTCATCGTCGTGGCATTGAACCTTGCCGGCGATGGCCTGCGCGACCTTCTCGACCCGCGGCTCCGCCGCATCGGAGCGGCCCGTGGCGCTGCTTAAGGTCGACGACCTCACCGTGACCTTCGGCGGCACACCCGCCCTCGACAAGGTCAGCTTCGCTATCGGCAAGGGCCAACGCTTCGGCATCATCGGCGAAAGCGGCTCGGGCAAGACCATGAGTGCCCTCGCCATCATGGGGTTGCTGCCCGAAGGCGCCACGGCCACAGGCACGCTTATCTTCGAGGATGCAGCACTACCCGAGGACGAAGCCGCGCGCGCCAAGCTGCGCGGAAAGCGCATTGGGATGGTGTTCCAGGAGCCGATGACCTCGCTCGATCCCCTGCAGAAGGCGGGCGCACAGGTCGCTGAGGCAATGATCCTCGCCGGACACACCGCAGACGTTCGCACCGATGTCGAGACCCTGTTCCGCGAAGTCGGCCTCGAGCCGGCGCACGCCGCGCGATATCCGCACCAGCTCTCGGGCGGCCAGCGCCAGCGCGTCATGATCGCCCAGGCTCTCGCCGGCAAACCCGATCTGCTGATCGCCGATGAGCCGACCTCCGCGCTCGATCTTATCACCCAGCGCAGGATCATTGACCTCATCGACCGGCTCTGCACCGAGCGCGGCATGGCGCTGATGTTCATCTCGCACGATCTGCGTGCCGTCGCCGCGCTCTGCACCAAGATCATGGTGGTGCGTCGCGGCAAGGTGGTCGAGATGGGCGACAAGCTCGATGTGCTGGGCCATCCCAAGCAGGATTACACCAAGCTCCTGCTTGCCGCCGGCCGCCATCGGGCCCGCACGCTGATGCGCGCGCCCATCGGCGCCGACTTACTGGCCGTGCGCAATCTAACGCGCCGCTTCCGCCAGCCCGATGTGTCGATCTTCGAGCCCCGCCCGCCGCTTCTCGCGCTCGACGATGTCAGCTTTTCAATCCGCGCCGGGGAGTCGCTCGCGCTGGTCGGCCCCTCCGGCTCCGGCAAATCGACGCTCGCCCGCATCATTGTCGGGCTCGACCGCGCCACCAGGGGCGAGCTCGAATTCGACCATCAGATCTATCACGGTCCCGATCTGCCGCGGGCGGCGCGCCGCGATATCAGCCTCGTGTTCCAAGACCCGTTCGGCAGCTTCAATCCGCGCCTCACCATCGGCGAATCTGTCTCCGAGCCACTGCGCCCCGAACATGGCGCCGAGTTCGACGACCTCAGCAAGCGGATGGTCGAGATCGTCAAAGCGGTCGGCCTGTCGCCGGATATGCTCAGCCGTTATCCGCACGAATTCTCGGGCGGCCAGCGCCAGCGTTTCGCCATAGCGAGAGCGCTGGTCACCCGGCCGCGCCTCGTCGTCCTCGACGAGCCGGTGTCGGCGCTCGATGTGTCGGTGCGCGGCGAAGTCCTCGTTCTCCTCAACCGCCTCCGCGCCGATTTCGGGCTCACCTTCCTCGTTATCAGCCACGACCTCGACATGGTCCGCATCGTCGCCGACCGCGTCATGGTGATGGACAAGGGCAAGATCGTCGAAACCGGGACGCCGGCGACGCTGCTCGAGAAACCGCAGGCCGCACTGACCAAAGAGCTAATCGCTGCGGCGCTGCCGGATATCGGCATTGTGCCGGTGCTTTAGCGCGCAGTCTCCCGCGCACCACCTGTCATCCCTGCGAAAGCAGGGACCCCACTCAACTCTTGCGCCGTGGTCAGTTGGGTCCCGGGTAAAGCCCGGGATGACACCGCGTTCGTTTCACACCGGTCCGATGCGTTAGACTTCCGCCTCAATGCGTCAGCGGCTTACCCGCATCGTCAAACCGATGGAACATGTCGCCGCGCGGCGAGAAGCTGAGCGCGTCGCCGGCGTGGTAGCTGGCCTTGCCCGGCTGGCGCAGGATCACCGGCTGGTCGCCGCCGGTGTCGACATAGATATAGCTGTCCGATCCGAGATTCTCGGAATAGACGACCTTGCCGTCCCAGGTGCCGTTAGACGGCGCGATGTCGAGATGCTCGGGGCGCACGCCCACTGTGGTCGCCTTGAACTTCGCGGCGTCGGCGCCAGTGAAGAAGTTCATCTTGGGCGAGCCGATGAACTGCGCGACGAACAACGACTGGGGTGTCTCATAGAGCTCCATGGGCGTTCCCACCTGCTGCACCACGCCGTCCTTCAGTACGACGATCCTGTCCGCCATGGTCATGGCCTCGACCTGATCGTGCGTCACATAGACCATCGTAGTGTTGGGCAACTGTTCCTTGAGCTGGCCGATCTCCATGCGCATCTGCACGCGCAACGCCGCGTCCAGATTCGACAGCGGCTCGTCGAACAGGAACACCTTCGGGTCGCGCACGATGGCGCGGCCGATGGCGACACGCTGGCGCTGGCCACCCGAGAGGGCCTTGGGCAGGCGCTCGAGATATTTGGTGAGCTGCAGCTTGTCGGCGGCGCCACGCACCTTCTTGTCTAGCTCGTCCCTGGGCGTGTTGGCGAGCTTCAGCGCATAGGCCATGTTGTCGTAGACCGTCATATGCGGGTAGAGCGCGTAGGACTGGAACACCATCGCAATGCCGCGCTTCGAGGGCGCCACGTCGTTGACCACCCGGCCATCGATCTGCAGCACGCCTTCGGAGATGCTCTCGAGGCCGGAGATGCAGCGCAACAGAGTGGACTTGCCACAACCCGAGGGGCCGACGAAAACGATGAACTCTCCAGATTTGATATCGAGGTTGACGTCCTTCAAAATCTCGATGTTGCCGTAACGCTTGTAGAGATTGCTGATCTTCAGATCCGACATTTGAGGCCTCCCCTGCCCGCTAACGCAGAATTCCAATGTACGCGCCGAACGGCGCCAGATTTAGTGCGCCCTGCGCCGGCTCATCGCCGATGCCCGGGGCGCCCGATGGCAATAGATCGAACCCGGAGGGCACGGTCACAACCGCGCCCTTCTCGCTCATGTTGAACACGCAATAGAGCCTTTGGCCCTCGCCTTCGCGGATGAACGCCAGCACGCCCTGCGGCGCATCAAGGGTCTTGATCGCCCCTTTGGCCAGAGCCGGATGCGCTTTGCGGAACGCCAGCATCGCGCGGTAATGCGACAGCACCGACCTCGGGTCGGTCACCTGGCGGTCGACCGCTTTGGTCATGTGATCGGCCGGCACCGGTAGCCAGGCACGGCTCGCGGTCGTGAACCCGCCGAGCAGCGACTGGGTCTGCCACACCATCGGCGTCCGGCACCCGTCGCGGCCTTTGAATTGCGGCCAGAACTCGATTCCATAGGGATCGACCAGATCCTCGAATGCGAGTTCCGCCTCGGTCAGCCCGAGCTCTTCGCCCTGATACAAGCAGACCGAGCCGCGCATCGAGAGCAGCAGCGTGCAGGCGAGCCGGGCGAAATCCTCCTGCTGGCCATGAATTGCCCAGCGGCTCACATGCCGCACCACATCGTGGTTCGAGAAGGCGAGGCAGATCCAGCCTTCCGGCGCATCATGCTCCGTGATGTCGATCGATCTGCGGAAGTGCTCGGCCGAGAACTCGCCGCCTAGGTAGTCGAACGTATAGGCCATGTTGAGCTTGTCGGTGCCCGATGTGTAGGCCGCCATCACTTCCATCTGGTGCTGGCTGTCGCCGATCTCGCCGACGGTGGTCTTGGCGCCATACTGATCCATCAGCTTGCGCAGCCGCTTCAGGAAGCCGATATTTTCAGGCCGGCTCTTGTCGTAGAGGTGCTCCTGAAAATTGTACGGGTTCACTGCGGGCGCCGTCGTCGCGTTGAAATCTTCCGGCTTCACCACCGGGTTCGATTCCAACCCTTCGGAGTGGAAATAGAAGTTCACCGTATCGAGCCGGAAGCCGTCGATGCCGCGCTCCAGCCAGAAGCGCATGTTGTCGAGCATCGCATCCTGAACGTCCGGATTGTGGAAGTTGAAATCGGGCTGCGACGCGAGAAAATTGTGCATGTAATACTGCATGCGCCGGCTGTCCCAGGTCCAGGCGCTGCCGCCGAAGATCGACAGCCAATTGTTGGGCGGCGTGCCATCGGGCTTGGGGTCGGCCCACACGAACCAGTCGCGCTTCTCATTGGTGCGGTTGAGACGGCTCTCGGCAAACCAGGGATGCTTGTCCGAGCAATGGCTGATCACCTGATCGATGATCACCTTGAGGTTCAGCGCATGCGCCTTCTCGACCAGCCGGTCGAAATCGCCCAGCGTGCCGAACAGCGGATCGACATCGCGGTAGTTGGAGACGTCGTAGCCGAAATCCTTCATCGGCGAGGTGAAAAAGGGCGAGAGCCAGATGCCATCGACTCCGAGATCGGCCACATAGTCCAGCCGCTCGGTGATGCCGACCAGATCGCCGATGCCGTCGCCATTGTGGTCCTGAAACGAGCGCGGGTAGATTTGATAGATCACCGCGCCGCGCCACCAGTCGCGATCAAGCACGGATTCACCCGCCGGCTTCTGTTCCGTCATTAGCGGCTGGGCGACCACGCGGGACCTCTCCTCTTGGCAGAACCAGCGGGCGCACCCATCCGGAACGGCAATTTGCCAAAACGTTTTAGTGGTCTATTCTTAGCGTTGGAGCAGACAATTCGTCAACTCCAACGGACTGCGCGGCACCGGCTTGCGGCCACGCGAAAACTAATGAATATCAAGTCACTATGGGACGAAAACCAAACCAGCCTGCGGCGACGCCGGCAGCGCTTACCCGCAGCGTGACGATCAAGGACCTGGCCGCGGAGCTGGGCTTGTCGATCACGACGATTTCGCGCGCGCTCAACGGCTATTCAGACGTCGGTGAAAAGACCCGCCGGCGGGTCGTCGACGGCGCGGCCAAGCTTGGCTATCGCCCCAACCGCAATGCACAAAGGCTCGTGACGCGGCGCACGCACAACGTCGCCTGGGTGCAGCAGGACAATGACCGCAAATTCGTCGATCCGCACTTTGTCGAAGTGCTTGCCGGCGTGCTACGGGGCGCCCGTGCGCTCAATTACGATCTCGTTCTAGCGAGCGAGATTCCTGCCCATGAGATGAGCATCTACGATCGATACGTCAACGACAACTCGGTCGATGGTTTCATCGTCGATCTGCCGCGCGAAAACGACAAGCGCCTCGACTATTTGCTCAGTGCGCACCGGCCGTTCGTCGTCCATGGGCGGGATGGCCGAAGCGAAGATTATGGCTGGGTCGACATCGACAATTACGGAAATTTCTATAATCTGACCCGCCTGATGATCTCCAATGGCCACAAGCGCATCGCCTTCATCAATGGCGATGAGGCCTTCGCCTATGCGCTCTGGCGCCACCGCGCCGTCCGCGACGCGATTGCCGATGCGGGCCTCGCCCCCAGCGCGCTGAAGGTTTTCAACTCGCTCCATCCGATGGGCGATGCAGGGTACAAGCTGACGCATCTGGCCCTGAACGACCCCAAGGTCACCGCGTTAATCTACTCGTCGTCACTGATGGCGGTCGAGGGGCATGCCGCGGTGGTTCGCAGCGGCATGGATCGGAACGTCGCGGTTGCGACGATGGATGACGAGCTGCACTACATCGATTTGACGCCGTTTACGTCGCAGTTCACCCGTATTCGCTCATCGCTGCGCGACGCAGGCGAGGCAGTGATCGCCGAACTGGTCCGTCAATGCAACGAGCCGGGGCCGGGACGAGGCGTCGTTATCCCATCGACTTTCGAACTGGCGCAGGGCATCGACGGCACTGTCCTCGAGCATCCCCTCCCTGCCAAGCGGCGCCAGACCTCCCGGCGATTGCAGCCTGCATAAGAAGAGGGCCGGCCCGAAAGCCAGCCCTCGCGATCGCAGGAGGACGCGATCGCAAATTACTTGACCGAGCCGGCAAGCAGACCGCGCACGAAGTAGCGCTGCAGCGAGAAGAAGACGATCAGCGGAACCACGATCGAGATGAACGCGCCCGAGGTCAGCAGTTCCCAATTGTCGCCCTGCGTGCCGAGTAGATTGACCAGACGTCCAGTCAGCACCACCTTGTCGTCCTGCGCCCCGAGGAACACGAGGGCCACAAGAAGATCGTTCCAGATCCACAGGAACTGAAAGATTGCGAACGAGGCAAGCGCCGGGAAGCTCAATGGCAGGACCATGCCGGTAAAAATCTTGAAGTGGCTCGCGCCGTCGATGCGGGCCGATTCCATGATCTCGCGTGGCAGGCCCGACATGTAATTGCGCAACAGGTAGATCGCCAGCGGCAGGCCGAACGCCGTATGCGCCAGCCACACACCGAAATAGCCCTTGCTCTCCGTACCAAAGACATTGGCGATGCCGTTGTACATTCTGAGCAGCGGGATCAGCGACATCTGCAGCGGCACGACGAGCAGGCCCACCACCACGGCAACGATGAAGCCACGGCCGGGGAACCGCATCCAGGCCAAAGCATATGCCGCAAATGCCGCGATCATGATCGGGATGACCGTCGATGGGATGGCCACCGTGATCGAGTTGATGAAGGACTGAGCGATGCCATTGGCCTGTAGCACTGCGATATAGTTGTCGAGCGTGAATCGCGGTGGACTGCCCACGACGTAATAGATGCGCGGGCCACTGGTGTGCTTGAACTCGGTATCCGACGTCCAGACATAGTCGCCGTTCGCTTGCACGGTGATCTCGCCGCCATCGCGCATTGGCAATGTTCCGCCGACAGGCGCGGCCGCGACTTCAGCATTGGTGATACCGAAGCTCTGGATCAGCTTGCCGCGCGCATCGGTGCCCAGCAGATTGCCCTTGATGACGAACTTTCCGTCTTCCTGCACCTGATCGGCGGCCTTGCCGGCGCGGGCGGCGTTCTGCGTGGTGGAACTCGCAAGCGCCGTCCACCAGCCGGAGATTGCCAATTGGTCCTTGTCGCGCACCGACGAGATCAAGAGGCCGACGGTCGGGAACGTCCACAGGGCCACGAAGAACAGCAGCGCCACATGCGCCGCGATCCTGCCGATCCTAATTTTGGCAAACCAGTTCGACGACGAGGCGGGTGCCGAAACCGGCATATCGGCAGCCCTACTGGTCATCAGCGAGTCCCCTCTTCAGCGTTGGCGCGGCGGATGTTCCAGACCATGATCGGAACCACGGCGAGCATGATGATAACGGCGATGGTCGAGCCACGCCCATAATCGCCCGAAATGAACATCCAGCGGTACATGAGGTTGGCGAGCACCTGCGTCTGAAACTCGCCGTTCGTCATGGCGTACACGATGTCGAACACTTTCAGCACGGTGATGGTGATGGTGGTCCACACAACGATCAGCGTGCCCCAGATCTGCGGGATCATGATGCCGAAGAAAATCTGGAAGTCATTGGCGCCATCGATGCGCGCCGCTTCCAGCGTCTCCTCGGGAATGCCGCGCAGTGCCGCCGACAGAATCACCATGGCGAAGCCAGTCTGGATCCAGACCAGAATGATCATCAGCAGCACTGAGTTGAGGAACGGCACGGTCAGCCAGGCCTGCGGCGGCAGGCCCATGCCGGTGACGATGGCATTTAGAACGCCGATCTGCTCGATGCCCGGACCGCGATAGGTATAGACGAATTTCCAGATCACCGAGGCGCCGACGAAGGAGATCGCCATCGGCATGAACACCAGCGATTTTGCGATATTGCCCCACCAGAGCCGGTCCGCGAGCACCGCAATCACCAGCCCGAAGGCGGTCGACAGGAACGGCACGATCAGCAGCCAGGCGATATTGTTCAGCGCCGATTGCCAGAAGATGCCGTCGGTGAAGGCCCAGGCGTAATTGGAGAGGCCGATGAAGTTCTGGCCGAACTTGTCGAAAAAGCTCAGGCGCAGCGTCTCGAACACCGGGTAGATCAGGTAGAGCGACAGGAACAGCAGGGCCGGGAAGATGAAGAGCCAGGGCCGGACGCCAGAGCGGAGATTGTCGCGGCGAGTGACATCGTCACCGGCCATCGCGTTCGACGAGAGAAGTTTGTCGAGGACCCAGTTGGTGCCCCAGAAGTAAGTGAAGCACGCGGCGACGGCGATCACGACGGCAATCGCTGCGCCCAGAATCTGCTGGATCATATGGCACCCTCCCCGATGAGCCGTTCCGCGCTTACGGCGTTTACGGCTGCGATGTCAGTATCACGTCACTCCGGTCGAAGGACCCGGCGCCGGTGGGCGCCGAGTCCGATTTCGATGACAAGCTAGAGCTTGTCCCAGGCAGCCTGGATCGCGTCGGCGACTTCCTGAGCGGACTTGCCGTTCACGAAATCGACCATGCCGGTCCAGAAGGCGCCGGCACCGATCGGGCCGGGCATCAGGTCAGAGCCGTCGAAGCGGAACGTGGTGGCGTTCAGCAGGATCTGGCCGAGGTCCTTGTTGGCCTGGCTGTTATACAGGTCGGTGTTGACGTTCTTGTTGGCCGAGAGGAACGAGCCGTTCTGCTGGGCCATCCAGATCTCGTGGGCGATCGGCGTCTTCAGATAATCGATGAAGGCGCGAGCGGCCGGCGAGTCCTTGGTGATCGTCGCAAGGTTGCCCGAACCAAGCACCGGCTTGCCGAGATTGGCTGCCGTCGAGGCCGGGAAGTAGAAGAAGTTGTAGTCTTCACCGGCAACCTTGTCGTCACCAAAGAAGGACGGAATGAACGACGCCTGGCGGTGCAGGTAGCACTGCGGGGGCACCGTGAAGAGGCCTTTCGGGCTGTCGCCGAACGACGTGGTGGCCACGGCTTTGACGCCGCCGGCAACGTATTTGTCGTTCTTGGCAATGGCGCCGAACGCGTCGATCGCGGCAACGATACGCGGATCGTTGAACTTGATCGTGTTCTTCACCCAGCCGTCATAGACTTCCGGCGGCTGCGTGCGCAGCAGGATGTCTTCGATCCAGTCGGTGGCGGTCCAGCCGGTGGCGCCGCCCGATTCCAGACCGAGGCACCACGGCACACCGCCATCGGCAACGATCTTGTCCTGAAGAGCCATCAGATCTTCCCAGCTCTCGGGAACCTTGTAGCCCTTTTCGGCGAAATTATCCGGCGAGTACCAGACCAGCGACTTCACTTCCTGCTTGTACGGGAATGCGAACTGGTGGGTCGCCCCATCCTTGCCTTCGTACTGGCCCAGCGCGGCCCAGGACGAGCCGGCCGAGTAGTTGTCGGTCAGCCATTTGGTGGTGTCGTCGCCGAGGTCGACGAGTGCACCCTGCTTGGCGAAGTCGGCGAGAAGGCCGGGCTGCGGCAGGATGGTGATGTTGGCCGGGCTACCCGCGGCAATATCGATACGGGCCTGTTCTTCGTAATTCTTGGACGAGCCGTTCTGTACCTTGATGCCGGTGGCATCGCTGAAGTAGCTCAGCACAGATTCGAACTGTGCCTTGTCGCCGGGTTCGCTCCAGGCGTCCCAGATCGTCAGCGCCTGGCCGTCGAGGCCGGTGTGCGCTGCCTTGAATTCGTCGAGCGAGGCCCAGTTGAAACCGCCCTCACCCTTTTTGAACATCAGGTCTTGGCCATAGGCCGTAAAACCGCCCATTAGGACGGCGATGGCGGAAACCCCCGCCAAGAGGTATTTGTGCATGTAGTCCTCCCATTGCACAGTTAGAGGCACCATTCGGCGCCCCGCCTTCCCGCATTCCAAAACGTTTTGGCTCCAAAACGTTTTGGGGCTCGATTGTCGAGCTCTCACAGCGGTTAGCAGTAACTTAAACTTGCACAAAGGAATGGGCGGGGCAAGGTGGCTCGGAGGTACCCACGGGTACGGTTCCAAGGCACCCGTGCATGCACCGTTCGCGCCTAAAAAGGATGCATTTTGACCTGCATGGGTAGGACAATGAACCGCCATCGTGGGCTCGCGCGACGGTCGCCGAAACTCTGACCGTCGGCGCAAAAAATGCCTGGCCAATGGCCCAATTCGATAGCGAGTGGGTCGAATGTTTCAGCGCTTGCGCGGGTTGCGGAAGGGGGTGAACAACAGCGAGCTTCGCCGACCCTCCATGGCATCGCAGAAATCGTCGGGGTGAAGCCCCATGTCCCGCAGCAGATGCGCATCCAATTGCGACAACTCGCAAAGCGCCTGGCGGTCCATCCGCCGCTTTTTCCAGTTTCCAAACATCTAAGTCTCCGTTGGTCGCCCCTCGGCAGACCAGCAGCAAATGGCTGCGCAGAGACATGTAACGTCCTGCGAACTGGATTAATCCCGGCCATCGTACCATGGCAACCGAGGCGCGAGGCCGCTGATGCCAAAGCGACAGCTAGCGCGTGTTGTGAAGCATCCCCTGGAAGGCCCGGTAGCTGCCCTTGGGTGTGCGCATCTGGGTGTTGAAATCGACGTGCACGATGCCGAAGCGCGAGGCGTAGCCCTCGGCCCATTCGTAATTGTCGAGCAGCGACCAGGCGAAGTAGCCGCGGACATCGGCGCCCTGCTTCTGTGCGTCTAGAACCGCGTTCAAATGCCCGTCATAGTAGTCGATGCGACGCGCATCATCATTTTCCGACATGCCGTTCTCGGTCACGTAGAGCGGCAGCTTGGTGTATTCTTTCGAGACGCGCACCAGCAGGTCGCGCAATCCCTCGGGATAGGTTTCCCAGCCCAGGTCGTTCTTGGGCAACGGCCCCTTCACCTGCTTGATCGGCAGTGCCGGCCGGGTCGGATCAGCGGCGTAGAGGCCGCGCGTGTAGTAATTGATGCCCGCCCAGTCGAGCGGGCGGCTGACGATCTCCATGTCGCGCTGCCAGTCCGTTGGCAGATAGCCTTCCAGTATCTTGGTCAGAACGTCGGGATACTGGCCCTTGTACACGCCACCGAGGAACCAGCGGTTGAACAGCGCATCGCCAATGTCGGCGGCCGCACGATCCGCGGCGCTGTCGGAGGCCGGCTCGGATTTCTCGAGATTGGTGACGATGCCGATGTTCTTGACGCCATCGGCCCTGAGCGCATCCACCCCCATGCCATGGGCGTAAAGCACATGATGCATGGCGCGGGCGGCCGAGCGAAGGTCGCGATGGCCGGGGGCATGGATGCCCAGCAAATGGCTTAGCACCGACACGCACCATGGTTCGTTGATGGTAGCCGTGGCGTGCAGCCGATCGCCGAAATTGTGGGCGATCAGCGACGCGTAGTCGGCAAACCAGCCGCCGATATCGCGATTGGTCCAGCCACCCTTGTCCTGCAGCGCGCTGGGCAGGTCCCAGTGATACAGCGTCCCGAAGGGCTTCAGACCTCGCTCCAGCATGCCGTCGATCAGCCGGTCGTAGAAGTCGATGCCAGCCTGGTTGACCGCACCCGTCCCCTCGGGAATCAGCCGCGGCCAGGCGAACGAAAAGCGGTAGGCGCCGAAGCCGCCATCATGGACGATGTCGAGATCTTCGGGCCAGCGGTTGTAGTGATCGCAGGCCATCCGGCCATCGTCGGCGTTCTTCACATTGCCGGGAGTGGCGGCAAAAGTATCCCAGATCGAGGGGCCACGGCCGTCGTTCTGGCCCCCTTCGATCTGATAGGCCGAGGTCGCGGCGCCGAACACGAAGTTCGGCCCGAACTGATGCCGGTCTACGGAAAACATGGCCCCTCCAAGGCTTTGCCCTCTCGACGCCGGTTGACCAGCGTCCTATGTAATCGATTACATTTCTGGTTGTACCAAGTATGCGGAGCGTTGTCACGCCCCCTGCGCTTCTACTTAAGGTGGGGATTCCGGTTGAGGATTTCGCGCGCGATGGCGCGGAAGGCTGCGGCCTGCGGCCCAGTCGGGTCAGCCGCGACCACCGGCGTTCCAGCATCCGAGGTTTCGCGGATCGCCATGTCGAGCGGCACTTCGCCGAGGAACGGCATGCCCATCCCGGCCGCCGCGCTCGCCGCGCCACCATGACCGAAAATGTCGTAGCGCTTGCCGGTATCGGGGGCCACGAAGTAGCTCATATTCTCGACCAGCCCGAGCAGCGGGATCGACAGACGCTTCATCATGTCGACGGCCTTCTGCGCGTCGATCAGCGCCAGATCCTGCGGCGTTGAGACGATCACCGCGCCTGCAAGCTCGGCCTGCTGGAACAGCGAAATCTGGATATCGCCCGTCCCCGGCGGCAAATCGACCACCAGCAGATCGAGCCCACCCCAATCGGTCTCGCGCAGCAATTGCCGAAGCGCCGATGTCGCCATTGGCCCGCGCCACACAACCGCCTGTCCCGGGGTCAGCATCGAACCGATGGAAATGGCGCTCAGCCCGAAGGCTTTGTGCGGCGAAAAAATGCCGTCCTCGCGCACCGCGGGCTTGCCCTCGATGCCGAGCAGCTTCGGAATTGAGGGGCCATAGAGGTCGGCGTCTAGAATACCCGTCTTCAGCCCCTCGGCAGCGAACGCCAATGCGAGATTTGTCGCGACGGTGGATTTGCCCACGCCGCCCTTGCCCGAGCCCACGACGACGATATTGCGTACACCAGGTACTGGCGATTTCGGGGCCGGTCCCGGGCGCCCCTGTGCGGCGGCCTGCCCTGTCGCCTGCGGCGGCGCCTTGTCCGATGTCAGAGACACCATGACCTTGCGGCCCTGCCCCACGGCCTCGGCGCCCGCCTTGGCAGCGTCGCGCGCCGGGCCAAACGCCGCCTCCATTCCCGGTTGCACGGAAATGGCCAGCGCGATCGCGCTCTTGGTGACGATGATTTCGGAGAGGCCGGAATAGCCCGCCAGCGTACCGCCGCCGGGGATTTCGACATGCGCCAGAGCGGCTTTCACCGCTCCGGCGATTTCGGCGTCGGCCATCAGAGGATCGACTGACCCGTCGAGGCCCAGTCTTTGACGAACTGCTCGAGCCCGCTCTTGGTCAGCGGGTGGTCGGCGAGCTTGTAGATCACTGCCGGGGGGATCGTCGCGACGTCCGCGCCGGCCAGCGCGACTTCCGTCACGTGGTTGGGCGTACGGATCGAGGCGGCGAGGATCTGCGTGGTGAAGTTGTAATTGTCGTAGATCGTGCGGATCTGCTCGATCAGTTCGACGCCATCGAGATTGATGTCATCGAGACGGCCGAGGAAGGGCGAGATGTACGTCGCGCCGCACTTGGCCGCGAGCAGCGCCTGATTGGGCGAGAAGCAGAGCGTGACGTTGGTCTTGATGCCTTTGCCTGAGAACATCTTGCAGGCGCGAAGCCCCTCAACGGTCAGCGGCAGCTTGACCACGACATTGTCGGCCAGCTTGGCGAGCACTTCGCCCTCCTTGACCATGGTGTCATAATCCATCGAGGCAACTTCGGCGGACACCGGACCCGGAACGACCGAGCAAATCTCCTTGATCACTTCCTTGAAGTCGCGACCCGATTTGGCGATCAGCGACGGGTTGGTGGTCACACCGTCCAGAAGGCCCATTTGGTGGAGCTTCTTGATGTCCGCGATCTCTGCGGTATCGACGAAAAACTGCATATCTTCTCTCCCGAAACTGGCTGATCTCTTTAAGTCATATCTATGCCGTTTCCATAACGGCACAAGCTATTAACCCGCAGCGGCGATCAGAAAATCCGCCAGTTCGTCGACGCGATCCTCAGGAATACCGGCCACGTTGATCCGGCTGTCGTTGATCATGTAGACGCCGTCCTCGGTCTTGAGCTTCTGGACGACATCCGCCGGCAGGCCGAGCAGCGAGAACATGCCGGAATGCTCGGCGATGAAATCGAAATCCTTGGAGTTCGACTTGCGCCGGATCGCGTCGGCCAGCTTCACGCGCAGCCGCTTCATGCGTTCGCGCATGTCCTTGAGCTCAGCGGCCCATTCGGCCCGCAATTCCCTGTCTTCGAGGATCACCCGTACGACTTCGGCGCCGTGGTCCGGGGTTTGCGAGATCGTGCCGCGGATGACGTTCTGCAACTGGCTCGACACCACATCGGCGGTCGCCGCATCCCTTGCGATGGCGATCGAGACACCGGCCCGATCGCGATAGAGCCCGAAATTCTTGCTGGCCGAGAAGGCGATCATGCATTCGGGCACTGACGATGCGATCTTGCGCAGGCCATAGGCGTCCTCGTCGACGCCGTCGCCGAAGCCGAGATAGGCGAGATCGACCAGCGGGAAAGCGCCGGTGCGCTTGAGGCTGTCGACCACAATGTCCCACTGGGCATTGGTGAGGTTCGCGCCGGTCGGATTGTGGCAGCAGCCATGCAGCATGACGATATCATCGCTGCTCAGCCCGTCCAGCGCTTGCATCATGCCGCCGAAATTTACCGCCCGGCTCTTGGGGTCGAAATATGGGTAGTAATTGACAGTGAGGTTGGCGTTTTCAGCCAGCGGAATGTGGTTCGGCCAGGTCGGATCGGAGATGAAGATGCGGCCCTTGGGGCGCGCGCGTCCGAGTACGAACAGCAAATTCATCAGCGCGCCAGTGCCGCCCGCGCCATTGACGCAGCGGATGCGCGACGCGTCGACCACGCCGCCCAGGGCCAGATCGACGATCGCTTGCGAGAACTCCTTGTTCCCCACCACGCCCTTATAGGTCTTGGTCTTGGCGGCATCGAGAATGCGCTGCTCGGCCTTTTTCACCGCCGTCATGATCGGCGTGTTGTTCTGCGGGTCTTTGTAGACGCCGACGCCCAGATCGATCTTGTTGGCGCGCGGATCGGCGGCATATTCCGCCATCAGCACGAAAATCTTGTCGAGCGTAGCCTTTTGCAGGGTTTCGAACATGGTCGGATCCGGGTGGGAATTGCGGCGACTTTATAGGCGGCGACAGCCGAAAAGCAACGGACTCAGCGTTTGACGCCGAGCCGGTCGAGTTCGGCGATCAGTGCCGGCACGATCACGAACAGATCGCCGATCAGCGCCACATCGGCGAGCTTAACCAGCGGCGCTTCGGGGTCTTTGTTGACCGCAAAGATCGCCTTGGCGCCGTTGAGACCGGCGATGTGCTGCAGCGCTCCGGAAATGCCGATGCCGAGATAGAGGTCTGGCGCGACGATCTTGCCGGTCTGCCCGACCTGCAGAGAATTGTCGGCGAAGCCGGCATCTACCGCGGCACGCGTTGCGCCAACGGCCGCGCCCAATCGGTCGGCGAGATCGAAGATCAGCCCGAATTTATCGCCCAGCGGCACGCCGCCGGACACCACGATCTGCGCCGTCGACAGATCGGCGCGCTCGGTCTCGGCGCGCTGCTCGGCGATAACTTTCGCTACCCCTCCATTGCCCGTGGGCACCGTCTCGATCGGCGCTGCATTGCCGGCCCCGGCCGGTGCGAACGCCGAGGCCCGGATGGTCAGCAATTGCTTGGCCTGCCCGGAACTGACCGTCTCGACGGCATTGCCCGCATAGACCGGCCGCTCGAAGCGGTTTGGCCCGAGGATCGCCGTCACATCGGTGATCGGCATCAGATCGAGCAGGGCCGCCAGCCGCGGGATCACATCGCGTCCGGTCGAATTGGCCGCCGCGATCACATGCGAATACGGCTCGCTCAGCGTCGCCAACAGCAGCGCCAGTGCATCCGCAGCGCGCGGCAGATCGGCCGACAGGACTTTCGCCACGCCCGCGAGTGCCTTCGCCTCATCAGCCGCGGCGCTCTCAACCAACACATCGACCGGCCCCAGTTCGGCCGCGGCGGCCACGAGGCGCGCGGTCGCTGGCGTCAGCTTCCCCTGATCGACATCGGCGAGAACCAGCACGGACATCAGCGCGGCTCCATCTTGGCGACTTCCGCAGCAATGGCGGCGGCGAACTCGGCGACATTGGCCACAACTTTGCCCGGCGCGCGCTCCCGCGGCGGCGTCACCTTCTCGACCACAAGCCGAGGCACAATATCGATCCCGAGATCAGCAACCGGCTTCACCGCCAGCGGCTTCGCGCGCGCTTTCATCACCATCGGCAGACCGGTATTGCGCGGCTCATTCAACCGCAGATCCGCAGTCACCAGTGCCGGCAGCGGCAGGGCCAGCGTCTCGCGGCCGAAATCGACTTCGCGGGTCACTTCGATCCCGCCGTCGACGATTTTGATCTCCGACGCAAACGTCGCCTGCGGCCAGCCGAGCAGTCCGGCCAGCATCTGGCCGACGTGGTTGCTGTCATCGTCCACGGCCTGCTTCCCGAGCAGGATCAGATCGGGCTTTTCCTCATCGACGACGTGCTTCAGCAGCTTGGCTACAGCCAGCGTCTCGACCTTGGCGTCCGTTTCGAGCAACACGCCGCGATGCGCGCCCATGGCCAGCGCCACGAGGATCACATCGGTGGCCGCTTTCGGCCCGATCGACACAATGACGATCTCATCCGCATGCCCGGCTTCCACCAGCCGTACCGCGGCCTCGACAGCGTGACGGTCGAACGGGTTAATCGACATGCGCAGATTCGCGCTTTCGACGCCCGTTCCGTCCGGCTTCACCCGGATCCGGATGGCATGGTCGATAACGCGCTTGACGCCCACAAGGATCTTCATGCTGGGCGCTATGCCAAAAGAGGGGGTTCAGGGCAAGGGTTGACCTTGCTACGCCCAAACCGGCAAACTGGACCTTTAGGAACCAGACCTCATGCCTGTCATCAATCGCGTCGCGGAATTTCAGCGCGAGATCGCCGAATGGCGGCAGGATTTCCACCGGAACCCCGAGCTACAATATGACGTGCACCGTACCGCCGGGCGCGTCGCCGAATTGCTCAAATCCTTCGGCCTCGACGAGGTTGTGACGGGTATCGGCCGCACTGGCGTCGTCGGCGTCATCAAGGGCCGCAATGGCGGGGACGGGAAAGTCATCGGCCTGCGCGCCGATATGGACGCCCTCCACATCACCGAGCGGACCGGGAAAGCCTATGCCAGCGCCGTCACCGGCAAGATGCATGCCTGCGGCCATGACGGGCACACATCAATGTTGCTCGGCGCCGCGAAGTACCTTGCCGAGACGCGCAATTTCTCCGGCACCGCCATCGTCATTTTCCAGCCCGCCGAAGAGGGGGGCGCCGGCGCCAGGGCGATGCTGCAGGATGGTCTGGTCGACCGCTTTGGGATTGAGGAGTTCTACGGGCTCCACAATCTCCCAGGTCTGCCGGCCGGCCGCTTCGGCATTCGCGAAGGCGGTATCATGGCGGCGACCGACGAATTCCAGATCACTATCGAGGGCAAAGGCGGCCACGCCGCCCTGCCCCACAACACGGTCGATCCAGTCGCCATCACCGCGCAGCTGATCCTTGCGCTTCAGACCATCGTGTCGCGCAACATCGATCCGATGCGCGA
>JBDSHC010000015.1:0-7767 GCA_039918675.1 Devosia sp.
GCGCCGTCCAGCCCTATGCGAGCCGCATCGACGAGCGCGAGAGCAATCTGCCGACCGTACTCTTCGTCTGCTCGATGAACTCGGTTCGCTCGCCCATCGCCGCCGCCCTCGCCCGCAAGTTCTTCCCGGGCCGGGTGATTGCCCGTTCCGCTGGCGTCCGATCGGGTAAAGTCGACGGATTCGTGCATGAGGTGATGGAGGAAATCGGAGTCGATATGTCCGTCCACACCCCCCACACCATGGACGAACTGGTCGCCAATCACTTCGATCTGGTGGTCACTTTGTCCGCCGACGCCCCCGACGCCGTCGCCAAGCGCGGCTACGAAACCGGGGCCGTGGAGCACTGGCCGATGCCCGATCCGACCGAGATGGAGGGCAACCGCGAAGCCGTCGTCAGCGCCTACCGAACCCTGCGGGATACCCTGCAAAAGCGGGTCCGGGAGCGCCTCACAAGCTTGGTGGCGGGTGGTTCACAAACCGGGACAGTTCCAGTATAGGTCTGCCAAATTCAGGCCCGGCAGGCGTCTGCCGGCTGCCTCAGGAGAGATAATGCCAAAAGAAGAAGTACTCGAGTTTCCGGGCACGGTGGTCGAACTGCTGCCCAACGCGACCTTCCGGGTCAAGCTCGAGAACGACCACGAGATCATCGCCCACACCGCCGGGCGCATGCGCAAGAACCGTATCCGCGTGCTGACCGGCGACAAGGTCCTGTGCGAAATGACCCCCTATGATTTGACCAAGGGCCGGATCACCTTCCGGTTCCGCTAAGCCAGAATGGCCAGCCGTCCGGAACTCATCCTGGCGTCCGCCTCCCCGCGCCGGCTCGCCTTGCTTAATCAGATCGGCATCGAGCCCGAGCATCTGGTCCCGGCCCATATCGACGAAACCCCCGGCCGCAACGAGTTGCCGCGCAAACTGGCGCAGCGCCTCGCCGATGAAAAGGCCGTGGCCGCCCAGCACAAGGCGCGCACCGCCGGCATTGCGGGCAACGCGCTGGTCCTTGCCGCCGATACCGTCGTCGCCGTGGGCCGCCGCATCCTGCCCAAGGCCGAGACCATGGAGGAGGCGCATGCCTGCCTTCATCTGCTGTCTGGTCGCAATCATCGCGTCTTCACCGCCGTCACCATGCTCAGCGTCAGTGGCGCGTTTCGACGCCGGCTGGTTGAGACCCGCCTCCGCTTCAAGCGTCTCAGCAACCGCGAGATCGAGAGCTATCTCGCCAGCGCCGAGTGGCGCGACAAGGCGGGCGGCTACGCCATCCAGGGCATCGCCGGCGCGTTTGTAGTGAAGCTCGTCGGCTCCTACTCGGCCGTCGTCGGCCTGCCGCTCAACGAGACGGTGGGCCTGCTGTCCGGCGAAGGCTATCCGGTGCATTTCAACTGGCTCAACGCCTCGACGCTGACCTCGGTCTAGGCATGGCGGAGGTTATTCGCCTCAAACCCATCCGCCCCTGCCCAATCTGCGGCAAGCCCTCAAGCCAGGCGCATTCGCCCTTCTGCTCCGGCCGCTGTCAGGACATCGACCTCAATCGTTGGCTGTCCGGCAGCTACGTTCTCCCCGCCCCGCAAGAGGCGGAGGACAACGAAGCCGAAGATGTCCAGTCCGAGTCGGACGATACCGAGGGTTCGGACGATTAACCGCTAGACCATCAGCTGCCCGCCATTGACGTCGATGATCTGGCCCGTGATGTAGCCCGACATCGCCGCCGAGGCGAGAAACACATAGGCGCCAACGCATTCTTCCGCCGTTCCCAGCCGCTTCATCGGGATCGACGCCGCCGCCGTCTGCCGCACCGATTCCGGCGTCTTGTCGTGGAACGGCGTGATGATGAAGCCCGGCGCCACGACATTGACCCTGATGCCATCGTCGGCGAATTCGCGCGCCGCGTTGCGGGTGATCGAATGCACCGCGGCCTTGGCCGATGCATAGACGCTCGAGCCCATAAAGCCGCCAAAGCGCCCGGCGATCGAGCCCGTATTGATAATCGAGCCACCGCCCGCCGCCTTCAGATACGGATAGGCCGCCTTGGTGACCGACAGCACAGAGCGGACATTGGTGTCGTAGACGCGCTCATACATGGCCTCGTCGAAGCCGGCATTCGTCACGCGGTCATGGATCGCGCCGGCATTGTTGATGAGGATGTCGAGCCCGCCCAAAAGCTTCACCGCTTCATCGACGATCCGCGCCGCGGCGGCGCTGTCGCCGACATCGCCCAGCACGACCCCGGCCGCCCCGATCTCCTTGGCGATCGCATTGGCCGCATCGGCGTTCTTGTTGCCATGGATCACGATTTTGACGCCGAGCTTCGCCAGCTCCCGTGCCACTGCTGCTCCGATACCGGTCGACGACCCGGTCACCAGCGCGCGCTTCCCCTTCAAATCCTCGAGCATTCCCGTCTCCTTTGGTGGTCACCCTCAGCGATCATCCCATTCGGCGCAAGCTTTCCGCGCATTGGGCCGATGCGGCGGGGACAAGCCCGCCGATAGGACAGCAACACTGCTGTACTCGTGTAACCGAGTGTTTACCACTTTGTCCCGTCAGGCCTTTTGAGGGAAAGGCCACTACAATGGGAGGGGCTTCTACATGGCAACCGCGGATGCCGGCGCAACCACGCGCGGCAAGGGTCTGAGTAAGGACGAACGCTTCGTTATCGTCGCGTCATCGACCGGTACCATCTTCGAATGGTACGATTTTTATCTTTACGCGACGCTGGCGCCGTTCTTCGCCAGTCTGTTCTTTCCGTCCGGCAACGACACGGCGGCATTGCTTTCGGCCTTCGCGACCTACGCGGCAGGTTTCCTCGTTCGACCCTTCGGCGCTCTGGTCTTCGGCCGGATCGGCGATCTCGTCGGCCGCAAATACACCTTCCTCATCACCATCCTCGTGATGGGCGTCTCGACCTTCGCTGTCGGCCTCCTGCCGACTTACGCGCAGGTGGGCGTTTGGGCTCCGGTGCTTCTCGTCACTCTCCGCCTGCTCCAGGGCCTGGCGCTGGGCGGCGAGTACGGCGGTGCCGCAACCTATGTGGCAGAGCATTCCCGTGTCGGCCAGCGTGGCTTTGCCACGAGCTGGATCCAGACCACGGCAACGCTGGGCTTCTTCCTGTCGCTGCTCGTCATCGGCATCAGCCGCATCGCGATCGCGCCAGCCGCCTATGCCGATTGGGGTTGGCGCCTGCCGTTCCTCGTCTCTGCCGTGCTGCTGATCTATTCGATCTGGGTGCGTCTCAAGCTCAATGAATCGCCGATCTTCGCCAAGATGAAGGCGGAGGGAAAAGGTTCGACCTCGCCACTACGCGACTCGTTCCTCAAATATCCCAACAACAAGCTGGTCCTTCTGGCTCTGCTCGGCGCCACCGCCGGCCAGGGCGTCATCTGGTACACTGGCCAGTTCTACGCCCTGTTCTTCATCCAGACGACGATGCAGGTGGACTATCTGTCGACCTATATCATCATGGGTGTGGCGCTGCTGCTTGGAACACCGTTCTTCGTGTTCTTCGGCACCCTGTCCGACCGCATCGGCCGGCTCTACATCATCCTCGTTGGCTGTATGCTTGGCGCGCTCAGCTATTTCGTGCTGTTCGGCTGGCTGGCGACCGCGGTCAACCCGGCGCTCGAAGAATGGAAGGCCAAGACGTCGATCCACGTCTCGGCCGATCCGGCGCAATGCCATTTCAATTTGTTCCCGCAATGGCCGGGTACCGTCCAGGGTGACTGCGATACCAGCAAGGGCCTGATGGCCTCGCGCGGCATCTCCTTCACTTCGGACAATGGCGCTGCCGGTTCCAAGGCGACCCTGAAAGTCGGCGACATCACCGTCGAAGGCTTCAGCGCCCCCAAATGGATCAAGGCGCTGGTCGATGCCGGCTATCCCAACTTCAAGGCCACCGATTCGTCCGTTGCCCTGAATGCGGAGCAGTTGGCCGCCCTCACCGCCGCCGATACGCCGGCCAAGAAGCTCGCTGTCGTCAGCGATGCGCGCAAGGCCGCCGACGTAACAGCGGCGACGCTTGCCGCGGGCACCACCATCCTCGGTGAGCCCGCAACCAATGCGACCGGCGCCGATGTGCCGATCACGGTCCTCGCCGCAGTGGGCGCCGACAAGGCACGGATCAACTGGGCAGCGGCCATCGGCATCGTCTTCATCATGGTGCTCTTCGTGACCATGGTGTACGGCCCGATCGCTGCCTTCCTCGTCGAACTGTTCCCGACCCGCGTGCGCTACACCTCCATGTCGCTGCCCTATCACATCGGCAATGGCTGGTTCGGCGGCCTCCTGCCGCTGGTCGCGACCGCGATGGTGGCAAACGCCGGTAACATCTACTTTGGGCTCTGGTATCCCATCGTGGTGGCAGTGTTCACCGTCGTCGTCGGTTTGCTCTTCTTGCGCAACACCAAGAATGCCGACCTTTCGGCCTGATCGCCGAACCACAACGCCCATGAAAAGCCCCGCTTCGGCGGGGCTTTTTTCTGCGTGCCGGCCACCCCCTTTTGGCGCTTGCGCCACCCGGATCGAGCCCCTATAAACCGCGAGCCTTCGGCGGCCGCTTCGCGCCCGCCCGGATGCCCGGGTAGCTCAGTTGGTAGAGCAGCGGATTGAAAATCCGCGTGTCACTGGTTCGATTCCGGTCCCGGGCACCATTCTTTCCCAAGCATCGCCATCGACATGGTCACGCTACACCTGCCTGAAGTCGCCGCGGGCCTCGTCGCCAGCGGCAACATCGACGCGATCGACAATCAGTATTTGCGCCAATGGTTCATGAAGCTGGCCGCCGGCAAGACCGGTTCGCCTCAAAGCCTAGGCCCGTCCCAGGCGACTGCGGCGCTGCGCCTATGGCAGCGTATGCCCCGCCGCGCGGAACAGGGGTACCAGTCCGGCCGGGACAGCGGGATGTTCGAGCCTGCCGCGGCTTCGCGGACGCGGTCTGGTTTTGTGGTTCCCAGTACGATCTGGATACTGGCGGGATGCCGGGTGATCCAGGCGGTGGCGATGCCGATGGGGGTTACACCATAGCGGGCGGCCTGCTCGTCTAGAACGTCGTTGAGCGCGGCGTGGTCGGTACGGTCGCCAATGAACGTACCGTCGAAAAAGCCCTTCTGGAACGGCGACCAGGCCTGCAGCATCATGCCCTGAAGCCGGGAATAGTCGAGCAGCCCGACATCGCGCACTACGGATTGGTCGAGCCCGTCCATGTTCACGGCAATGCCCTGCGCGACGAGGTTGGCGTGCGTAATGCTCAACTGTACCTGGTTGAAATTGAGCGGCTGGCGAACGGCCGATTTCAGCAATTCGATCTGGCCGGGTGTCTGGTTCGAAACGCCGAAGCGCCGGACCTTGCCGGCCGCATGGAGCTTGTCGAACGCCGAGGCGACTTCTTCCGGCTCGACAAGGGTATCGGGCCGATGCAGCAGGAGCACATCAAGATAGTCGGTCTTGAGCGCCACCAGCGAGCCTTCGACCCCTTCGAGGATGTGCTCTTCCGAGAAGTCGAAATAGCCGTTCCGGATGCCGACCTTGCTCTGCAGCAGGATGCCGTCGCGCTCGCTTGCGCTCAGCTTCACGGCCTCGCCAAATCGCGCCTCACAAACATGCGGGCGCCCGCCATAGACATCGGCGTGATCGAGCATTGTGACACCGACCTCTAGAGCGGTGCGGACGAGCGCGTCGATTTCCCTGTCGCTCATCGCTGCGATCCTCATGAGCCCGAGAACGACGCTCGACACCTCGGTCGCGGTCTTGGGGATCGTGTAGGTTTTCATTGGGCAGGCCCTCCAGTCTCTGTGCTCGCGTTGCGACGGGATCGCCGAGACATCGCGAATTCATACGCATTTAGCTGGCGGGTTGGCTGCGGGAAAGATTCCGGCTTGCCATGACCAACTTAGATGATAACGTTTCAACTTACTTGACTATACCGCCCAGCAAGGTCGGATCAAGGAGGAGGAGGAACGAATGAACATAGATACATCCAGGCTTAGACTCCGTCGCCGTGCCCTCATGGCAGGTGTCGGCATCGCGACGCTGTTCGCGTTGGCGCCGGCAGCCCTGGCGCAGGGCGTCAGCGGCGAGCTGGTCCTGCTCAATTGGGCGAGCGGCAGCGAAGCCGACATGCTGCATGCGCTCGAGGAAGGCTTCGTCAAGGCCAACCCCGGCGTGAAATGGCGTGAGATCAACCTGACCGTTCAGGGTGATGCGCGCGGAGCCATGCGCGCCGCCCTGCAGTCCGGCGAAACGGCCGATCTGTTCGTCAACACCTGGCCGGCCTTCCGCAAGGAACTTGCCGATGCCGGGCTGCTGCGCGATCTGGCGCCGCTCTGGGACAGTGCCAAGCTGGGCGACAACCTGTCGGACTCCTGGAAGACCCTCGGTTCAACCGATGGCGTGCTCTACGGCATCACCTACACTTACGGTGACCGCAGCGCGATGTTCTACAAGAACTCGACCATGGAAAAGGCCGGCATCACTACGCAGCCCGCGACGTGGGACGAGTTTGTCGGCAACTTCAAGAAGCTCAACGACGCCGGCATCACGCCGATCGCCATCGGCGCCAAATTCTGGTCGCATGGCGAGTGGTTCGAATCGATCTACGAGCATCTCAACGGCGTCCAGATGTCGAGCGATCTGGCGGCTCACAAGATCCCGTGGACCGACGCTTCGGTCAAGAACACGCTCAAGAAGTACGCAGAACTGCTCAAGGCCAATTGCTGCGGCACCGCCGCCAGCATGCTGGCCATGGACTGGAACGACGCCGCGGACGCCCTGTGGAAGGCCGGCACGCATGGCTACCAGATGATCGGCATGTGGAACAACGACTACGCGCATTCGGTGCACGGCCTCACCGAAGGCACCGACTATTCGATCCAGCAGTTCCCGGCGATGGGCGCCGGGCACGACAACGTCTCGTCGGTCGACTCCAAGGAGTTCTCGGGCTTTGCCAACGGCTCCAACCAGGCCGCTGCCGACGCCTTCCTCGCATGGATCACCACGGCGGATGCTGCCAACATCATCGCCTCGCACAGCCTCGCGTCGCCCAGCAACAAGGTCGACTCCTCGCTTTATGGTCCGGTGATGAAGAAGGCCGCCGATGCGGTTGCCGCGTCCGAAGTGCAGTTCGTCCTCGGCGATCTCCTGCCCGGCGATCTGGTCGATGAGTTCCGTGTCCAGCTGCAGAAGTTCCTGCAGGATCCGAGCGATGCAACGATCGATGCTGTGACCGAGGCGCTCGAAGCCAAGGCGAAGACGTTCGGCTGATGTCTCAGGTTGCGCTTCCATCGCGCGGCTCTGACCAACGCAATTCCTCCGAAGTGAAGGGTGGTGGGCGCGAGCTCACCCCCCTTCGCCGGTGGCTTGCCGACGCCCCAGCCGCCTACCTCCTGCTGCTGCCGGTGCTGGTGCTGTTCGCCTTATCGGTGGTCTATCCGCTCATTCAGACCATCGTGCTCAGCTTCTGGGACATCAAGGGGCTGGGTAAACCGAAGTTCTACGGGCTCGGCAATTTCATAACCCTGGCGCAGGATGCGAACTTCCGCCAGGCCGTTACGACCACGCTGCTGTGGACGGTCTTTACCACCGCGTTCTCGGTAAGCCTGGGCTGGATCTTCGCTCTCCTCTGCTCGCTGGCGCCGCGACAGACGCTCGTGCCGCGCGTGATGATCTTTGCGGCTTTCGGAGTGTCCGAGGCGGTGACCGGTTACATCTGGCTCGGCATCTACCGCGGCAATGCGACGGGCGCGCTCAACGCCCTCCTCACCGGAATTGGCCTCGGAGACT
>JBDSHC010000016.1:0-19303 GCA_039918675.1 Devosia sp.
ATGTACCGCACGGCGACGATCCAGGTGAACCTGGATTTCGGCGACGAAGCGGACATGGTCAAGAAGCTGCGCGTGTCGCTGGCGCTGCAGCCGATCGCGACGGCGATCTTCGCCGCCTCGCCGTTCACCGAAGGCAAGCCCAACGGCTTCCTGTCGATGCGCAGCGAAGTGTGGCGCGACACCGATAAGCGGCGCACGGGCATGCTGCCGTTCGTGTTCGAGGATGGCATGGGCTTCGTCGCCCATATCGGCGCCGCGCATTTCGAGGAACTGCTTGAGGCGCACTTCGGGGAAGAGGGTCGAGAGGTGGTCTTCCCAATCCTTGATGGTGGGCTTCTCGCCGGGTAGCTGCGGCAGTTCGCCCTTCATGAAGGCCCGGAAGCTCTCGCCGGCGACGTTGACGTATTGCTTGTCGCGGATAACGAAATACATCGGCACGTCGAGCGCGTGTTCGGCATAGCGGTCGAAGCCGAAGCCGTCCTCGAAGACGAGGGGCAGCATGCCGGTGCGGGCGCGGTCGGTGTTGAGCCAGATATGCGAGCGGAAGCTGAGGTAGCCCGAGGGCTTGCCGTCGACGAAGGGCGAGTTCGCGAAAAGCGCGGTGACGATGGGCTGCAGCGCGATCGAGACGCGCATCTTCTTGACCATATCGGCTTCGTCGGAGAAGTCGAGATTGGCCTGCACGGTGGCCGAGCGGTACATCATCGAGGTGCCGAGCGTGCCAACCTTTTCCATGTGGGGCGTCATGATGCCGTAGCGCGATTTGGGCATGCGCTGGAGTTCGGCGACGGACCAGAGCGGTGTGACGCCGAGGCTCAGGAAATGGATGTTCAGCGGGTGGCCGATGGCGCGGCAATCCTCGAGATGGGCGCGCAGTTCGGCGGCGGCGGCGTGGATGGTTTCCTGCGGTGCGCCGGACAGTTCAAACTGCCCGCCGGGCTCGAGCGAGATGCCGCCGACGGGGCCGTCATTGCGCAGCCCGATGGGGTTTTCCTTGTCATAGAAGAACTGCCAGCCGGTGCGCGCGCGGATGCCTTCAAGCAGCGCAAGAATGCCGTCGTCGCCGTGATACTGCACGGTGCGCAGCGGGTCTTTGCGATAGACGTGCTTTTCGTGCTCGGTGCCGACGCGCCATTCGGATTTCGGCTTCGACCCGCGGGCCATCGCCTCGATCATTTCGGCGCGCGACGTCAGCAGCGGCGAGAATTCAGCGCCGGCCATGAGGACTCCCGAGGCTTAACTCCGCCGGGCTGGGGCCGGCTTGGCCGGGAACATAGTCACCGGCGGCCTGAAAGCAATCCTTTTATCGCCAATCGCCGATGATTGCCTGAACGAGGGTCAGGGCAGCTACGGCGGCCGTGTCGGCACGCAGGATTCGCGGCCCGAGGCTGATCGGAATCACGAAGTACGAGGAGAGCAGCAGTTCGCGTTCCTCCTCGGAAAAACCGCCCTCGGGGCCGATCAAAATGCCGATGGGCAGGCCGTTCAGCCAGCCGATCTGGTCGACAGGCGAGGCGGAAGCCGCGGCTTCGTCGGCAAACAGCAGGCGGCGGAGGCCCTGACTCATGCGCCAATTGTCCAGCAGCGCGGCGAGACCGATCTCGGGAGCGATGGCAGGCAGCGACAGCACCTCGCACTGCTCGGCCGCTTCGAGCGCATAGGCGTGCAGCTTGTCCGGCTTGGTGCGGGCCTGGGTGAATTTGGTGATGATGGGCCGGATGGTCCCTGCCCCCATCTCGGTCGCCTTTTGGATGAGGTAATCGAGCCGACCGACCTTGAGCGGGGCGAAACCGAACCACAGATCGGATGGCGCGGTCTGATGCGCGGTCTGAACGACGAGTTCCAGCGTCACGGACTTCTTGCCGGCCTTCGAGATTTTGCCCAGCCAGGCGCCGTCGCGGCCGTTGAAGAGGATCGCCGCGTCTCCCTCGCCCATGCGCAGCACATTGCCCAGATGGTTGGACTGCTCCTTGCCCAGCTCAACGGTCGCGCCGGCCAGCAAAGCGGGCTCGACGAACAGGCGCGGGAAGGATTTGTAACTCCGGGGCATCTTGCCTTGGGCGGGAAAGGAGGTGGATAAGCGCCTATTACCGCATGGGAAAGTTCAGATGCCAAGTGCCGGTGTGCCGAGTCCGGAGCCGATGGGCGGCAGCGTCGCCGATGCCCAGCGCGGCAATTGGGTCGACCGCTATTTCCCGAACTGGTTGAAGCCTTATGCGCGGCTGGCTCGGTGGGACCGGCCAATCGGCTTCTGGCTCCTGTTCTGGCCCTGTGCCTTCTCGCTGGCGCTGGCGGCGGTGAAGAACCCGGCGGCGGGCTTCGACATCCGCGCCCTGATCCTCTGTTTTGTCGGCTCCGTCATGATGCGCGGCGCTGGCTGCACGTTCAACGACATCGTCGACCGCGATATCGACGACAAGATCGAGCGGACGCGCTCGCGGCCGATCCCGGCCGGGCAGGTCAGCGTGCGGAACGCGGCGATCTTCCTCGTGGCGCAGTCGCTCATCGGGCTCGTGATCCTCGTCCAGTTCAACTGGTTCACGGTGCTGATCGGAACGGCGTCGCTGGCGCTGGTGGCGCTCTATCCGTTCATGAAGCGGATCACCTGGTGGCCGCAGCTGTTCCTTGGGCTGGCGTTCTCATGGGGGGCGCTTGTCGGTTGGTCGTCGCAGAGCGCGGTGATCTCGCTGGCGCCGTTGCTGCTCTATATCGGCTGCATCCTGTGGGTGATCGGTTACGACACGATCTACGCCCTGCAGGATGTCGAGGACGATGCGCTGGTCGGGGTCAAATCGACGGCTAGGCTGTTCGGCACATGGCTGAAGCCCGCGGTCGCCGGATTCTATATCGCCGGCTTCGCGTTCTGGCTGGCGGCGATTTTCGTGGTCGGCGGCGCCGGTTTCGCAATCGCGGCCTTGCTGGCGCCCGCCCTGATTCTCGGGTGGCAAGTGGCGACACTCGATGCCGCGCGGGCCGGCAATGTGATTGTCCGGTTCAAGGCCAATCACTGGGTGGGCGTGGCATTGACGCTGGCGCTGCTGGCAGAAGCCTATTTCTGAAACAGACGCAGGAAAAGCAATCGGCCCGTCACGGGGGAGGTGACGGGCCGTTATGCAGCGCTTTGGAGGTCGCTATAGGCTGCCGGGCGGGTCTAGGGGTGCAAACAGCCATCCCAGCGAATTTAGTAACGAGGCATTCCCCGAATAGGTTGCACCTCAGCCGGCAGAATCTCCCGGCTGGCGACGGTTGAGGAAGCGCGGGCGGCGTTCGCTGTCATGCGCGAGCTTCCGGCGCGTGACCTGCGGGCCGAGCGCAACGCCCGAGACCTGCTGGCTGTAGGGCATCAGCGAGCCGTCGCCGGCCTTGATATAGAGCGGCAAACGGAGCTTTTTGCCCCAGTTCTGCCATTCGGCGACGACGTTGCCGTTCCCGACTTCCTCGAACACCTGATAATTCAGCTCCGGATCGCCATGCACCAGCTCGATCGTGCTGGTGAGCACGCCATCCTCGGAGATGCGGGTCGCCACGGCGACGCCGACAAATTCCGTCACCGGGACCTTGATCTTGATGGCAACGCCCGATTTCTCGAGCTGCTTGCGCACCGTGACCGTTTTCACCGGATCCTTGGGGCCATTGTCATTGGCCGGACCAAACTGCCTTGCCGTGAACGGTTGGGAGGCGATCTGCGCCGCACTCCTCATCCCGAACATCACGACGACGGATGATCCCTCGATCCCCAAATGCTGACCCATCTTTTCGTCTGCCTTCCTGTCAACCTCGAGAGCTTTTTGTGTGCCCTCTTTATGCCCCCAATCTACCCCGCCGCCTTTCTGGCCCGCTTAAGAAGTTGGGTTAAGTTTAGGTAGTTTTGGGGAGGGTTTACGGCGAGTGACTCGGTGTAACAATCGATTCATCACGCGGCGCCGGAAACGATTAACTACCAGTATTTCCAAGCGTTTCCGGGGGTCTTGGTCGAGTGCGGCATATCGGAAGCCAGTTTATAGAACATCTCTCTATAAAGCACCGGCACTTTGCCTTCGAACCGCTCCGTCGGCGCTCATATTTCGTTCACCGTTTTCGCCACCAGAGCCACGAAATTGCCCTCGTCCGTAAATCCGCCTAGAAGGCAGGCGAAATCGCGAGCGACATGGCCGACACCCCTCCCCCCACCTTTGAGTCCGATCTGGAACTGCTGCGCACCGCGGCGGTGACGGCGGGGATCATTGCCTCGAGCTATTTCCGCCGGGACATCAAGACCTGGACCAAGGAAAACGCCTCACCGGTCAGCGAAGCCGACATCGTTCTCGACAAATTCCTCCATTCGGCCCTGACGACGGCCCGGCCGGACTATGGCTGGCTGAGCGAGGAAAGTGCCGACGACCAGAGCCGGCTCCGACATCCGCGGACCTTCGTGGTCGATCCGATCGACGGGACGCGCGGCTTTATCCGGGGCGAGGACAGCTGGACGGTGTCGCTGGCTGTGGTCGAAAACGGGCTTCCGGTGGTGGGCGTGGTGTTCGCGCCGGCGCGGGACGAGATGTATGAAGCCTGCCTCGGCGGCGGCGCGCGGCTCAATGGAAAGCCGATTTCGCGCCAGACGCCGCCCGACCGGCATGCGCCGCTGATCCCGGCGCCGGGGGCGGTGCATCAGGAATTGCAGGCGGCGGGGCTCGATTACACGCGGGGGCCGCATTATCCCTCGCTCGCCTACCGGCTGGTGCAGATCGCGACGGGCAAGCTCGACGCGACGGTGGTGCGGCGCGGATCGCAGGATTGGGATCTGGCGGGGGCGGCGGCGATTCTCGGCGAATGCGGCATCGCGTTCGAGGATGCCTGCACGGGGGCCATGCAGTTCAACAAGGCAGATGTGCGCCACGGAGCGCTTGCCGCCTTTGCGCAGAACTCGCTAAGAGACGTGCTGTGCGGGGCGCTGATCCGGGTCTATGGCTGCTCCGAGCCGCAAATCGACCTGGAACGGAAGACGATTTGAAAGCGCCAAAGAAAGAGCCGGATAAGCAATTGCTGCACCTCGTCATCGGCGGCGAGCTCGAAAATATCGAAAGCATCACCTTCAAGGATCTGAGCAAGGTCGAGCTGGTCGGGGTCTATCCGAACTATGCCGCCGCCCATGCCGTGTGGAAGGGCAAGGCGCAGCAGACCGTCGACAATGCCGAGATGCGCTATTTCGTGGTGCATCTGCATCGGCTGCTCAACCCCGAAGACGACGAGTGAGTTCACCCGAGGCCTCTGTGCCAGAGAAGTGGATCGACCGGCCGGGCGTCCGCAATTTCATCGGGCGCTGGCTGATCGGCAGCTATATCCGCTTCGTGCGCGCAACGTCGCGCGTCGTCGCCGATCCGCCGGACTTCTGGGAGAGCGCGCGCAAGGACCATTGGCCGGCGATCGCGGTCAGCTGGCATGGGCAATCGAACCTCGCTTATGTGGTGATGCCCGACCCAAGCAAGGTGGCGCTGCTGATCTCGATGCATCCCGACGGCATGATGATGGGCGCGATGGCGCAGTCGCTGGGCTATCAGATCGTAGAAGGATCGGGCGCCAGTGAACGGCAGTCGCATGGTACCGGTGGGCTCACCGCGTTCCGCAATATGCTGAAGACGCTGAAGGGCGGCACAACTTTGTTCGCGACGGCGGATATCCCGCCAGAGCCCGGCCGCAATGTGTCGCTCGGGATGATCACGCTGGCGCGCCGCACGGGGCGGCCGATGTATGCGATTGCCACGGCCACCTCACGCCGCAAGATCCTCGATCGCGTCTGGGACAAGATGCAGCTCAACTACCCGTTCTCGACGATCGCCTTCGCCTGTGAAGGGCCGTTCTATATGATTGACGCCGCTGTGAGCGACGAGACCTATGCGGCCGACCTCGCCAAGAGCCTCGATCGCGTGCTGGCGAAGGCGTTCGCGATGGCCGACGGCAAGGCTCTTACTTCGTAAGTTCTTCGATGATGGCCGGAATGGCGCCGGGCGGGCCCATGTGCTCAGCGCCGATAGCGCCGCGCCGCAGGCGATCTGGTTCATCGGCCAGCAAGCGTGCGATTGCGGCGGCCATGGCGGCGGGATCGCGCGGCGTGAAGATCGCCGCATCGCCGGCCATCGCTTCGTCCTGCGACTGCCGCTTGGGTGTTTCGCCTTCGGCATGAAAGCCCACAACAGGACGGCCGAGCCCATAGGCCTGTTGATTGGCGGTGCCCGCCTGGCCGAGGACGACATGCACCGCGCCGACGACTGGGGCCAGCGTGCCGGTCGAGACGTAGATGGTCACACGGCCGTCGCTGAGGATGCCGAGGTCGCCGCCATTGGCTTTGGGCGGGGTGAGGTTGAGGCCCGAGGCATCGGCGAGGTCGACGGCATCGCCGGGCCGGGCGAGGACGGCGAAAACATCCATTCCCTCGATGCCGGGGAGCTGGCGGAGCGCCGCGAGCTGCGTGGTGAAGTTGGTAGCCATACTGCTGCGGCTACCCGGCAGCACGGCGATCGCCTTGGCGTGCCGTCGGCGATCGTTCGCGCTGTAGTTGCTGGGGCGTACCGTATCCATCATGGCGCTGCCGGCGAAGCGGGCATTGATGTGCGCGGTCTGCAGCTGCGCCGCGAGGATGGGATCGCGGTTGAGGACGAGGTCGACCGACCGACGCAGCAGAAACCGCTCCAGCGCGGAGTAGGTGTGGGCGTAGCCGGATTTGTAGACATCGAGATAAATTCGGACCCGACTGCCCGTCCACCAGCACATGACGATGCCCAGCATGTCGCCGACGACAAGAATGGCGTCGTAGGCTTTGGCTTCGTTGCGCATGAATTTGAGGGCGGGGCCGATGCCGAAACCGGCGAGCGCGTCGCGGATCAGCGAGCCGCGCAGCCGGTGACCTTCGCTGGGCAGCTCGCGCCTTGGGCCGACGATGGGGCAGACGCCCTCATAGGCGCGGCCAGGTCCGAGCGTGGGGTAAGCCGCAATCTCCATGGTCTTGGGCAGACGGCGCGCGATCTCGGCGCCAACGGCGTCTTCGCCGTAGCCGTTCGACAGGATGAGGAGCTTGCTGACCGGCATGATGCGTTCCAGAACCGGCAGCAGTTTAGCCGGTGAGGCCTTTACCGGCGCTTACTTGCCGGTGAGACCATGCTGGCGATAGGCCGCGATGGCCGCATCGGCGTCGGCATAGGGCTCCTGCCGGTCGACGTTCCAGTACATCAGTTCGTCGACGGGGATCGGCTTGCCGGTCACGGCACAGCGCACGAAGCTGCCGGGACGTACTACGACATAGTCGCCATCGAGATAGCGAATCACGGCCTCGGAGGGGGCGAACCCCTTGTCGTAGATGTTCATGCGGCGATGCCTTTCGGCGTGAATATAGGGATCAGGACCGGCCCATGCAAACGGCTAGAACAGGCTGGTCTGGCCGTTATCGGGACGCGGCGGGCGCGGCTTCTTGCGCTGCGCCGGTGCGCCAGACACGGTGGCGCCGAAACTGCCATTGCTGACTTCGACATTGAGCGACTGGCCAGGCCGTACAGCGTCTTTGCTGCGGACGATGTGGCCTTCGTCGTCGGTCACTAGCGCGAAGCCGCGATCGAGCACGCCCTTGTAGCTCAGACTATCGAGCAGCTGGCCCAGCGATGCCAGCCGGTCACTTTGACGCGTGAGGATGCGGCGATAGGCGGGCTGCAGGCGCTCGCTGGTTGGGGCCAGTTGGGCGCGGGCGTGGCGCAGATCGGCCCGCAGGGCGTTGGGCGAAAGCCGGGCCGCCACGGTGGTGTAGCGCAGGCGCTTCTGCTGGCCGAGGTGGCGCAGCGATGCGCCAAGATGCTGGGCAGCGAGATCAAGCCGCTGGCGCGCGATATTGAGCAAATCCAGCGGACGGGGCAGTTCGCCTGCAGCAGCGCGCAGACGGTCGCGGCTGCCCGCGAGCTGGCGGCGGATAATTGTTCGGGTGCGGGCGCCCTGGTCGTCGACGTAGGCGATGAGGTCGGCCCTGACGGGCACGGCGGCTTCGGCTGCGGCGGTTGGCGTGGGGGCGCGATGGTCGGAGGCGTAGTCGACGAGCGTGGTGTCAGTCTCGTGGCCGACCGCCGAGATGATCGGGATCTTGCTGGCGGCGACGGCGCGAACGACGATCTCTTCGTTGAAGCTCCAAAGGTCCTCGATGGAGCCGCCGCCGCGCGCCACGATCAGCAGATCCGGACGCGGCATGGGGCCGTCGACAGCGAACGCGTTGAAGCCCTGGATCGCGGCAGTGACTTCGGCTGCCGATGTCTCGCCCTGTACCCGCACGGGCCAGACGAGAACGTGGCTGGGGAAGCGATCGTCGAGGCGGTGGAGAATATCGCGGATCACCGCGCCGGTCGGCGAAGTCACGACGCCAATGATTCGCGGCAAATAGGGCAGCTTGCGCTTGCGCTCGGCGGCAAAGAGGCCCTCGGCCGCCAGCAGCTTGCGCCGCGCCTCGAGCAGCGCCATCAATGCACCTGCGCCGGCCGGTTCGATCTGCTCGATGACGATCTGATATTTCGACGAGCGCGGGAAGGTCGTCAGCCGGCCGGTGGCGATAACCTCCATGCCCTCTTCGGGCTTGAAGGTGAGGCGCGGCCAGCTGGTTTTCCAGACCACAGCATCGATAGTGGCAGCATCATCCTTGAGGGTGAAATAGGCGTGGCCGGACGAGTGCTGGCCGCGAAAGCCTGAGATTTCGCCGCGCACGCGCACGAAGCCGAACTCGTCCTCGACGGCGCGCTTCACCGCTTGGGCGAGCTCGGAGACCGAGAATTCGTGAGCGTTGGACGGCGCGGGCTGCATGAGGGAGAGGTGCGACAGACCGGGGGCAAGGTCAAGGGTGGCGAGGCGACGGACGGTCGTGCTAAGGGCGCTGCACGGCTCCCCTCCCCCTTGAGGGGAGGGGTTGGGGGCTGGGGTAAGTCCACGCACCTAGTTCGGGGCCGACCCCCACCCTCGTTACCTCCCCTCAAGGGGGAGGGAGGCCCGACTGATGGAGCACATCTTGAGAGTACTGGTGGTCGGTTCGGGTGGGCGCGAGCATGCGCTGGCGTGGAAGCTGAAGCAGTCGCCGCAGGTGAGCGAGCTGTTCGTCACCCTCGGCAATGGCGGCACCAGCCTCGTTGCGACCAACCTCCCCTGCGATGTCACCGACAATGCCGCTGTCGTGGCGCTGGCCGAAGCCCATGCCATCGACTTCGTCGTGGTGGGCGCTGATGCGCAGGTCGTCCAGGGGTTGGGCGACGCAGTGCGCGAAGCCGGCATTGGCTGCTTCTGCCCGAGCAAGGCGGCGGGACAGCTCGAGGGCAGCAAGGCGTTCACTAAAGCGCTCTGCGACGAGATGGGCATCCCTACGGCTGCGTATCGGAAATTCGAGGCGGAGGGCCCTGCCCTCGCCTATGTGCGCGGGCACGCGATGCCGATCGTCATCAAGGCAGATGGTCTGGCGCTGGGCAAGGGCGTGACGGTGGCGGTGACGCTGGACGAGGCTGAGGAGGCGATCCACGACTGCTTCGATGGAGCGTTTGGCGCGTCTGGCGCGTCGGTGGTAATCGAGGATTTCCTCGAGGGCGAGGAAGTCAGCTTTTTTGTGCTTTGCGATGGTGACAGCATTTTGCCCCTCGCCACGGCGCAGGACCACAAGCGCGCCTTCGACGGTGACATGGGCCCCAATACGGGCGGCATGGGTGCCTACTCACCCGCCCCCGTGATGACGCCGGAGCTCATCGCGCAGACGATCCGCGAGATCATCGAGCCTACGGTGCGCGGGATGCAGGCGCGCGGCATGCCCTATCAGGGTGTGCTGTTTGCCGGGGTTATGCTGACGACGACCGGGCCGCAGTTGATCGAATACAATGCACGTTTCGGCGACCCGGAGACGCAGGTGCTGATGCTGCGGCTCAAATCGGATTTGCTACCGCTGCTGATGGCGACGGCGAATGGGACGCTTGCGGGGATGATCGCCGAGTGGCGCGACGAGAGCGCAATCACGGTGGCAATCGCCACCAAGGGCTACCCGGGGAGCTATGGAAAAGGCAGCGAAATCCGGGGCGTCGACGGGCTCGATACTGACGATCTGATCGTCTTTCACGCCGGGACGAAGCGTGATGGGGATCGGCTGCTGGCCAATGGCGGTCGCGTGCTCAACGTCACGGCGCTTGGGTCGTCGGTGGCTGCGGCCAAGGAGCGGGCCGACCGCGCCATCGCGGGAATCGACTGGCCCGAAGGCTTTCATCGCAACGATATCGGCTGGCGCGCGATCCAGAGGGAACGGAACGCCCACCTTGACGATTGATTAACCACGACGGCCTGCGCGCTCCGCGCGGAAGGTCTTATCAACCTTGTGGGCGCAGACTATCTCCTCACCATGATCCAACACCTCACACCCGAGGACCAACCGACCCCGCTTCAAAAGCGGGGGCAGGAGATCATTGACCGCCTCCACATCGGTGACACCGCCCCGCAGCGCAAGCATTTCGCTGGAGCGATGCCGCGGATCGGGCTGGCGCTGGGTGGCGGTTCGGCGCGTGGGCTGACGCATATTCCGTTCATCGAGGCGATGGACGAATTGGGGCTCAAACCCGCGGTGATCGCCGGCACGTCGATCGGTGCGCTGATCGGTGCGGGCTGGGCCAATGGGATGAGCGGCAAGGAGCTGCGCGAGCATTCGCTCAGTGTCCTCGGCACCATGCGCATCATCGCGGCGCGGCTGTGGGGTGCGCAGATCCGCAATCTGGGCGGGCTGCTGCAGAACGGCTTCAACATGCAACTCGACGCGATGCGCGTCGTCGATGCGTTTCTGCCCGAGCCATTCCCGGACAATTTCGCGGAACTGCAGATTCCGCTCTATGTCGTCGCCACCGATTTCCAGTCCTGGCACCAGGCGGTGTTTCATCAGGGGCTGCTGAAGCCGGCGATTGCCGGCTCGATTTCCATCCCATCACTGTTCAAGCCGGTCCACTTCGCCAACCATGTGCTGGTCGACGGCGGTGTGGTGAACCCGCTGCCGCTCGATCAGGCGTCGGATACCGACATTCTGGTCGCCATCGACGTCAATGGCGACCCGTCCGAAGCCATGGGCCGGTCGGATTTCCGGGCGCTAGATGTGTGGTTCGGCTCGGCGCAGATCATGATGCATTCGCTGACGGCGCATATGATGGCGGCCTATCCTCCGGACGTTTACGCGCGGCCGCATCTCAGCAGCTTCGGGGCGCTGGAATTCTGGCGGGTGAAGGAAATCCTCGCCCATGCCGACAAGGAAAAAGATGCGTTCAAGCGCAATCTGACCCGCAAGGTCGAGCAGTTCCTGGCCAATGCCGGCGAGATCACGCGGGCGGGCGATTAGGCCAAACCTCAGATGTCATTCCCGCGCAGGCGGGAATCCAGGAGACGCTGGCGCTGGTAGTCGGGGCCCCTGGATTCCCGCCTGCGCGGGAATGATACCGCGGGCGAACGACTACTTTCGCAGCCCGGCGAAAAATTGCTTCAGCAATTCTGCTGACCGGCTTTCCCCGATTCCCGAAACGATCTCCGGTCTGTGGTGGCAGTTTGGGCTGTCGAACAGATGCACGCCATTGTCCACGGCCCCTGCCTTGGGATCGGGCGCGCCATAGGTGAGGCGGCGCAGGCGGGTGTGGGCGATGGCACCGGCGCACATGGCACAGGGCTCAAGCGTCACGTAGAGATCGCAGCCGTCGAGGCGGCCAGTGCCGCGCTTTGCGAGGGCGGCGCGGATGGCAAGAAACTCTGCATGAGCCGTGGGGTCGTTGAGTTCGCGCATGCGATTGCGCTCGGCGGCGAGGATTTCGCCGTTTTCGACGATCACTGCGCCAACCGGCGCTTCGCCTGCGGCGGCAGCGGCTTCGGCGAGGGCTAGCGCTTGATCCATCGGGGATTGGGGCATTTGCGGGTGGTAGCAGGTTCCACGAGGGGGCTAAACTGCGGGTTCAGGAGAATCATCGTTTGCCTATCCGCCAGTTGCCCGAGGATCTGATCAACCGCATCGCCGCCGGCGAAGTGGTCGAGCGGCCTGCGAGCGTGGTCAAGGAGCTGGTCGAGAACGCCGTCGATGCCGGCGCGTCGCGCATTATCGTCACCACGGCGGGAGGCGGACGCACGCTGATCCGCGTCGAGGACGATGGCGCCGGCATGGATCGGGACGATCTCGTGCTGTCAGTCGAGCGGCACGCGACGTCGAAACTGGCCGATGACGGGCTCGACAACATCTGCACCCTCGGCTTTCGCGGCGAAGCGTTGGCGTCGATCGGTGCGGTGGCGCGTCTAACGGTGTCGTCGCGGACGGCGGACGCAGCCGCCGGGTTGCGCATCATGGTCGACAAATCGCGCAAATCAGGCCCGCTGCCGCAGGCGATGAATCGCGGCACAATCGTCGAAGTCCGCGATCTGTTCGCAGGCGTTCCAGCGCGGCTCAAATTCTTGAAGTCGGACCGCGCCGAGGCGGCGGCGGTTGCCGATGTGGTCAAGCGGCTGGCGATGGCCAATCCGCAGGTGCATTTCGTATTGGATGGGTCGGACCGTTCACCGACCAACTGGCCGGGCGGCGATGAATTGCCTGCCCGCGTCATGCAGGTGATGGGCGCAGACTTCACCGAGAACGCCGTTCCATTGGCAACGACGCGGCACGGTATTGTGGTCACCGGGCTCGCGGGGTTGCCGACCTATTCGCGGGCCAATTCGCTGAGCCAGTTCTATTTCGTCAACGGCCGGTCGGTGCGCGACAAGGTGCTGCTGGGTGCTGTGCGCGCGGCCTATGCGGATTTCGTGTTCCGCGACCGCTTCCCGGCCATCGCGCTGTTCGTGGCGGTCGATCCTGCAGCGGTGGATGTGAACGTCCATCCTGCAAAGACCGAGTTGCGTTTCCGCGATTCCGGTGGGGTTCGATCGGCGGTGATCCGGGCGGTCATGGATGCGCTGGGCGAGGCCGGCTACCGGGCATCGAGCACGGTGGCCGAGGATGTGTTGGGGGCCTTCCGAGCGCCGGAGTTCGCCACGAGCCTGTCAATGCCACGTGGCTTTGAAGCGCAACCAATGATGCGCGAATTCGCACCCGCCATGATGGGGCTCGCCGAGCCCAGTGCGCGGTTCGAGGCATTCGAGCCGGGACCCAGCGAGGACAGTTTCCCGCTGGGCACCGCTCGAGCCCAGATGTTCGAGAATTTCATCGTGGCACAGAACGGGGATTCACTGGTCCTCGTCGATCAGCACGCGGCACATGAGCGGCTGGTCTATGAGAAGTTCCGCGCGCAGCTTGCCAGCGGCCCGGTGGCGAGCCAGATGCAGCTCATTCCGGTGGTCATCGAGATGCCCGAAGAGGACTGCGCACGGCTCGAAGATGCCGCGCCGACGCTCGAACGGCTGGGACTTTATCTCGAACGGTTCGGCGCGCGGGCGGTTGCGGTGCGCGAGACGCCGGCGCTGCTCGGGCAGGCCGATATCGACGGGCTGGTGCGCGATCTCGCTGATGGTCTCGCGGAGTGGGACAGCAGTACGGCGCTCGGCGACCGGCTCGACGCCATCATCGGCCGCATGGCGTGCCACGGTTCGGTGCGATCCGGGCGCGTGCTGCGTGTGGATGAGATGAATGCCCTGCTGCGCGAAATGGAGCGCACGCCGCATTCGGGCCAATGCATCCACGGAAGGCCGACTTATGTGGAGCTGAAGAAGTCTGATCTCGAACGGATGTTCGGGCGGACTAGGTAAGCGTCAAGAGATGCACAGCGGCTGCGCCGTATTCGCGGCGGTCATCGAGGGTGAAGCCGTGGGGCACGGCGACTTCGACTTCGCTGCTTTCTTCGAGCACCAGCAACGTCTCGGCTTTCAGCCAGCCGCCTTGTTGCAGCGACACGAGCGCCTGTTCGCCGAGACCTTTGCCGTAGGGCGGGTCGAGGAAGACCAGATCGACCGGGCCCATGGTACCGGCCGGGCCGAGCGCGGTGGCGTCGCGGCGGAGGAGCTTCGTGACGCCGCCGGCTCCGAATGCTTCGATGTGGTCGCGAATGAGGCCGCGGGCTTCGGCGCCGGTGTCGACGAAGACGACGTTGGCGGCGCCACGCGACAGGGCCTCGAGGCCGAGCGCGCCGGTGCCGGCGAAAAGATCGAGGACGCGGAGGCCGTCGAACGACGGGCCGAGGCGGCTTGCGAGAATGTTGAACAGCGATTCCCGAACGCGGTCGGCGGTCGGGCGGATCGAGTCATCCTCCGGCGAGGTCAGCGCCTTGCCCCGGAATTTTCCGGCGATAATGCGCATCAGGCTTTCGGCGGACGCGGACGGCGCGGACGGTCACCTGTCGGGCCCGAACCACGCGGACGCTTCGGCGGACCGTCATTGCCGGGACGCGGCGCGTAGGGTTTGCGCGGACCATCCGGACGGGCGCCGCGCGGCTTGTCGCCATCGGGACGCGGAGTGCGGGGCTTGTCGCCGAACGAACGCTTCGGACGCTCGGCGCCATCGGCAGCGGGACGACCGGTGTAGGGGCGCTTCGGGCGGTCGCCGAAATCCTTGCGCGGCGCCTTGTCGCCGAAGTTCGGCTTATCGCCGTAGCTGCGCTTCGGACGGTCGGCGCCCTCGGCGGCCGGGCGGCCGGAGTATGGACGCTTCGGGCGATCGCCAAAATCGCCCTTGGGCTTGTCGCCATAGGCGCGCTTCGGGCGATCGGCGCCGTCGGTGGATGGACGTCCCGAATAGGGGCGCTTGGGGCCGCCCCCTCCACCAGCTTCGCTGGTCACCCTCCCCCGCTGCGCGGGAGAGGAATCCCGACTGCCGAAGTCGCGCTTCGGGCGGTCGCCGAAATCGCCACGCGGCTTGTCGCCGTCGCGCTTGAACAGCGGCTTGTCGCCGGTGGGGGCACCGCCACGGGGCGGTTTCTTGCCGTAGGTCTTGGCGGTGAACTCGGTGTCGCTGCCGTCGGCGTGGAAGATTTTGCGGGGGGGGCCGGCATCGGCGGACTCATCGCGCGACGGGCGCGGCGGACGTGCGGGCATGCGGCCACCGGGGCGGTCCTTGCGGGGTGGACGGTCCTGTTCCGACAGGTCGCGCGGGCCACGATCGGGCCGGTCGGTGAAGCGGAAACGCTCGGTGCGGTCAGCCATGGCCTTGCGCTGCTTCGCCGGCTCGGCGCCGGGCTTGGCTGCACGCAGCGCCGGGTTGGCGGCGCCACGGGCCAGGCGGATCGCCGCAGGTTCGGGTAGTTCGCTGTCGAAATCGACGCCGGCTTCATCGGCGAGACGCTTGCCGAGCTGCTCGCGCAGCACGCGGGCCTTCACCACCTCCACCGCGCCGATGGGCAGATCATTGAGCTGGAACGGGCCGAAGCTGGTGCGGATGAGACGGTTGACCTGGAGGCCAAGCGCCGACAGCACGTTCTTGATTTCGCGGTTCTTGCCTTCGCGCAATCCGACCTGCAGCCAGACGTTGCTGCCCTGCTCGCGCTCGAGCGTCGCTTCGATGGGGCCGTACTCCACGCCCTCGACCTCGATGCCTTCCTTGATTGCATCGAGCTGCGGCTGGGTGATCGACCCGAAGGCACGGACGCGGTAGCGGCGGAGCCAGCCGGTTGCCGGCAATTCGAGCACGCGCTTCAGCCCGCCATCATTGGTGAGGAGCAGCAGTCCTTCGGTGTTGATGTCGAGGCGGCCGACGGAGACGACGCGCGGCAGGCCCTGCGCTTCGAGCGTGTCGAACACGGTCTCGCGGCCCTCGGGGTCCTTCTCGGTGACCACCAGACCGGGGGGCTTGTGATAGAGCCAGACGCGCGTGCCTTGCCGAGCCGCCAAAACTTGTCCGTCGACCTTGATCACGTCTTTCTCGACCACGTTGAAGGCGGGGGTGCGGATTACCTTGCCGTTGACGGCGACGCGGCCGTCCTTGATCCAGAGCTCGGCATCGCGGCGCGAGCAAAGACCGGCACGGGCAATGACTTTGGCAAGCCGGTCACCGGCATAGGTTTGGACGGGTTCGGACATTTTCTACTCCTGCGGGACCGGGGCGTTAGCCGGGGTCAGCGCATCTCAAAGAGTGTGGTGCAGACGGCTCAGCTCTTTTTGAGCAGAGCCTTGCGGATTTCCGGCGGACAGGCCGGGTCGTTGACGGAAACGAGGTCGCCATTGGGCGCCAGGCACACGAGATCCTGCGTGGTGGCACTGACCGAGAAATACTGCTCGGGCGGAGTGAAGATCGACCGCTTCTTGGCGATGCGGTAGTCCTTCATTCTGGAGGTCAGCTTCTGTAGCTCGGCAGCCGTCAGCGGGCGGCCATCGGGCGTGTTGAGGTCGACGATCTTGGTGCGCTTGGCGCGCGCCAGATCTTCCTGGCTCATGCCGCTCGTATCGACTTTGACGTCGCTCGAATCCTCGGGGAGCATGGCGACGGAGGTATCTTTGGTCGGCGCCGGCAGGGCCTGGCCATCCTTGGGCAGGACCAGCGGACCACGCGGATTGGTCGGGTCGGGCTTGACCGTCTGCGGCACTAGGCCCAGGCCCTGGGCGGTCGAGGTCATCACTTCGCGCTCAAAGGTCCCGGCGTCGGTGAACGCGTTGGTACCCTCGGTAGTGGTGCAGGCGGAGAGGCCCATCGAGACGAGCAGGAGCGCGGCCAGAGTTGCGGAGCGCCGCCCGGTCAAGTCAAACATGAGTAATCCCTTATTCCCCGCGAGTTCGGGCTTATAGCCCAGCAGCCGCCCTAAGGCCAGATTCTGGCAGCAATTGGTTCACGCCGGGTTTGCAGCAGGCTTGCGCCCGATTCCCGTGAGATCGAGGAGCAAAAGACACACCCCGATGGTGATCGCCGCATCGGCGACGTTGAACACGAACAGCGACATATCGCCGAAATGCAGCCAGAAGAAATCGGCGACGCCGGGATAGATGATCCGATCGAGGGCGTTGGACGCCGCACCGCCGATACAGATCGCGAGGCCCGAGCGGACCAGCGGCGAAGGGCTGCGCACCCACCAGACGATCAGAGCGGCCAACGCAACGCCCACGACCAGCGGAATGCCGCCCGGCGGCAGGGAGCTAAGGAGGCCGAACGACACCCCACGATTGTAAACGAAGCCGAGGTCGAGGAATGGGACAACAGGCACGAAATGTCCCTCGGGCCACTGCATGATTTCGACCTGCACATATTTGTGCAGCCGGTCAGCGGCGAAGGCGACGAGGCCGAGGACGAGCGAGAGGACGAGGCCGGTGCGGGTCATGTGGCGTCCCCCTATTGTTGCTCTCTTGTGGCGAAGCCACGGGGGAGGAACCTGACTGCGAGGCCTTGCATCAAAGGCCAGCTTCCTTGCGCTCGCGCATCGCCTGCGCATCGCGGGCGCTGAGATCGGGATAGTCGGCATCGCTGCCCACATCGGCGAAGAAGCGGCGTGAGCGGGCGCATTGGGTGCCGATGGCCTTGGCGAAGACGACGCCGACGCCCTTCACGTCGTCGAGCTTGAACGCATCGGCGGCCGGCTGCTCACCATAATGCAGCTCAATGCCACTTGTTATGCACAACTCGGCCCATTCGTCCGGTGTGAGAACCTTGATGCCCGTAGTTGAATCCATCACCTTTCCGATGTCTTGGATAAAGAGCTTAGGGTGCGCTTCCAATGACGAACCAATAATCTTGTCTCGGCGCGCAATCTCTAACGCACCGGTTACCACCCGTCGCACCTCGCGTATCCGCTCCCATTTATCGGCAAACTCGTACTTAAACTTATTGCTGTCCGTCCACTCCTTCTCGGGTGTTGGGAATTGTCTCAAGTGAACTGAGGCATCAGGCGAATCATTCCGCTCCAGCCACGCTTCCTCCATGGTAAAAGGAAGAATGGGCGCGAGCCACGCCGTTAGGAATTGGTACAGGTGGTGTATCGTAGCTAGAGCAGAACGCCGCTTTAGCGAGGATATCGGGTCGCAATAAAGGGCATCCTTGCGGATATCGAAATAGAATGCCGACAGTTCGACGTTCATGAAATGACTTAGGACTGATATGATCTTCTTGTAGTCGTACTCCCTGTAGAGCTCGCGGATTCTCTCGTCGAGAAGCGCCAGCCGATTTAAGATCATCTGCTCGAGCTCGGGCATGTCGGCGAAGGCCACGGCTTCATCGGCCTTGTAGTGCGCCAGATTGCCGAGCAGCCAGCGCATGGTGTTGCGCAGCTTGCGGTAGCTGTCGACCGTCGAGTTGATGATCTCCTTGCCGATGCGGAGATCGTCGGCGTAGTCGGCCGACGCCACCCAGAGGCGCAGGATATCGGCGCCGAACTGCTTGATGATGTCCTGCGGAGCGGTGGTATTGCCGAGCGATTTCGACATCTTCTTGCCGTCGCCGTCGAGCGTAAAGCCGTGCGTCAAAACGCTCGCATAGGGCGCGAAGCCATTGGTGGCGCAGCTCTCGAGCAGCGAGGAATGGAACCAGCCGCGATGCTGGTCCGAGCCTTCGAGATACATGCTGGCGGGGAATTGCAGGTCGGGCCATTTCTGCTTGTTGCGCAGAACCCACGCATGCGTCGTGCCGCTCTCGAACCAGACGTCGAGGATGTCGTCGATCTTCTTCCAGTTGTCGGGGTCGGTCACGGCGTCGCCGAGGAACCGCTCCTTGGCGCCCGGCTTGAACCAGGCGTCGGCGCCTTCTTCCTCGAAGGCCTGCCCGATGCGGTGATTGACTGCTTCGTCCTTGAGGATCGTGTCGGTGGCCTCATTGTAGAACACAGCGATCGGCACGCCCCAGGCGCGCTGACGGCTTAGCACCCAGTCGGGACGATCGGCGATCATGGCGCGCAAGCGGTTCTGGCCGGCGGTGGGGTAGAATGTCGTTGCATCGATGGCGGCGAGCGAGCGAGCGCGCAATGTGTCGCCGGCTTTGCCTTCGATATCGCGGTCCATGTACACGAACCATTGCGGCGTGTTGCGGAAGATGATCGGCTTCTTCGACCGCCACGAATGCGGATACTGGTGTTTGACGCGGCCGCGGGCGACCATTGCGCCACGTCCGGCGAGCGCTGCGATGACGCGGTTGTTGGCGTCACCCTTCTTGCCGGAATCGTCGATGATCCGCGCCCCATCGAAGCCGGGCGCGTCCTTGGTATAGTAGCCGGCATCGTCGACGACATAAGGGATCGCGGTATCGATGCCGAGCGCGCCGATCTTGCGCGACGAATCCATCCAGATGCCGAAATCGTCGAGACCGTGGCCCGGGGCGGTATGGACGAAACCGGTGCCGGTGTCGTCGGTGACGTGGTCGCCTTCGAGCAAGGGGACTTCGAACATATAACCGCCGTCGAGGCCATGCAGCGGATGGCGGGTC
>JBDSHC010000017.1:0-5067 GCA_039918675.1 Devosia sp.
ACCTACGCATTGCCGGGCTAGGGGCGCGAGCGGTCGCGCCCCCTCCTGTGGATCAGTGCTTGGCTTCGAGAGCGGGCAGCAGTGTTAGGGACGCGGCCGGTTCGCTATCTGGATTACCCGTTACATCGATCCATGCCGTTTCGCCCTCTGCACAGGTCTGGATGATCGCGAAAAAGAGCGGCTTGGTGATGTCGAGGTCGGCGGCCAGCGTCCCGTTGACGGCGAACTCATCATACTGATCGTCGGGCAGATTGCCGCCGGACCAGCTGACCTCCAGTGCCCCCTTTGTGACGTCCGAGCCGTAGAGCGTGTACGTCTTGGCGTAGTTTCCCTTTTGGATGTCCAGCACCCAACCCGCCTTGGGCTGCGGCTTGGCGTTTATAAATCCCTCGGGGAGTTTGACCTTTACTCCGACAGTGGCGCTTCCGTCGCAGCCATGGGGGATGCGCAGGACGGCCTTGTACCCGCCGCCGATATGGGCCTCGCCGACCAGCAGCGTGACGTGCGCGTAGGCGGGCAGTGCAAGGATAGCGAAGGTCGCGGTGGCCAGGATGGCGCGCGCAAAATTACGGATCATGTCGATCTGTTCCTGAAACTTGAGATGCATTGGCAGGCGGAACCTGCTCGTGGATGTCTCAGGTCAGGATGGGCGGGCCGCGCGGATGCGCCGAGCCGAGCGGCACGGGAGAAAGAAAAGCCGCCCCGATATCGGCATAAACGACCGGCGTTACTGCGAACGACACCGGCTCGACACAGACCGGGGCGGGCGGCACATCGACGCTGCTGCCGATGCGACAGGCGTGGCAGGGCGAGTGATCGGGCGAATCGGGCAGCATCGGATCGCCGCACCAGATTTCGGGGGTGAGTTTGAGCTCGCCGCCGAGGCTGATCGAGGCATGGCCAAAGTTGAGGAAGGCCAGCGCGAGGACCAGCAACGCCAGCAGCGTTTCGCGCGCGACAGATCCTCGATTGGTTCGGCCCAGACCCATGATGCGGCTCTATAGCAGAGCCTCTGCGGCGCGCATGCGGCAAATCTGCGCTGGCGATATTGATCCGGGCCGCGAGTCCTGACAGGAATGGGCCCGCGAGACCGGGACGCCTGAAAGGACTATTATGCGCGCACTCCTTATTGCCTTGCTTGTGCTGTTCCCGACGGCTGCCTTTGCCCATACGGGCCATGGCGACACGTCCGGTTTCCTGCACGGCTTCATGCACCCGATCGGCGGGCTCGACCATGTGCTGGCGATGGTGGCAGTGGGCGTGTTTGCTTTCGTGCTCGGTGGCCGCGCGCTGGTGCTGGTGCCGCTGAGCTTTGTGGGCATGATGGCGGTGGGCTTCCTGCTGGGCGCCAATGGCGTCAACGTGCCGTTCGTGGAACTTGGAATTGCGCTGAGCTCGGTGGTGATCGGCGGCGTTGCCGCCTCGGGCCGCTCGATGCCGGTCGCGGCGGCGATGAGCCTCGTGGGTGTTTTCGCGGTGTTCCATGGCCATGCGCATGGTGCCGAAATGCCGGCGGATGCTTCGGGTTTTGAGTATGCGCTGGGCTTTGTGGCAGCGACGGCGCTGCTGCATGTGGCGGGGATTGCCGCGGCGATGGGTGTCGCCAAGCTGACGGGTAGGCATGGGCGGACGCTGGCGCAGGTTGCTGGTGGCGCGTTTGCGCTGGGTGGCATCGGCGTTCTGGCCGGCTGGCTGTAATGAGCTGACGGCACTTTGGGGCCGGCGTATGTGCCGCCCCCTCCACCGCCTTTCGGCGGTTCCCCTCCCCCGTAAACGGGAGAGGAACCCGACTGCGGGCGTTGGACTGGACTCCTCGGCAAATCTCGCTTATACGCCCGCTCGCCTAGGGTTTCGGCCCGGCCAATAACGTCACACAACTCCGTGCAAACAAGACCGGGCGGTTGGAGAGTCACTCCAGCGAAACGCCCCATGAAAAGATCAGAACGGATCACTTGATGCCCAATATCATCGCAGAGCTCGAAAAAGAGCAGTTGGAGGCCCTCGCGGCGCGCTCCAACCATCCTGACTTTACCCATGGCGACACTGTCAAAGTCTGGGTGAAGGTTCGCGAAGGCGAAAAAGAGCGTCTCCAGGCCTATGAGGGCGTGGTCATTGCCCGCACCGGTTCGGGGCTCAATGAGAGCTTCACGGTTCGCAAAATTTCCTATGGTGAGGGCGTCGAGCGCGTCTTCCCGCTGCTGTCGCCCAACGTCGACCGCGTCGAGGTCCTGAAGCGCGGTAAGGTGCGTCGCGCCAAGCTGTACTATCTGCGCGATCGTCGCGGTAAGTCGGCGCGTATTTTCGAATCGACGAACGCCCGCACCAAGAAGATCGAGGCCGGCGAACGCGATGCCGCGCTCGAGGCCAAGACCGCCCGCGAGCAGGAAAAGATCGCTGCCGCCGAAGCGCTGGCCAAGGAACTGGCCGCCAAGGATGCGGCGGAAGCTGCAGCTGCTGCCGCGGCCGAAGCGACTGCGGAAGCCAAGCCCGAATAAGCGTCCAAATCGCGGCCCTGCCGCTTGCAAGTTTTCAAAACCCGGCCATCTATCGCGGCCGGGTTTTTTGTTGGTCTTTCGTTTCTCGGGGAACCGCATGCCAAGTCCGGCCGAACGCGCCGAAACGGCCGAGACGCTGCGCCAGGAGGCGCATGCGCTGCTGGCCGATACGGGGCTGTTTGCGCTGCTGGTCGAGAATTTCGCCGACCCGGCGGTGACCGGCAGCGCCAGCTACGATCTGATGGTGTGGCGCGACATCGACATCCACATGGCGGTGGAAGCGGATCGCTGGAGCGAGTGGATGGCGTTTGGCGGCCAGCTGGCGGCGCTGTTCAGCGAGGCGGGCATTCCGCTGCATGAGGCGAATTACCTCAATGACTGGGTCGACCCGCATCCGCTCGGTGCAGGGCTGTTCTGGGGGCTGAAGTTCAAGGATTGGGACGGTAATCCCTGGACGATCGACCTCTGGGGTTGGGACCCGTTCGACTATGCCGTGCGGCAGGCGCGCGACTTCTCGCTGCGCACCGATCTCGCGGCCTGCGAGCGCGATCTGATCCTGCGGCTCAAGACCGAGGCGCGGGCGCGCGACAATTACTATGGCGTCAGAGTATCGGGCTGGGACATCTATCAGTTCGTCATCGCCAAGGGCGGCGACAGTCTGAGCGGGCTGGAGATGTGGAAGAAGCAGCAGTAGGCTTTGGGCCTAGCTGCGGAGCTCCCTATGCATTCCTACATCTGTACTGTCTGCGGGGTCGGCTATGCTGAGACCGATGCGCCACGTGAAATCTGCCTGATCTGCGCCGACGATCGGCAATATCCGAACCCGAAAGGGCAAGGCTGGACGACGCTTGAGGCGCTCAGGGAAAAGCACGTCAATGAGCTGATCGAGCTGGAGCCGGGGCTGACGGGGCTTGGCTCGAAGCCGCAGATTGCCATTGGCGAGCGGGCGCTGATCATCGAGCGGCCGGATGGCGGGGTGATGTGGGATTGCACGCCGCTGATCACCGATGCGGCAGTGGCGGCGATCAAGGCCAAGGGCGGGGTCAAGGCGATTGCGATCTCGCACCCGCATTTCTACGCGACGATGGTTGATTGGAGCCGGGCGCTGGGCGGGGTGCCGATTTATCTCCACGAAGACAATCGCGACTGGGTGATGCGGCCGGATCCGGCGATCGAGTTCTGGGCGGGCGAGAGCAAGGAGATCGCGGCGGGGATCACGCTGATCCGGACCGGTGGGCATTTCCCGGGCTCGACCATTCTCCATTGGGCGGAAGGCGCGGGCGGTAAGGGTGTGCTGATGACCGGCGATTCTATCATGGTGGTGCCCGACACGCGCTGGCTGAGCTTTATGTATTCCTATCCCAACCTCATTCCGCTCAATGCCAAGGCGGTGGAGCGGATCGTCAAGGCGGTGCGGGCTTATGGGTTCGACAGGATATATGCGGGGTGGTGGGACCGGGTGCTGGATCGGGATGGGAAGGCGGCGCTGCAGCGGAGTGCGGAGCGATATATCGCCGCGATACGGTAGCAGCCTGGTCGGGGTGCGGTGCAAGACAAAGCTGGATCCCCGCCTTCGCGGGGATGACACCGTGGGTGGGTGAGCGGAGTGGCCGCCACGCTCAAGATATATCTTACGACCTATCTTGACGGTGTGCAGGGGCGGGACTATCTCCGAGCTATCGTAAGATATATCGGAGACAGAATATGCATCCTCATGACGAGGAGCGGCTGGCACGGCATCAGCAGCGCGCCTGGCATCGATTTGAGGCCATTGGACGCCGGGGTTTCGGCGGCTGGGGCGGACCCCGCCATGCGGGGTGGGGCGGTGGGCCCGGCGGCGGCGATTGGAGCGGATTCGGCGACAGCTTCCGGATTGGCCGCATGCTCGCCTCGGGCGATTTGAGGCTGATCGCGCTGTACCTAATCGAGCAGCAGCCGCGGCATGGCTATGATCTGATCAAGGCCGTGGAAGAAAAGACCGGCGGCATCTACGTGCCGAGCCCGGGCGTGATCTATCCGGCGCTGACCTTCCTCGAGGAGGCCAATTATGTGACCTCGACGGCGGAGGGTAATAAGCGGCTCTACACCATCACCGAGGAAGGCAAGGCGCACCTTGCCGACAATCGCGCGGCGGTCGAAGCGACGCTGGCCCATCTGGGCAAGATCGGCGAACAATTCGCCAAGGTGCGGCAGCACTGGGACGATGCGGAGCGTAATTTCCGCGAGGCGCCGCCGCGTCCCGATCGGGACATGGACGATGTGCCGCCCGAGGTGAACGAGGCGCGCAAGGATCTGAAGCAGGCGATCCGTGAGATGTCGCATAGCCGCAATCCGGAAGATCTGCGCCGGCTGGCCGACATTCTGCGCCGGGCGGCCAATGAAATCCGCAACGGCCCGCCGCGGCCGCGCGACGGCGAAATCGATATCTGACGCTGGGATCGGGGGCGCGGCGATGTGGTGGCATGTTGACCTCACCGCAGAAGCGGCGCCCGCCGGGACGTCAGGACCGCCTTCCTGACGACAAGTCCGGGAGGCGTTTTCGTTGTCATCCTTCTTGCTCTGACCAGGCGAT
>JBDSHC010000018.1:0-24993 GCA_039918675.1 Devosia sp.
GCTGAGCTGACCGGCCGGCAGGGCGGCCTGTCGGGTGGCAAGGGCGGCTCGATGCATATGTTTTCCAACGAGCACCGGTTTTACGGCGGCAACGGCATCGTCGGAGCGCAGGTGTCGCTCGGCACCGGGCTGGCATTCGCTGCGAAATATCGCGGCGACAAGAGCGTCTCGATCGCTTATTTCGGCGACGGCGCGGCCAACCAGGGGCAGGTCTATGAGAGCTTCAATATGGCAAAGCTCTGGAACCTGCCGGTGCTCTACATCATCGAAAACAACCGCTACGCCATGGGCACGTCCGTCGAGCGCGCCACGGCGCAGTCCGACTTTTCCCGACGCGGCCTGAGCTTTGGCATCGACGGCGAGCAGGTCGACGGCATGGACGTGCGCCTGGTTCATGACGCCGCGCGCCGCGCGATCGAAAAAATCCGCGAGGGCGGCGGCCCCTACATCCTCGAGATGATGACCTATCGCTACCGTGGTCATTCCATGTCCGACCCGGCGAAATATCGCAGCAAGGACGAAGTTACCAGCATGCGGTCCGAGCGCGATCCGATCGAGCAGGTCAAGAACCGCATTCTGGAAAAGCGCTATGGCACCGAAGAGTCGCTGAAGGCGATCGAGACTGAGGTGCGCGCCATCATCACCGAGGCGGCGGACTTTGCCACTACCGACGCGGAGCCGGCCTCGTCCGAGCTCTGGACCGACATTTACGCCGCATAGGAGGCAAGCATGATCGGACCGGTGATCGCAGTTCTCGGACTGTTCGCAGTGTTCGCCTGGGGCCTCGCCGTTGTTTCGGCGATCCGGATCGTTCGGCTGGCGCCGGCCGGACAGCGCTTCAAGACCTATGGCCAACTCGGCTGGTGGCAGTTCGGCAGAGTACGTGCGGCGATCGGACCGGCGGCCGATCAGCACATCCGAACCTATCAGCGTGCCTTCATTGCTTTCATCGTCTGTGTGTTCGTCGCCTTCGCGGTCGGCGGCGTGTTGAGCGTCATCGCTCACAACTGAGTTTCAGGGAAACGTAAAGATGCCCAATATCCTGATGCCTGCCTTGTCGCCGACCATGGAGGAGGGGAAACTCTCGAAATGGCTGGTCAAGGTCGGCGATATGGTCAAGCCCGGCGATGTGCTGGCCGAGATCGAGACCGACAAGGCGACGATGGAGGTCGAGAGCGTCGACACCGGCAAGGTCACCGAGATTTTGATCGCCGAGGGCACCGAAGGCGTCAAGGTCAACGCGCCGATCGCCGTGATTTTGGATGAGGGCGAGACTGCGCCCGCAGCCGTGCCGGTGGCCAAGGCCGCACCCGAACCGGCAGAGGCGCCGGCTGTTGTGGCCGAGAAGGCCGCGGACTCCGCACCGGCAGTTGCCGCAGCTCCGGCTGCGCCAAAGTTCGAGGCGCAGGCCGACCCCGATCTGCCCGCAGGCGTCGAGATGGTCGAGATGACTGTACGGCAAGCCCTCAATGAGGCGATGGCCGAGGAGATGCGCCGCGACAAGGATATCTTCGTGATGGGCGAAGAGGTCGCCGAATACCAGGGCGCCTACAAGATCACGCAGAATTTGCTGCAGGAATTCGGACCGCAGCGCGTCGTCGATACCCCGATCACCGAGCATGGCTTTGCCGGCATCGGCATCGGCGCGGCGTTTGCCGGGCTGCGGCCGATCATCGAATTCATGACCTGGAACTTCGCCATGCAGGCGATCGACCAGATCATCAACTCCGCCGCCAAGCAGCTCTATATGTCGGGTGGGCAGGTGACGGCCCCGATCGTCTTCCGTGGGCCAAACGGCGTTGCCTCGCGCGTCGGTGCGCAGCACAGCCAGGACTATTCCGCCTGGTACAGCCATGTGCCCGGGCTCTATGTCGTGGCGCCCTACAGCGCAGCCGACGCCAAGGGGCTGCTCAAGGCGGCAATCCGCTCGAACAATCCGGTGGTGTTTCTCGAGAACGAAATTCTATACGGCTCGACCGGCCTCGTACCCAAGGTGGACGATTATGTGCTGCCGATCGGCAAGGCCCGCATCGCGCGGCCGGGCAAGGATGTGACAATCGTCTCGTTCTCGATGGGTATGCGCTACGCGACGCAGGCGACCGAAAAGCTGGTCGCGGCGGGCGTCGATGTTGAATTGATCGATCTGCGCACGCTGCGCCCGATGGACAGCGCCACGGTGATCGAGAGCGTCAAGAAGACGGGCCGCATCGTGACCCTCGAAGAGGGCTGGCCGCAGGGCGGCATCGGCGCCGAACTCTGCGCCCGCGTCGTCGCCGAAGCGTTCGATTATCTCGACGCCCCGCCGACCCGCGTTACGGGTAAGGACGTGCCGATGCCCTACGCCGCGAACCTCGAAAAACTGGCGCTCCCCAATGTCGATGAAGTGGTCGCGGCAGTGAATGCCGTGACGTATCGGAGCTGATGGCGATGGCAACGCAAGACGAACTCGATCGCAAATTCCTCGATGCCGCTTATGACGAGGCACAGAAGGGCTTGAGCGAGGGCGGCATTCCGATCGGTTCGGTGCTGGTGCGCAATGGCGAGATCATTGGGCGCGGGCACAATAAGCGGGTGCAGAAGGGCGATCCAATCCTGCATGGCGAGATGGACGCGATCCAGAACGCCGGCCGGCAGCGGACTTACAAGGACGTCACCTGCTACACGACGCTCAGCCCCTGCATGATGTGCACTGGAACGATCATCCAGTTCGGCATTTCGCGCGTGGTGGTGGCCGAGAGCAAGAATTTCAAGGGCTTCCAGGACGTCATGACGCTCGCGGGCGTCGATGTGGTCGACTACCACGAGGCGCGCTGCGAGCACATGATGGCGGACTTCATCGAGAAGAACCCGTCGCTGTGGAACGAAGATATCGGCGAGTGAGAAAGCCATGAGCATCAACATCACAATGCCGGCGCTGTCGCCCACGATGGAGGAGGGCAAGCTCGCCAAATGGCACGTCAAGGAGGGCGACAATGTCTCCTCCGGCGACGTGATCGCCGAGATCGAGACCGACAAGGCGACGATGGAGGTCGAGGCTGTCGACGAAGGCAAGATCGGCAAGATCGTAGTTGCCGAGGGCACCGAGAATGTGAAGGTAAACGCGGTGATCGCCGTGCTGCTGACCGAGGGCGAGAGCGCGCCGAGTGCAGCGCCGGCCCCGGCTCCGAAGGCCGCAGAAGCTCCCAAGTTAGAGGCACCAAAAGCTGCCGCTCCGGCTCCAGGGTCTGCGGCGAGCGGATCTGCCGTCGTGTCGCCGCCGCCAAAGGCCGCGCCCGCTGCAATGAACGGCGGGCGCGTATTTGCCTCGCCGCTGGCGAAGCGCTTGGCCAAGGATGCTGGCATCGACCTCGCCGCCATCAGCGGCACCGGCCCGCATGGCCGCGTGGTGAAATCGGATGTCGAGGCGGCAAAGTCGGGGAAGACGCCGCTTAAGGCAGCGCCTGCCGCGACGCCTTCGGGCGGTGCGACCATGGCCGGTGGCCTCACCAAAGCGCAGGTGCTCGCGCTCTATCCCGAGGGCAGCTACGACATCGTTCCAAACGACGGCATGCGGAAAATCGTGGCGGCGCGCCTTACCGAGAGCAAGCAGACCGTTCCGCATTTCTATCTGACGCTCGATTGCAAGATCGATGCGCTGATGGACGCACGTGAGCAGATCAATGCCGCGGCGCCGCTCAGGGACGGCAAGCCGGCCTACAAGCTCAGTGTCAACGACTTCGTGATGAAGGCGTGGGCAGCGGCGCTGATGAAGGTACCCACGGCCAATGCCACCTGGGCCGGGGATTCGATCCTCTACCACAAGCACGCCGACGTCGCGGTCGCTGTGGCCGTGCCCGGCGGCCTGTTCACCCCCGTGGTGCGTGCCTGCGAGACCAAATCACTGCGGCAGATTTCGGAAGAGGTCAAAGACCTCGCCGGTCGCGCCCGCAACAAGAAGCTGATTCCAGCCGACTACCAGGGCGGCACCTCATCGGTCAGCAACCTCGGCATGTTCGGCATCAAGCACTTCAGCGCCGTGATCAACCCGCCGCATGGCACCATCCTCGCAGTCGGCGCCGGCGAAGAGCGCGTCTATGCCGACAAGGGGCAGGTCAAGACCGGCCAGTTCATGACGGTGACGCTGAGCTGCGATCACCGCGCAGTAGACGGGACGCTCGGCGCTGAGCTGCTGGCGGCGTTCAAGGCGCTGATCGAGACGCCCGTGATGATGTTGGCCTAAGCGATGAAAACCATCCTCTGCTTCGGCGACAGCATTACCTATGGCGCGAACCCGATGCCGGGCGGCGAGCGGCATGCTTACGAGGATCGCTGGCCCGGAGCGCTGGAAGCGGCGCTTGATGGCAAGGTGCGCGTCGTGCCCGAGGGGCTCGGTGGCCGGACGACAGCTTATGACGATTGGCTCGCGGATGCGGACCGGAACGGCGCTCGACTTCTGCCGACGCTGCTGAGCTCGCATGGTCCGCTGGACATGGTCATCATCATGCTCGGCACCAACGATCTGAAGCCGTTCCTCGCGCGGACCGCACAAGAGGCGGCCAACGGGATGCGGAAGCTGGTGCGGATCGTCAAGGCGCATGCCGCCTACGAAGGCCAGGCCGTGCCCAAGATCATCGTGATGTCGCCGCCGCATGTTTCCGACACCGACCATCCCGAAATGCTGCTGCATTTCGGTCAGGCGGCGATCGCTGAATCGCACCTCTTCGCGAGGTGGTACAAGCTGCGCGCCAATGAAGAGGGCGTGGCCTTCTTCGACGCATCGACCGTTGCCTCACCTGATCCGGCCGACGGCGTCCATCTCAATGCCGCCAATACGCGGGCGATCGGCGAGGGCCTCGCGCCGCTCGTCAAATCCCTTCTAGGAATTTAGGAGGCCCCGATGGCCGACTCTTACGATCTTATTGTTATTGGCGCGGGCCCGGGCGGCTATGTCGCGGCCATTCGCGGCGCCCAGCTCGGGATGAAGGTCGCGATCGTTGAGCGCGAGCATATGGCGGGCATCTGCTCCAACTGGGGCTGCATCCCGACCAAGGCGCTGCTGCGAACCGCCGAGATCTACGGCCACATGTCGCACGCCAAGGACTATGGGCTGACGGCAGAGAAGTTCGGCTATGACCTCGACGGCATTGTGAAGCGCTCGCGCGGCATCGCGGCGCAGATGAACAATGGCGTGCAGTTCCTGATGAAGAAGAACAAGGTCGATACGATCTGGGGTGAGGCGGTGCTGCAGAGCGCCAACACCGTGAAGGTCGAGCCGACCAAGAAGAAGATCATGCAGCCGCAGGTGCCGCCACCCAAGAATGCGCTGGGTGCGGGGACCTACACCGCCAGGAACATCATCGTCGCGACGGGTGCGCGGCCGCGCATCCTGCCGGGCATCGAGGCCGATAGCGATCGCATCTGGACCTATTTCGAGGCGATGGTGCCGGCAGCGATGCCGAAATCGCTGGTGGTGATGGGCTCGGGCGCGATTGGAATGGAGTTCGCCTCGTTCTACCGCTCGATGGGCAGCGAAGTGACGATTATCGAGCTATTGCCGCAGATCCTGCCGGTCGAGGATGCCGAGATTGCCGCGCATGTGAAGAAGCGCTTCGAAAAGCGCGGCATCAAATTCATGACGGAAGCGAAAGTCGCCAAGGTGGACAAGACCAAGGACGGCATCGTGGCGCATGTCGAGATGAAGGACGGCAGTAAGGTTCAAATCGCGGGCGACCGGCTGATCTCGGCCGTGGGCGTCCAGTGCAACAGCGAGAACCTCGGGCTCGAGAAAGTCGGCGTGAAAATCGACCGCGGTGCGGTCACCGTCGACGACCACGGCCGGACCAACGTGCCTGGCGTCTGGGCCATCGGCGATGTCGCCGGGCCGCCGATGCTGGCGCACAAGGCCGAGCATGAGGCCGTGATCGTCGTTGAGACGATGGCGGGCCTCAAGGTCCACGGCCTCGACAAGCGCAAAATTCCGGGCTGCACCTATTGCGAGCCGCAGGTGGCGAGTGTCGGTCTGACGGAAGCCAAGGCCAGGGAAGGCGGCCGCGAGATCAAAGTCGGGCGCTTCCCGTTCATCGGCAATGGCAAGGCGATCGCGCTGGGCGAGCCAGAGGGCTTGGTCAAAACGATTTTCGACGCCAAGACCGGCGAATTGCTGGGCGCGCATATGGTCGGCGCCGAAGTGACCGAGCTGATCGAAGGCTTTGTGGTGGCGATGAACCTCGAAACAACCGAGGAAGAACTGATGCACACCATCTTCCCGCACCCGACGCTGTCTGAAATGATGAAAGAGAGCGTGCTCGACGCCTATGGCCGGGCGCTCAACATCTGACGGAGGCAGTGCATGTCACCTGAAGTGCAGTCGCTATTGATCTTCCTGCTCACCGGCCTCGTCGCCGGCTGGATCGCGAGCCTTGTGCTCGGCGGCGGCGGATTGCTGCGCAACCTCGTCGTCGGCGTCATCGGCGCCCTGGTTGGCGGCTATGTGCTGAAATTTGCCAATGTTACCCTGCCAATCGGCAACGCCTGGGTCAGCGACCTCGCCACGGCCGTGATCGGGGCGGTCATCGTTATCGTCGTGGCGCGAATCATCGCAAGATAAGGGGGATCGCATGACACCGGCTCGTTGGACTTTCGTGGTTATCCTGGGTCTCAGCCTCGCACTGGGGCTGGTTATCGGCATTCTCAATCTGATCAATCCGGATTTGGCCAGTATCAGCCTCAACGGCGCAAAGGTCACCGGCATAACCGGATTCTGGACGGCGCTATTGTCGAGCGGTATTCCGGGATTGATTTTCGGTCTCATCGTTGCCGGCATCGTGGCGCTGTTCACCCGCAAGAAGAAGGTGAAGGCTTGATCCGGCGGCGTATCGTTTCGATATGTGGGCCGGGCAAGTGAGAGGCCGACATGGCAATTCCTGAACGGCAGAACGGAGGCGGCGTGATGCGTGACGAAACGATCCGCCATGTGGTGGTGTTCCTGATCATCGGCGCGGTGGCCGGCTGGCTGGCGAGCTGGATCGTCGGCGGTGGCGGTTTGCTGACTTACCTAGTGAGCGGCGTCCTCGGCGCGTTCGTTGGCGGTTATCTGTTCACTGCACTTAAAATCAACCTGCCGATCCGTAATGTCTGGCTCAGCCAGATCGTTACCTCGACGGTGGGCGCTGTGATCGTCGTGATCGTTGCCCGGCTGATCGCCGGCTAAGGAGAGTTCTTGGTTACGCTGCTCGAAGGCCGTGTCCGGCATCCCGAGAAGGCCAATCGGCCCGACGCGGAAATGCTGCGCAAGCCGGACTGGATCCGGGTGAAGGCGCCCGGATCGCTGGTCTACAAGGAGACGCAGCAGATCGTGCGCGAGAACAATCTCGTGACGGTCTGCGAGGAAGCGGGCTGCCCCAATATCGGCGAGTGCTGGAGCAAGAAGCACGCGACCATGATGATCATGGGCGAGGTCTGCACCCGCGCCTGCGCCTTCTGCAATGTCGCGACGGGCATTCCCACCGCGCTCGACGCCAACGAGCCTGAGAATGTCGCCAATGCGGTTGAGAAGCTCGGGCTTGCGCATGTCGTGATTACGTCGGTCGATCGGGACGATCTGCCCGATGGCGGCGCGGAGCATTTCGCCAAAGTGATCCGGGCGATCCGCGCGCGCACGCCGAAGACGACGATCGAGATCCTGACGCCGGATTTCCTTCGCAAGGACGGAGCGCTTGAGATCGTCGTCGCGGCGAAGCCTGACGTGTTCAACCACAATCTCGAAACCGTGCCGAGCAAGTATCTGAAGGTGCGGCCCGGCGCGCGCTATTTCCACTCGATCCGGCTGCTGCAGCGCGTCAAGGAACTCGACCCCACGATGTTCACGAAATCGGGCATCATGGTGGGGCTGGGCGAGGAGCGGAACGAGGTGCTGCAACTGATGGACGATCTTCGTTCGGCGGACGTCGATTTCCTGACCATCGGCCAGTATCTGGCGCCGTCGAAGAAGCATCATCCGGTGCTGCGCTATGTGACGCCCGATGAGTTCAAATCGTTTGCGACGGTCGCCAACACCAAGGGTTTCCTGCTGGTGTCGGCGAGCCCACTGACCCGCTCGTCGCATCATGCTGGCGAGGATTTTGCGGCGCTCCGCGCTGCCCGGATGGCCAAGCATGCCTGACCTGTTTTTCGAGCGGCACGTGCAGCATTTGCCGGAGCGGATGTTCCAACTGGTCAACGACCTCGAGGATTATCCGAAGTTCCTGCGCTACGTCTCCGACATGACCGTCAAGTCCGATACCGGCGCTGCGGGCGACGTCAAATTCGCGCGGATGACGATCAAGTTCGGGCCGGTCACCCAGGCCTATACCAGCCGCGTCGAGGCGGACGCGAAGGCGCGCACGATCACCGCCAAGGCGGTGGACGGGCCGTTCAGCTATCTCGACAGCAAGTGGACGTTCGAGCCCGAAGGGCAGGGCACGCGCATCCGCTTCGACATCGACTTCAAGATCTCGAACCCGCTGATCGCCGCCGTCGCAGAACCTGCGTTCGCGGCGAAGCAGGAAGAGATCATGGACGCATTTGTGGATGAGGCAGACCGGCGGTTCGGCTAGTGGCAATTTTCGAGCGGCTCGACTGCGTTTGCCTTCACACCGATGACCTTGCGGCCTCGATCGCCTTCCTGACATCCACCGGCCTCAGTGAGGCTTGGCGGCTTCAGCGCGAAGACGCTGGCCGGCCCTGGACACTGGTCGGCCTCGACTTCCCGGACAAGACAAGCTCGCAACTGGTGCTCAGCACGCATCCCGACCGGCGGCAGATCGAGGTCGAGCTGAAGGTTGTCGACGTCAGAGCGACCTATGAGGAACTGCGTCAAAGGCCGGGCGTCGAATGGCTTGCGGCGCCGTTCGCCATCGAGACCGGCCATGTGGCCGTGATGCGTGCGCCTGACGGGAATGTGTTCGTTCTGGTGGGCGGCTAGCCGACCGACTTCTTCACCAGCTTCAGCGCCTCGACCACCGTCGCGTGGCGGATCTGGTCGCGTGACCAGCTGGGATCGAAGGCTTTCTTGAGCTGGCGGGTTTCGGCTTCGGTCGCCACGGCGAAATGCACCAGGCCGACCGGCCTGTCTTCACTGCCGCCATTGGGGCCGGCGATGCCGGTGACCGCGACCGCGACATGCGTGCCGGCGGCGGCCATTGCGCCATCGGCCATGGCGGCAGCGGTTTCCTTGGAGACGGCGCCGAACTCGCGGAGCACGCCGAAGGGTACGCCGACCATCGCGATCTTGGCTTCGTTGGCATAGGTGACGAAGCCGCCATAGACGACGTCGGATGAGCCGGAGATCGATGTCAGTGCGCCCGCGATCAGCCCGCCAGTGCAGCTTTCGGCGGTTGCGATCGTGAGATTACCGGCCTTGAGCAGCGCGACCACTTCGGCCGCGAGCTTGGCGATGTCGGGGGGTATCTGCATGTCAGTCCTCGCGCGGCAGTTCGATGGTGGCGGTGGCGAGCGCCGTGAGGCCCTCGCCGCGGCCGATGAAGCCGAGCTTCTCATTGGTGGTTGCCTTAACGGCGACGCGCGAGGGGACGATGCCGCAAACCTCCGCTATTGCCGCCTTCATCGCGGCGACGTGAGGCGAGATTTTTGGCGCCTCGCTGACGATGGTGATGTCAAGATTGACGATCCGCCCGCCGCGTTTGGCGACGAGGCCCGCGGCATGCGTGAGGAAGATTGAGGACGCCGCGCCGCGCCATTGCGGATCGGATGGTGGAAAGAACGTGCCGATATCGCCTTCGCCCAGCGCCCCATAGATCGCATCGGTAAGAGCATGGAGCGGGGCGTCGGCGTCGGAATGGCCCTTCAGCTTGGCGGTATGCGGGATGCGGACGCCGCCGAGCCAGACCGCATCACCGGGTTCGAACGGATGGACGTCGAAGCCGGTGCCGGTGCGTGTCTCCATCGGTTTGCCTCCCAGCAGGCGCTCGGCGCGCTCGAAATCTTCGGGATGGGTGAGCTTGATGTTGCGCGGCGAACCGGGCGTCAGGGTCACCGGAATGCCGGCCCATTCGGCGATTGCGGCATCGTCGGTGAACTCGCCGGGCTCGTTGGCGGCGCGGCGGTGGGCGTCGAGGATCGCCTCGTAGGCAAAGCCCTGCGGCGTCTGCGCGGCGAACAGCTTTCGGCGGTCTTCGGTGCCGGAGGCGGTCTTGCCGTCGTCGGAACGCTTGATGGTATCGGTCACCGGGATCACGGGCAGGGCGGCCTGCCCGAGCGCGGCGATGACGGCCGAGATGACATTATCATCGACCAGCGGCCGGGCGGCGTCCTGGATGAGGACGATATCGGGTGACTTCGACGCCACGGCTTCAAGACCGGCCAGAACCGAGCCTTGCCGGCTCGCTGAGCCGAACACCGGGGCGAGGAGCCGCTCGCTCGACAGCCCGAGGCTTCTGAACTGGTCGGCATGGTCGGGGTGGATGACAGGGACGATCCAGTTCACGTCGGAGCGACGGGCGAAGGCTTCGACGGTCCGTGCAAGGACAGGCTTGCCCGCCAGCAGGCGGTATTGCTTGGGGCCCCCGCCCATGCGCTCGCCGGTTCCGGCAGCGACGACGATAACAGCGATGGATTTTTGGGCAGCCAATGGTTACTTCCAGACCGGCGATGCGCTGGTCTAGCGGGGCGGTCCGGGCGCGGCAAGCGTCGCTTTGACCCGTTGCGCCGGGCCTGAATTTGACTATTGTTCGCGCAATTCTTTCAACTGCGTAAAAGTGGGGCATTTGTGCGTGATATTGCCTGCGATTTGAGCATTGGCAATCAGGCGATCTGCAATCGGGCCTTCCTCGCCCCGATGGCCGGGATCACTGACAAACCGATGCGGCAGCTCGCGGCGCGATATGGTGCAGGCCTTGTCGTGTCCGAAATGATCGCCAGTGCGGCGCTGACGACCGGCCATCGCGACATGGTCCGTAAAATGGCCGCGTCGCCTGGCCTGCCGCATATGGTGCAGTTGGCAGGCTGCGAGGCCGCGTGGATGGCTGACGCGGCACGCATCGCCGAGGACGCCGGCGCCGATATCATTGACATCAATTTCGGCTGTCCGGCGAAGCGGGTGACCAATGGCTACGCCGGATCGGCGCTGATGCGCGTGCCGGATCTGGCGCAATCGCTGGTCGAGGCCGTGGTGAGAGCCACGTCGCTGCCGGTGACAGTGAAGATGCGGCTCGGCTGGGACGATGACAGCCTCAACGCGCCGGACATTGCTCGCCGGGCCGTGGATGCCGGGGCGCAGATGATCACCGTGCACGGCCGGACGCGCCAGCAATTCTATAAGGGCGAAGCCCGCTGGGCGCCGGTGCGCGCGGTAGTCGAGGCAGTCGATGTGCCCGTGGTCGTCAATGGCGACATTACCAGCCTCGACAAGGCCCGCGAGGCGCTGGATCTCTCCGGTGCGGCGGCCGTGATGATCGGGCGGGGCGCGCAGGGCCAGCCATGGGTCGTCGGGCAGATCGCGGCGGGGCTCGCTGGCTTGGACGTGCCCCAGACGCCAGCAGGGACAGAGCTGATCGCGATCGTGATCGAGCACTATGAGGGCGTGCTCTCCGAATACGGCGTCGAAGTGGGCCTGCGCGCAGCGCGCAAGCATCTCGACTGGTATCTCGAAGCGGCAAATCTGCCGGTCGACAAGGCCGTGCGGCGGTGCATGGTCGAGTCGCAGTCTCCGGCGGAAGTCATTGAGTTGATTGAGATTATTTTTAGCAGTGAGCTGAGGGTCGCGGCATGAACGAGATGTCGATGCAGGGCCTCACCACAGCCGTACTGCAGGCGCTCCCGCAGCCGGTCATCGTGGTCGACGAAGAGCGTATGGTGATCTTCGTCAATTACGCTGCCGAGACCTTCTTTGGCGCCTCCTTGAGCGTTCTGAGCCGACAGCGGCTCGACGATCTTATCGCCTTCGGCTCGCCCATTCTGGGGCTGGCGCAGTCGGTCGCAGAGCGCCGCGCGCCGATGACGGAATATCGTGTTCGCGTGGGTTCGGCGCGCTTTGGCGATGCTGCGGACGACCGCATCGTCGATGTGTTTGCCACCCCTATCTCCGACGTCGATGCCCGCGTGGCGCTGCTCTTTCAGGAGCGCACCATGGCCGACAAGATCGACCGGCAGCTGGTGAGCCGCGGAGCGGCGCGTTCTGTCACCGGCCTCGCCTCGATGCTGGCGCATGAGATCAAGAACCCGCTGTCGGGTATCCGCGGCGCGGCGCAATTGCTCGAACAGAGCGTCACGGCCGAGGAGCTGCCGCTGGCCCGCCTGGTGCGCGAGGAAGTGGACCGGATCGTCGATCTCATCGACCGCGTCGAAGTCTTCGGCGACGACCGACCGATCGAGCGCGGGCCGATCAATATTCATGTCATCCTCGACCGCGTGAAGCTGCTGGCGAAGAACGGCGTGGCGCGGAACATCACTTTCACCGAGGATTACGACCCGTCGCTGCCGCCGGTTTTCGGCAATCGCGACCAGCTGATCCAGGTATTCCTGAACCTCGTCAAGAACGCCTCGGAAGCCCTCGAGCGCACGCCCAAGGGCGAGATTCACATGTCCACCGCTTTCCGGCCGGGCATCCGCATTGCGGTGCAGGGCGTGAGCCAGCGCATCTCGCTACCACTCGAAATCGTCATCGAGGACAACGGCCCAGGCATCCCGCCGGATCTATTGCCGATCCTCTTCGACCCGTTCGTGACGACCAAGGCCAACGGAAGTGGCCTGGGACTTGCATTGGTAGCCAAGATTGTTGGCGATCATGGGGGCGTGATCGACAGCGACAGCCGGCCGGGCCGGACGCGCTTCCGCGTCCTGCTGCCCGTCGCCAAGGGTATAAAGATGCCTGCAGAGAACTCCGAGGTCGCCGATCAATGAGCCACACGATCCTGCTCGCCGACGACGACGCCGCCATCCGGATGGTGCTTAATCAGGCACTGACGCGAGCCGGCTATGAGGTGCGTCCCACCGGCAATCTCTCGACCATGTGGAACTGGGTCAGCCGGGGCGAGGGCGATCTGCTGATCACCGACGTCGCGATGCCGGATGGCAACGCCTTCGACATCATGCCCAAGATCAAGAAGCTGCGGCCTGATCTCCCCGTCGTGGTGATGAGCGCCCAGAACACCTTCATGACGGCGATCCGCGCCAATGAGATGGGCGCCTATGAATATCTGCCCAAGCCTTTCGACATTGTTGAGGTGCTGTCGGTCGTGGCGCGGGCGCTCGCCGACGCCAAGAAGCCGACAAGGTCTGACCGCAAAGCAGAAGAGCCCGGCGAGACCATGCCGCTGGTCGGCCGCTCGCCGGCAATGCAGGACATCTACCGGGCGCTGGCGCGACTGATGCAGACCGACCTCACGGTGATGATCACCGGCGAGAGCGGTACGGGCAAGGAGCTCGTGGCGCGGGCATTGCATGATTTCGGCAAGCGGCGGAACGGGCCGTTCGTTGCCATCAACATGGCGGCCATTCCGCGCGACCTGATAGAGGCCGAACTGTTCGGCCACGAGAAGGGCGCCTTCACTGGCGCGACGGCGCGCTCTTCCGGCCGCTTCGAACAGGCCGAAGGCGGCACGCTATTCCTCGACGAGATCGGCGATATGCCGATGGATGCTCAGACCCGCCTGCTGCGCGTGCTGCAGGAAGGCGAATACACGATGGTCGGCGGCCGGACGGCGATCAAGTCGAACGTCCGCATCGTCGCCGCGACGCATCGCGATCTGAGCCAGATGATCCGGCAGGGGCTGTTCCGCGAAGATCTCTATTATCGCTTGAACGTCGTTCCAATCCGCCTGCCGCCGCTGCGCGAGCGCATCGACGACATCGCCGATCTGGTGAGCCACTTCCTGCGCGCCGCACAGCGCGAAGGCGAGCCGGTCAAGACTATCGCCCCGGACGCGATCAAGCTGATGCAGGGCTATTCGTGGCCCGGCAATGTGCGCGAGCTGGAAAATCTGGTGCGCCGGCTCGGGGCGCTTTACGCCGACGAGAACATTTCGCGCGAGATCGTGCAGTCCGAACTCAACATCTCGGATCGGCAGTCCCTGCCAACAACATCTGGGCCTGTGGACGTGTCCTCGGCAGTCGAAACGCATGTGGCGCAATTGCTGCGCGAGCACGAACCCAAGCTGCCGCCAGCCGGCCTCTATCAGCGCGTGCTGGACAAGGTCGAGGCGCCGCTGATCGCCATGGTGCTCAATGCCTGCGGCGGCAACCAGATCAAGGCGTCGGAACTGCTCGGGCTCAACCGCAATACGCTGCGGAAGAAAATACGGGCGCATTCGATAGAGATCGTGAAGCACTCGCGGCGGAGTGGCTAGTATCTCCACTTCGCTCTGTCCGATCGATCCCAAGAGGGTTCGATCGGCCAACCGCCGGAGCGCTACTCCTCGACCCAGGAGTCGAAGCTGCCGTCTTTCCTGAGCCGCGCAATCATCCATCCGCCGCGGCCCTGCCGGACTTCGAAGTCGAATTGCGGCTCGATCGTGCGGTAGACGTCGGCCGTATTCCGCGCCGATTCCTCGGACGAACGGACCAGGGTCGAGGCGCCGGGTTGTGAAACGAAAGCTCGGGACACGCGCTTACAATAGTCCGGTATCCCGCGGGTTCCACCGGGTCATCACGACGGAGTGTCACATTTCGGCAACAATTGTCTTGAAGGCTCGCGGCGATTGGGCCACTTTACGCCTTTGACGCGGCTTCCGGGACAGAGACTGTGACATGAGCGACACAGCACTGGCGAACGCCAGCTTTCCCGACACGTCCGAGGAGGCGCCACCGGCCACGCCAAGCTCGCTGTTCAGCGAGCGCGGCCGCAAGGCGCTCCGTGCCGTTGGCCTCGTCGTCGTGTTGCTCTCGGTGCTGATTGCTTCGGGCTCATTCCTGATCATGACCGGGGCGACGACGATCGAGCCGACGCCGGAAGTCTGGACGCTCATCTGGATTGCCAATGGACTGTTGGTGCTGCTGGTCATTGCGCTGGTGGTCACGGAGGCGATGCTGCTGTTGCAGTCGCGGTTCCTCGGCCAAGCCGGCGCCGGTCTGCAACTGCGCATGGTGGCGATGTTCGCTGGCGCTGCTGCCGTCCCCGCCATCGTCGTGGCGGTGGTGGCGACGATCTCGCTCAATCAGGGTCTCGACCAATGGTTCTCCGAGCGGACGAAGACGATGGTCGAGAGCTCGCGCCTCGTTGCCCGCTCCTACATGCTCGAACACGCGCAGGTGCTGCGCGACGACATCATCTGGACGGCCGGCGAGCTGGAGCAGGCGAGGGCGACGTTCGAGACCGACCGGGTGCAATATCAGCGCATCCTGACCGCGCTCGCGGTGACGCGCTCGCTGCCCTTCGCGACGCTGGTGTCGGCCGATGGCGACACGCTGATGAAGGCGCAGATCAACGCGCAAAACGTTTCACCTGAGCTGCCTGATGGTCTTATCCCGCACGTCACCGAAGGCGTGCCGACACTGATTTCGCCGGGCGATACACAGCTCGTCGGCGCCATCGTCAAATTGCGCGGCTACACCAACACCTATCTGTTCGTGGCGCGGCCGGTGAACCCCGAAGTGCTCGAGTTTATGCGGCTGACGGACGACAATGTCACCGAGTACAGGCAATACGAGTCCAATAGACTCGTGTTCCAGATCACCTTCACCATCATGTATCTGGGCATTGCGCTGGTGCTGCTGCTGGCGGCCCTGTGGGTGGGCATTGCACTTGCCAATCGCTTCGTCGACCCGATCCGTCATCTGATGATCGCATCGAGCCGCGTGTCGGAGGGCGACCTCGACGTGCAGGTGCCGGTGCAGCCGGGCAGGGGCGATCTGCGCGACCTCAGCAACCGTTTCAACCGCATGACGCGACAGCTCCACTCGCAGCACGTCGCGCTGGTGCAGGCCAACGAGACCAACGAGAAGCGGCGGCAGTTCACCGAGGCCGTGGTGGAGGGTGTGTCGGCTGGCATCGTCGGCCTCGACGCGTTCGGCGCCATCACACTGTTCAACGCCCGCGCCTCGGAGATGTTGGGCCGCGACGAAATTTCAGTCGTTGGGCAGCAGCTCGGCGAAGTCGTGCCGGCACTGGCGACCATCGTCGAGCGCGCGAAGTCGTCGCGGCGTGGGCAGATCCGCGACCAGATCGAGATCGGCTCGGGCCCCGACTTCCGGACCTACCAGGTGCAGCTGACGCGCGAAGGCACGATGGCCGAGAGTAAAGGCTATGTTATCACGCTCGACGACATCACCGATCTGCTATCGGCGCAGCGCACCGGCGCCTGGGCTGATGTGGCTCGACGCATCGCGCATGAAATCAAGAACCCGCTGACCCCGATCCAGCTTTCGGCCGAGCGGCTGCGGCGGCGCTATGCGAGCAAGCTGACCGACGATTTCGAAGTCTTCGACAAATCGATCAACACCATCCTGCGGCAGGTCGGCGACATCGGCCGCATGGTGGACGAATTCTCGTCCTTCGCGCGCATGCCTGAAGCCAAGCCGATCAAGGCCGACCTCAGCGAGACCGTGCGCAGCTCGGTGTTCCTCGAAAGCGTCCGCCTCCCCGATCTCCAGATCAAGATGGATCTGCCGGAAGTGCCGCTAGCCGCATTCTTTGATCAGCGGCTTATCTCGCAGGTGCTGACCAATCTCATCAAGAACGCTGTTGAGGCGATCGAGGGGTCAGGCGTCGAGACCGTCAAGGAGCCGGTGATCACCGTTGCCGTGCACGAGGAGGGCGAGAAGGCCCGCGTCTCCGTGTCGGACAATGGCAAGGGCTGGCCCAAGGAAAATCGGCAGCGGCTGCTCGAGCCCTATATTACCACCCGCGAAAAGGGTACGGGTCTGGGCCTCGCAATTGTTGCGCGCATCATTGAACAACATGGCGGCAGTGTCGATCTGATCGACACTGAGCCGGACGAGGCGGGGCACGTCGGCGCCTGCTTCACTTTCACCCTGCCGCTGTCCTCTCCGGACGATGCGGTGGACCCGTCCAACGAGACTGCCGAAACCGGGAAGGGCACTATCGCGCCCGTAGCCGAGGCAGAGGGGGAGCCGCCAGTTCTGGCGGTCGAGAAGATTTAGTATGGCGCGTGACATCCTGATCATCGACGACGAAGACGATATCCGCGATTTGATCGCGGGCATTCTCGAAGACGAAGGCTACGAAACGCGGCAGGCGCATGACGCCGATTCCGCCCTCAACGAGATCGCCAAGCGGCGGCCGAGCCTCGTCTATCTCGACATCTGGATGCAGGGCTCGCGGCTCGACGGGCTGCAATTGCTCGACGTGTTCCAGGCGCAGCATCCCGAGATGCCGGTGGTGATGATCTCCGGGCACGGCAATGTCGAAACGGCCGTCTCGGCCATTCGGCGCGGCGCCTATGACTACATCGAAAAGCCGTTCAAGATCGACCGGCTGCTGCTGATCACACAGCGCGCCATGGAAGCGACCCGGCTCAAATCCGAAGTCGAGGAACTGCGCGGCCGCGCCAGTTCTCAGTCGCTGGATCTGGTCGGCGTTTCGGCAGGACTGCAGGCCGCGCGCGGGGTCATCGAGAAATCCGCGCCTACCAATTCGCGCATTTTCATCTCGGGGCCATCGGGTAGCGGCAAGGGCCTCGCGGCGCGCCTGATCCATCAGCGCAGTCCGCGCGCCGAAGCCCCCTTCGTCGAAATCAACTGCTCACTCTATTCGCCGGAAGAAGTTCTGGTGGTGCTGTTCGGGCGCGAGGCGCGGGAGAAGACGGGCACGGTCCGGACCGAGGTTGGCGCGCTGGAGAAGGCCCATGGCGGCACGCTCTATCTGAGCGAAGTCGCAGCCCTGCCGGCACCGGCGCAGGCGGCGCTGCTGCGCACGCTGGTCGAGAACAAGTTCAACCGCGTCGGTGGCACGGTCGCGGTGCCGATCGACGTCCGCATCATCGCGGCAAGCTCGCAGAACGTGGCGCAACTCATCGACGACCAGACCTTCCGCTCTGATCTCTTCCACCGGCTCTCGATCGTGCCGCTGCAGCTGACGCCGCTGAAGGAGCGTCGCGAGGACGTGCCGCCGCTGGTCGATCTGTTCCTCGACCAGATCGCGCGTATGCACAATCTCAAGAGCCTCACCATCGGGCCCGATGCCATCGCCGTGCTGCAGGCGCAGGATTGGCCGGGCAATGCGCGGCAGCTCCGCAACTCGATCGAGCGCCTGCTGATCCTGATCAAGGACGCACCGCCCGAGAGCGGCGTGATCACTGCACAGCTGTTGCCCTCGGACATCGGCGAGGTGCTGCCCACAGTGGGAGACACGGACGAGTCGGCCCACCTGATGAGCCTGCCGCTGCGCGAGGCGCGCGAGGTCTTCGAGCGCCAATATCTGCTGGCGCAGATCGAACGCTTCGGCGGCAACATTTCGAAGACCGCGGAGTTTGTCGGCATGGAGCGCAGCGCTCTGCACCGAAAGATCAAGTCGCTAGGACTGTGATCGTCCTCGCGGGTAGGCAGTGCGCAAGCGTTATGCCATATTGAAGTTGTGGGACGGCGGACCAGGCAATCACAGGCGGAGAAGAAAGTAGCTTCTCCAGCTGGAAAGTCTTGGCGGCGTCACTGCCGCCGAAAATGACAAGAGGCCAAAAATGCCCGGTGAAAAGGCACAAAATCTACAGGATGCGTTTCTCAATCATGTGCGCAAGCAAAAGGTCCCGGTGACGATATTCCTCGTCAACGGCGTCAAGTTGCAGGGCGTCATTACATGGTTCGACAATTTCTGCTTGCTGCTGCGCCGCGATGCGCAATCGCAATTGGTCTATAAGCACGCCATCTCGACCATCATGCCGGGTGCGCCGATCCAATTGTTTGATCCTGAGCACGTAGAAGATTAGATAGGTCGTATGACCGAAATGCATGACGACGAAGACCGCCAAGGCGGTCCGCAAGGCTTTATCGACCAGCGCAGTGCGCCGACCCGCGTCGGGCTCCTCATCCCCGACGTTCGCGGCGTTGCGACGACGCACACTATCGAGATGCGGCAGGCCGAGTTCGAGGGTCTGGCGAGCGCCATCCGCGTCGAGATCGTGTTCTCCGAGATCGTCAAAGTTCGCGACATCAAACCGGCGACCTTCATCGGCAGCGGGCATGTCGAGGACATCAAGAAGAAGGTCGAAGAGGGCAAGGTCGAGCTGCTGCTCGTCGACGTGGCCCTCGGCCCAGTGCAGCAGCGCAATCTCGAAACCGAGACCGGCGCCAAGGTGCTGGACCGCACGGCGCTGATCCTCGAAATCTTCGGCGAACGCGCGGCGACGCGCGAAGGCGTGCTGCAGGTCGAACTGGCGCATCTCAATTACCAGAAAAGCCGGCTGGTCCGGTCCTGGACCCACCTTGAGCGGCAGCGTGGCGGCTTCGGCTTCCTCGGCGGCCCCGGCGAAACGCAAATCGAAAGCGATCGGCGTCTGCTCGAGGACAGGATCAAGCTGCTCGAGGAGAGGCTGGAGAAGGTCAAGCGGACGCGCAGCCAGCAGCGCGGCGGACGCGAGGCAGTGCAGATCCCCGTCGTCGCGCTGGTCGGATACACGAACGCCGGCAAATCCAGTCTGTTCAACAAGCTGACTGGGGCAGGGGTGTTCGCCGAGAACCTCCTGTTCGCGACGCTCGACACGACGATGCGAAAGCTCGAACTGCCGCATGGCCGCAATGTGATGATCTCGGACACGGTGGGTTTCGTGTCGGAACTGCCGACGACGCTCGTGGCCGCGTTCCGCGCGACCCTCGAAGAGGTCACAGGCGCCGACGTCATCCTCCACGTTCGCGACGTGGCGAGCCCGGACCACGCGGCGCAGGCCGTCGACGTGCTCAAGGTGCTGGGCGAACTCGGCGTCTCCGCCGAGAAGACGCCGATCATCGAAGTCTGGAACAAGATCGATCTGCTCGAGGACCATCGCGAAAGCCTGCAAACGATGGCGCGCGCCGGGTCGGTGGTGGCAAGCGTGCCTGTGTCGGCCCATACCGGCGAGGGTGTACCCGCGCTGCTCGACACGATCGAGGCGACGCTGGCGGCCTCCAGCAAGACCTATCGTGTGCGCGTGCCGCATGTGAATGGCGCCGATGTCGGCTGGCTCTATGGCCACGCCGAGATCATCGCCAAGGACGAGCCGGACGAGGAGGGGCAGACCTACGAGGTCCGCGTCGACACGCGTCACAAGGCGATGTTCACCAATCGCTTCGCCGGCCGGATCGAGGCCGCTTAGCCTGACGACGCTATGTCTCGTCTCTGTCCGCCCGCCGCTCGACTTCTTCGGCAATGGAGTTCGTTTGACGCCTAACGCGCCTCCAGAGTTTTAGCCCTTCCGCAGCCATATCTAACGCTCGGTCACCGGCCACTCGCGGCATCTGCTTGATCCGTACGCGGTACAATCCCAAAAGAAGTACCGCAACGAACAGTAGGGCAACAGATACCATGATCGTCATTGTCATCTGACCGTCGGCTGTCGCCTTCGCAGCCATCATCTCTTGAACAAAACGCGCGTTTTGCTCGGTGGTAGCCACTGGGTATGTTGGTTGAGGATCAAATGCAGACATAGCCTGCATCTAAACAGATTAGGGCCCGGTGTTGAAGATCAACTACCATCGCTAATCTTATCCGCGGCCCTGATCTCGTTCCAATAGCCATCGAGCCGCTCGAGCCCGGCGTCATTCATCCCGATTTTGTCCTGCCGCGCCCGGTCTTCGACATAGTGGAAGCGGCGGGTGAATTTGACATTGGCGTCGCGCAGCGCCGCCTCCGGGTCGATACTCATGTGCCGGGCGAGGTTGGCGATTGCGAAAAGCAGATCGCCCATCTCTTCATGCCGCTGCTTGTCGGTCTCGGCCGCCTTTAGCTCGTCGAGCTCTTCGGTGACCTTGGCCATCACTGCGGGGACATCGGGCCAGTCGAAGCCGACTTTGGCGGCGCGCTTGGTTAGCTTTTCGGCGCGTGCGAGGGACGGGAGCACCATGGGGACGTCGTCGAGCACGGAGGGTTCGCCATCGCGCTTGGCAGCCTTTTTGGCCCGCTCGTCTTCCTTGACGTCGTCCCAGCGCGCCTTGGCGCCGCCGGCGTCCTTGGCGGCCTGTTCGCCGAATACATGCGGGTGCCGGCGGATCAGCTTCTCGGTGATCGCCTGAACCACATCCCCAAAGTCGAAGCGGTTTTCTTCTGACGCCATCTGGGCGTGGAAGACCGGCTGCAGGAGGAGGTCGCCCAGTTCATCTCGCAGATCGTCGAAATCCTTGCGCTCGATCGCGTCGGCGACTTCATAGGCTTCCTCGATCGTGTAGTTGCGGATCGACATGAAGTCCTGGTCGAGGTCCCAGGGGCAGCCGCCGACGGGATTACGCAGCGCCGCCATGATTTCGAGGAGACGCGAGATATCGCGGGACGGCTGCATGAGTGACCTCAGACGATGTCGAATTCGAGCCGGTCGTCGCCGAAGCTGGCAACGACGTGGCCAGGACCGCTGGCAGCGACCAGTCCGCACATGGAGCCGGTTGTGACGATCGTTCCGGCCTTGAGCGGATAGGCAGGGTGCTGCGCATTGGCGTAAGCGACGAGCGACGCCAGCACGTTGCCGAAGGCATGTTTTGCCGGAGCGGCGTGAATCTGCTTGCCGGCGAATTCGAGCCGGACTTCGATCCCGTCGATCTGCGCACCCAGCTTCCTGGTGGGCCCGATGGCGTAGCCCAGCCCGGACATGTTGTCGGCCATGCCGCCCATCGGCCCAGCCGCCTTGCGATCGGGGAAGCGGGAACCGCAGATTTCGACGCCGAGGAAATAATGATCGATCGCCGCCGCCGCTTGCGCAGCATCGGCGCCAGCCGAGAGGTCTTTGCCGAGTACGATGCCGACCTCGACTTCGAGGCCCACCATGCTCACGCCGACCAAACGGAAGTCAGGAGCGTATCCGACATTGGATGCATAGATCGGCGCCACGGCACCCACGCCATCGGGGTGGACGGCCGTCTTGAGCATCCCAGGCGTCGCGGCGAGCGCCGACAACACACCGGTCTGGACGCGGTAAGCTGTCTCGCGGTCGATCAAAGCGTATGGCGTTGCATCGACGCTGTTGGTGCCATTGCGATGCGCGGCGACCAGGCGGTCGATCAGTTCGGCGTCTTGCATGATGAGTCCGGAATCGAGAGGAGAGGCCGCGACGCTATCGCAGGCCAAGGTAATTCCCAACCGTTCTCCATGCATCTGCGATTCGCATAACATACATTATGGAACTTATAGATGCCTGGAATGGCTGGGAAAGCCGGCTTTTGATCTAATTCTGCGGACAAGCCTCTGCAGCACTGCGCTCAGTCGCCCAGGACGGCCGTCGCCGTGATCTCGATGCGAAGGCCCGCGGCCAGCAACTCCTTGACCACGACGGTAGCGCGCACCGGGTATGGCGCCTTGAAGAACTCCGCGTAGACGGCGTTCATGCCCTTGGCGTCGGCTTTGTCGATCAGGAATATCTGGACGCTGACGACATCGGCCAGCGTGCCGCCGGCAGCACGAACAGCCTGGTCCAGGTTCTGCAGCGTCTGGCGCGTCTGCGCTTCGATACCGCCAACGACGATGTCGCCCGTCTGCGGGTTCTCGGCGATGGCGACGAGCCACACATGCTTGCCGGCCCGATTTGCGTCGCTGACCGGCGCCGAAGACGGCGCGATGCCTGTGGCGATGGTCTCGAACGGCATGGCTACCTCGCGCTGATGATGGTGCCAGTAAGCACATCGATCTGGAGGCCGTCATAGGCCGGCCGAACGTGCTCGGGCGTAATACGATCCGTTTCGACATAGTCGAGATCGATGTGGAGATTGGTGAGCACAGCCTCGCGCGGCCTGTGGCGTTCGATCTGCTCGAGCGCCTCCGAGAGGCTCAGATGGCTTGGGTGTGGTGCCGGACGCAGCGCGTCGAGGATCCACAGATCGAGGCCTGAAACCGCCGCGTGGGACTCGTCAGGAATACCGCTCAGATCGCAGGAATAGGCGAAATTGCCGATCCGGAATCCGAGTGAAAAGATGTCGCCATGATCCTGTTTGAACGGCAGAATCTCGATGTCGCCGCCAGGTCCCGTGACAGTCAGTGGCTGGCCGGCGGCGATGAGGTTCTGGTTGAGGATCGGCGGATAGCCGCTGCCAGGCGGCGCCGTGAAGCAGTACGAAAAGCTCGGCACGATCCTGAGCCCGGCGTCATGGCTGAAGTAGACGTCGACACGCTTCCGATTGTTGAGCGCCAGCACCCGCAGATCGTCGATGCCATGCGTATGGTCGGCGTGCTCGTGGGTATATAACACTGCATCCACGCGATCGACGTTCGCCGCCAGCAACTGCTCGCGCAGATCGCAGCCGGTGTCGATGATGATGCGGGTCGGTGCGCTGTCGCCGGTCCGCCCCTCGATCAGCAGCGAGCAGCGGCTGCGCCGGTTCCTGGGGTTGGCGGGATCGCAGACGCCCCAATTGCCCCCGACGCGCGGCACGCCGCCGGATGAGCCGCAGCCCATGATGGTGGCGATGATCGAAGTCGCCGCGGCCATCACGCGGCCTTCGAGAACAGACGGAAGAAATTGGCTGTTGTGGTCTCGCCGATCGCCTCAAGCGACACGCCACGGATCTCCGCCAGCTTCGACGCTGTGTGGCGGACGAAGCTGGGCTCATTCGACTGCCCGCGATGCGGGATCGGTGCGAGGTACGGAGCGTCCGTCTCGACCAGAATACGGTCGGCCGGCGCGAAGCCCGCGACCTCCTGGATCACCGCGGCGTTCTTGAACGTCAGGATGCCGGAGAAGGAGACATGGCCGCCAAGCGCCAGGCCGCGGCGGGCCAGTTCGGCGCCAGAGGAGAAGCAGTGCAAGACGAAAGGGAAGGCCCCCTGCCCGGTTTCCTCTTCGAGGATGTTGGCGATGTCGTCATCGGCTTCGCGGGCGTGGATAACGAGGGGCAGGCCAGTCTCGCGGGCGGCGGCGATGTGGCGGCGAAAGCCGGTGGTCTGGGCCGCGTAGTCGCCGGGATAGTGGTAGTCGAGCCCGGCCTCGCCGATGGCGACGCAACGCGGATGCTGGGCGAGGCGCACGAGATCGGCCGTCGTCACCTCCGGCTCCTCATGCGCATTGTGCGGATGCGTGCCGATGCTGCACCAGACTTCGGCATTCTCCTCCGCGATCGCCCTGATCTCGTCGAAGCGATGGACGCGGGTCGAGATTGTGACCATGCCGTCGATGCCATTGGCTTTCGCCCGCGCCAGCACGCCGGCGCGGTCGGCCGCAAGCTCAGGGAAATCGAGGTGGCAGTGGCTATCGATGAGCATCAGATGCCCCACCCACAATGTCATTCCCGCGAAGGCGGGAATTCAGGGCCAGATAAGCCAGTTGGTGACCGATGCCCTGGATCCCCGCCTTCGCGGGGATGACATCGTGGGTCATTTGACCTGCTCGAACTTCTTGAAGATCGGCTCTGGCGGCGGCAATTGCGTCTGCGGCGCGATTCCCGATTGCGGATCAAGCGCATGCGCCAGCAGCCGCTGGTCGGCGGGTACCGCGAGCAGATCGAGCATCTTGGCGGCCGCAGCAGGCACAAACGGCGACGCGGCGATCGCCGCCCGGCGCAGCACATCCGCCGTCGTCGCGAGGATGGCGCCCATGCGGGCCATATCGTCCTTCTTCCCCCAGGGCGCCTGATCGGCGAAATAGAGGTTAGCGGTGCTCAGCGCCGCGACGAGTTCGCCAGCCGCTTCATGGAGTTGTTCGGTGACCATGGCCGTTGTCATCCGCTCGATAGCGGTCACCATCTCGCTGACGATCTTGTTGTCCTCGCCGGAACCGGCCTGGCGAGGCGGCATCTGGCCGCCGAAATTCTTGGCGATCATCGACAGCGAGCGCTGCGCCAGATTGCCGAAATTGTTGGCGAGGTCGGCATTGTTGCGGTTGACGAATTTCTCGCGGCCCCAATCGCCATCCTGCCCCCACGAGATTTCGCGGAGGAAGTAATAGCGGACGGGATCGG
>JBDSHC010000019.1:0-9896 GCA_039918675.1 Devosia sp.
CGTGGATTTGAGACCCTGTACGTCCACGATGAGAGCGACGTTGCCGTCGCCCAGAATGGTGCCGCCCGCAATGCCGTCGATCGACTGGAAGTTTTCTTCCAGGCTTTTGATCACGACCTGCTGCTGGCCGATGATGTCATCGACGACCAGCGCGATCTTGGCGCCGCCCTCTGCCTCGCACAGGACGACGAAGCGGTTGGCGAGTTCGACCTCGGTCGCGAGACCGAAGCGGTCCGCGAGATCGACGACCTGCACATACTCGCCGCGCACCCGCAGCACCTTGGCACCCGACGGGGCCCGGCCGAAATCGGCACGCGAACACTGGATGGTTTCAACGATCGAGCTCAGCGGCACCACATAGGGCGACGGCCCGACACGCACCAGCATCACATCGAGCACGGCCAGCGTCAGCGGCAGGCGCAGCGTCATGCGCGTCCCCTGCCCCGAGCGCGACTTCACATGCACCGAGCCGCCGATCTTCTTGATGTTGGAGAGGACCACGTCCATCCCCACACCGCGGCCCGAAATGTCCGACACTTCCGCCGCGGTCGAGAACCCGGGCGCGAAGATCAGCTGATCGATCTGCTCGTCGGTCGGCGTGATGTCCAGCGCCACGATGCCCTTGTCGCGCGCCACCTGCAGCACGCGCTCGCGATTGATCCCGCCACCATCATCCTCGACGGCGATGAGAATATTGCCACCGGCCTGCTCCGCAGAAAGCCGTATCGTGCCGACCTCGTTCTTGCCGAGGCTACGGCGCTTCTCCGGGCTCTCGATGCCATGGTCGGCCGAGTTACGGATCATGTGGGTCAGCGGATCGCTCAGCTGTTCGATCACCGTCTTGTCGATCTCGGTCGCTTCGCCGATCGTTTCGAGCTTGATCTTCTTGCCGGTCTTCTGCGCCAGTTCCCGCGCCAGGCGCGGCATGCGGCTGAACACCGATTTGACCGGTTGTGCGCGGATCGCCATCACCGCGTCCTGCAGCCCGCGCGTCGTCTGCGCCAACACTTCGAGACCACGCACCAGTTCCTGGTAGCGGGCCCGCAACGTGTCATCCATCTGCTGGGTCAGCATCGACTGCGTGATCACCAGTTCGCCGACCATGTTGACCACCCGGTCGACCTTGTCGAGATCGACGCGAATTGACTGGACGCCCGCACCGCGACGATCGTCGGGACCGCCACGGCGCTCCTCAGGATCTTCGCTTGCAAGGCTCGGCGACGGATCGGCGATCGCCTTCAGCTTGGGCTCGGGCGCCGGGGCCGGCGCGGCAGCGACCACAGCGGCACGAACCACCGGCGTCTGCTTGACTGTCTCGGCCAGCGCCGCAAAGCTCAGTTCTTCCGTCGCCGGCGGCGTCACCATCTGCGCCAGATCGGCAAGCGACGGCTCGGCGGCCGGAGCCGCGGACTTCGCCAATTGCACGATCGACAGATCGCAATTGCCCTCGACGAATTCGAACACTTCGGAAATCGCATCGAGCGTCGCTGTCGGCGACAGCAGCGTCAGCTCCCAGCTGCAATAGATCCCGAACGGCTCAAAATCGGCCAGCGGCGGAATCTCGGACAGCTTGGCGTCAACCGTCAGATCGCCCAGGCTCGCCAGTTCGCGGAACAGCAGCAGCGGATCATTGGCCCGCGCATAGAGTTCGGTATGCGGCGCGAACCGGATTTCCCAATGACCCTTTTCGACCGCGAGCGGCACATGGGCAAAGCTATCATCGGACGGGGCGTCGCCACCGCCGGTCGAACCGCTGGAAAGATCAACCATTACCGGCTGGAAATCGATGTCGAATTCATCGTCGCCACCTCCCGCCGCCGCGCCGCCAGCAGGCACCTCGCCGCTGGTCAACGCGTCGAACTGCATCCGCTCATCGGCGCCATAAGCCCCGCCGAGCTTGGCGCCTTCCTTGGCGGCAGTGACGAAATCCGCAACGATGTCATTGGCCCGGATGCAAAGGCTCGCCACCGTCTCGCCCAGCTCGATGCGCCCATCGCGCACATGGTCGAGCAGCGTTTCATAGGCATGCGCGAACGCTACCAGCTCCGAGAACCCGAACGCCCCGCCGCCGCCCTTGATCGAATGGATGGCGCGGAACACCGCATTCAGCCGATCCGCACTGCGGTCGCCCGCCTGGATGGCCGCGAACTGCTCCTCGAGATCGAGCAGGAGCTCGGAGCACTCATCGAAGTACGTCGCTTTGAAATCGTCGAGGTCGCTCAAGTTTCAAACCCTTCTGGGTTTTGGCCGCTAGTGCACGACGCGGTTGATCACCGAGATCAGCTTTTCCGGGTCGAACGGTTTGACGATCCAGCCCGTACCGCCAGCGGCACGGCCCTGATCGCGCTTGTCCTGGCTGGTCTCGGTGGTGAGGATCAGGATCGGCAGGCTGTTGAATTCGCCCGATGCGCGGACGTTTTTGATGAACTCGATACCGTCCATCACCGGCATGTTGATGTCGGTTATCACCACATCGACGCTTTCCTTGGCGAGGACATCGAGGCCCTTCTGGCCGTCCTCGGCCTGCAGCACCTCAAACCCCGCATTCGAAAGGGTGTGATGCAGCATCGCAAGAATGGTGCGGGAATCGTCGACAGTCAGAACGCGCATACGCGATTATCCTTTTATCAAACCGGTGAAGCTGCCCGAGAGGCCGAGCCTATCGATGGCTGCCTGCATCGGCGCACTTGCCGCGGTGATGGCAAACCCAAAACTATTGCGCTTGGCCGTTTCCGCCGCGCTGATCAGCATGAACAGCGCGTTGGTGGCCACGCGTTCGACGCGTGATGCGTCAACGGCGACAGAGCCGAGCTCCACAGCCTCGATCAGCCCGTCGCGCACCGTATCGAGCGCGTCGAGATCAACGATCGCTGGCAAAGCCACGACACGATTTTCGGCTGTATCGGCCATCTCTAGCCCGTCCCCCGAGAAGCGCGGTCGGCGAATGGACTAAAACCATTCAGCGCGGCCACGCGACCACAATCAGAGCATTCGCCCTGGGACCAGTCTCCATGGGAACGGTTTAAGAAGTGCTAACCTTAAGAGGCCCGGCAGGCGAAACCCGCCCGCTGCTACAGGCCTTTGACCGCAGCGACGATCGGCGCTGCGTCGATCTCGCGCAAGCTCGCCGGTTGCCATTGCGGCCGTTGGTCCTTGTCGATGAGCACCGCGCGCACGCCCTCGGCAAAATCGGGCCGCCGCGCCATCACCGACGCCAGCCGCAAATCGGCAGCCAGTGTGACGCCTACATCCATGACCGCCCGCGCCGCGAGCTGGGCATGAAACGTCGCGACGAGCGAACTGGGGCTGCGCGACCTCAGGAGGTCGCTAAGCTCAACCAGTTCCGGCACGCTCGCGACGCGCTCGACAAAGGCCTCCGCACTATCGGGCGCCCCCGCCGGCAGACGATCGGCCAGCGCGCAAAATGGCGCGTCACCCGCAACGATCGTTTCCGCCTGCATCAGCCGAACGATCGCATCCGCCGGATGGCTCGATCCCGCCGCGCCCGCAATATCGATCCGCAATTGCTCGACGCGTTCCAGCGCCACCGCCGCATCGGCAAGACCCAGCGCCAGCGCATCCGACGCGCCAACGCTCACCCCCGACATGAGAAACAGCAGCGCCCGGTTCAGCGGCGCATTGGCGAGGATCGCGTTCACCCCGACATCGGCGAAAAACCCGATCGCCGATTCCGGCATCGCGAATCGCGTTCCGGGCTGGGTGATGCGGAAGCCGCAATGCCCGGCAATGCCGATGCCGCCACCCATGACGATGCCATGGCTCAGCGCCACCAGCGGCTTGCGATAGGTGGCGATCAACAAATTCATCCGGTACTCAGCCGCGAAATACGCATCCGCCAGCTCCGGCGTTCCCGCCACCACCAGCGCCCGCGCCGCCCGCACATCGCCGCCCGAACAAAACCCCTTGGTCCCGTTCCCCTCGATCAGCACCGCCCTAATCGCCGCATCCGTCGCCCACCCATTCAGCGCCGCCGCAATCCCTTCGATCATCGCCAGCGACAATGCGTTGATTGCCGCGGGCCGATTGAGGGCAATCCGGGCAAGCGCACCGTCGATCGAGATGTCGAGTTCGGTTGTCATTGGGTCTCCGAAACGACGGTGTCATTCCCGCGAAGGCGGGAATCCAGGGGGCATAACCAGCCGATCCTGACCGTACTCCCCTCCTACTGGATTCCCGCCTACGCGGGAATGACATCGTGGACTTCGCAATTCCCAAGGATGCTATGGGGTGATAATCGAGCCCCATGCCTCACGCCCCCCTGACCAACGTCCACCTCACCGGCCTTGCCCGCGACCTCGCCGCCCGTGCCGAAGCCGGTAAGCCGATCCGCATTGGCGTCATCGGTTCGGGCGAAATGGGTACTGACCTCGTGACCCAGGGCATGCTGATGCGCGGCATCGAGATTAGCGCCATCGCCACCCGCCGCCCGCACACCGCCCTTGAGGCGACCGCGATCGCCTATGGTGACACCAGCCACGCCGTCGAAGCCGACACGCTGAGCAAGGTCTCGTCGGCCATCGGCATGGGCAAGCTCGCCATCACGTCTGCCGATACGCTCGTCCGCACACCTGAGATCGATGTCGTGATCGACGCTACCGGCAAACCCGGCGTCGCGGCCGACTTCGACCTCCTCGCGATGGAGCAGGGCAAGCATCTGGTGATGATGAATGTCGAAGCCGACGTCACCATCGGCCGCTACCTCAAGGCACAGGCCGACCGCCTCGGCGTCGTCTATTCCGTCGGCGCGGGCGATGAGCCCAGCTCCTGCATGGAGCTCATCGAATTCGTCAGCGCCCTCGGTTATCGGGTGGTCGCAGCTGGCAAGGGCAAGAACAACGCCTTCAACCGCGACGCCGTCCCCGACGATTATCGCGAGGAAGCCACCCGCCGGAACATGAACCCGCGCATGCTGGTCGAATTCGTCGATGGCTCGAAGACCATGGTGGAGATGGCCTGCATCGCCAACGCCACCGGCCTCGTCCCCGACGTCCCCGGCATGCATGGCCCCGCCGCCGACCGCGATCAGATGGTCAAGGTGCTGATCCCCAAAGCCGATGGCGGCATCCTCAACCAGAAGGGCGTCGTCGATTTCACCGTCGGCAAAGGCGTCGCCCCCGGCGTCTTCGTCATCGTCGAAGCCGAGCATCCGCGCATCATCGAGCGCATGGACGACCTCCATATCGGCCACGGCCCCTATTATTCCTTCTTCCGCCCCTACCACCTGACGAGCCTCGAAGTGCCGCTCACCGCCGCGCGCATCATGCTCTATGGCAGGCCCGACATGGTGCCCCTCGCACGCCCGGTCGCCGAAGTCTGCGCCGTCGCCAAGCGCGACCTCACCATCGGCGAAACCTTCGATGCCATCGGCGAGACCTGCTATCGCAGCTTCACCCTCACGGCGGTCGACGCAGAGGCCCAGCACGCCGTGCCCGTCGGCCTCCTCGAAGGCGGCAAGGTCATCGCCCCGGTCAAGAAGGGCGATCTCCTCACCCGCGCCAATGCCGCTCCCGACCCCACCACCCGCCTCTTCGCTCTGCGCAAGCTGCAGGACGAGATGCACCAATGACCCTGTTGTTCGACCGCGGCATCTTTGCGACGCGCGACCCAGCGGACAGCAATGGACCAATCTACGCCACCGGCGCGCAGACCGGCGGTGCGATGGGTATTTTCGAAGGCGTCATCCCGGCAGGCGGCGGTGTCCATTGGCACGCCCACACCCGCGAAACCGAATGCTTCCATGTCATCGAAGGTCGTTTCCGCTTCTGGTGCGGCGACGATGTCTTCGAAGGCGGCCCCGGCGCGACGCTCGTCGCGCCGATCCACAAGCGCCATCGCTGGGAGAATATCGGCGACACCACTGGCCGGCTGCTGATGTGGGTGACGCCCGGCGGCTTCGAGCGCTTCTTCTCCGAAGTCGAAGCCCTCGCCAATCCGACGCCCGGAGCCATCCTCGAAATCGAGACCCGCTACGGCATCATCAGCGAGATCCTGGGCTAGCCTGCCTCCCGCCCTCTGTCCGCTGCATCCTCGCATCGCACCGGCAAGGCGGTCGCAACAACGATAGTAAAGTCATCGACGAGTTGCGAGAAATAGAGTCGAACTCGAATAGATTTGACTCTAACTAAGTAATCCCCCTAGCTTGCTCACAAGACGGAATTTAGCCGTCGCGCCGCGTCCAAACGGCAAACAGGGAAATGAAACAAACACATCGCCTTTTTTGGGTGATGCATCGGCCGCTTATTTTAGTTCTATCGATATTTTATTCATTGCCAGTCTTCGCGGCCTGCACCGCCATCGGCACCTCATTGCAAATCGATCCGACTTCGCCGGGACAATATCCTGTCGCAGAAGACTCGCATGTATCGCTGACCGGCCTTGCTGGCTCATCGGTAATTCTTGTGTCCAGCGGCATTTCAGACCCTGACACCATTTTTCCTCCGATCGCGCTCACCATCACCAACCGAGCCGTTATCGATGTCGCGGGGGGAGACGGCATCGACATTATGGACAGGGGTGATCCAGAGTTCGCCTTCGGCGATGTATGCTACGATGGCGCTGCAGATGCCTCGATCAGCACCGACGCCAACGGCGTCGTCATTAGCACATCCGGCCTGGGCGACGTGTCGCTGACAGTCGATCATCCGATCACCGCTGGCGACAAAGCGATACATATCTCGCATTCGGGCGTCGGTGCGATTTCCATCGATGCTGCTGGCAGCCTATCGGGGGAGTTTGGCGGCATCGTCGCGCAGCAGATGGGCGCCGGCGACGTTACCATCACCGCCCGCAACATCACCGCCTCCTCCGGCACCGGCATCGCGGTCACCCAGCTCAGCGAGTATCAGACGACGATCATCGTGGGCGACATCACCGCGGCCAAAGGTATCTATGCCTACACCGCCGGTTCCATCTCGATCGCCTTGACCGGCACGCTCAAAAGCACCGACACCGGCATCGAGCTTCGCGGCCCCGGCGCCGCGGACGTTACAATCTCTGGAACAATCGACGCCCCGCAGACCGCCATCCTCTTCGCCAGTAGCGAGAACCGTCTCACTCTCGAGCCCGGCTATTCGATCGGCGGTCGAGTCGACGCCCCCGACCCTCTCGACCCAGATACCGGCGAACGGGTTCCCACCCTCGACGACACGCTGGTCTTCGGCGGGACGGGCAGCGGACGTTTCGACATCTCCAAGATCGGCGACCAATATGTCGGCTTCGACATTTTCCGCAAAACGGGCAGTTCCATATGGACCTTCGAGGGCGTCGCAACTAACCCGATCACACTGGAAGCCGACGACGGCACCATCAAAATAGACGCCCAGACTTCAGGCCTCGACGTGATCCTAACGGGCACCGCTACCATCGGCGGCGTCGGCAGGATCAACAGCCTTTCGCTCACCGGCGGCACGCTCGCTCCCGGCAACTCCATCGGCACGCTCAACGTGACGGGCGACGCCATCATCGGCGCGGGCACCACCTACAGGGTCGAGGTCGATCCGACGAATGGGATCGACGGATTTGGGCACAGCGATAGACTCGTCGTCGGCCAAACAGCAACCATCGGCGCAGACGTCAAAGTCGAAGTGATACTCGCCGACGGAAACTACCTACCGAAAACGACCTACACGATCCTCACAGGGGGCAGCATCCTCGGCAGCTTCGTCCAGCCGCCGACAGTCATCGACCGCCCCCTCATGAAGGCAACCCTGCGGCCGGACGACACGACAAATCCCACCATCATCTATCTCGATCTGGAGCGCAGCGACGCCACCGTTGCGGACCAGGGCCAAACCACCAACCAGCAGCAGCAAGGCGCATCCATCGACAGCGCCGGAGCTGCCGCGCCGCATCTAGACCAGATCCTCGTCCTCCTCGCTCCCGAAATTCCGTCCGCCCTCAACGCCCTCTCGGGCGATGGCTATGCCAGCATCATCACCGCTGCGATCGATGGCGGCAACCATCTTCGCACCGCCGCCTTCGAGCGGCGCGACGCGAGCGGCCCCTGGACCCGGCCCTATGGCCGCTTCGCTACCCTCGCCAGCGACGGCAACGGTCCCGCGGTGAACACAGGCGCCGGCGGCGTCGATATCGGCATCGATGAAGTCATCGGTCACAATCAGATCGGCGTTCTGATTGGCTACGGCGAAACCAGCTTCGCGCTCCCCAGCCGCGACATGGCCGCCACCGCAGCCGAGTTCAGCCTTGGCGCCCATGGCTCGATCTGGTGGGACGACACCTATCTGAGCCTCGGCGCCGCGGCCACCGGTCGCCGCATGACGGTGACGCGCAAGGTCATCTTCACCGGCGTCCGCGACAGCTACACGTCGAGCTTCAGCGGCCTCACGCTCGAGGGCTTCGGCGAACTCGGCCACAGCTTCCGTTTCGCCGAAACCCGGCTCACGCCATTCGGCGGTCTCGCCGCCATCGAAAGCCTGTCATCCGGCTTCACCGAAAGCGGCGCCGGCCCCGCGCCACTCACGATCGCCGCGAACGGCACCGCTGCGCTCGTGACCACGCTTGGCGTGCGCATCGAGCATAAGATCATGATCGCCGACCGCCTGCCAATTCTGCTCTCGGCCTCCGCCGCCTGGCAGCACAGTTTCGGCGGCACCGCCGCGCTCAGCAATCGCCTCGCCAACGGCCCGGCCTTCACCGTCACTGGTGCCCCCCTTCCCGCCAACACGCTGCTCTTCAATGCCGGCGCCCAACTCACCCTTAGCCCCAGCCTGTCGCTCGCGCTCGCCTACGCCGGCACCCTTGCCAGCCACGGCCTGAGCGCGACACTAGCTGGGCAGATGATGTAGAGCGCTTCGGGGATCTGGACTGCCTGTGTCGATCATCCCCTGTGTAGAGACAATCGCTCAATCGCATGGTCGGCTTTTTGACAAATCGCTCTGTTCCCCCAACCACATAACAAAACTTATCCTCGCACTTTCCAGGGCGTCTAAACTCTGTCCATCCACCCCGCAGGAACGGGAAGCGCGACGAACGTTGCGAGGGTGGTGCGGGGGGTCGTGTTTCGTGCGCGGTCCAGGCCAGATCGTGGCTCGCCTTGGGTTGATCCCTCGGTCAACCACCTGCCGCCAAAAGCCCCGCGCCCCGAGGCGGCGACGTCTCGCTTTTTTCACACACCATGAGGCGCACGCGCCTCGGGGCCCCGTTCTCTTCCCCATAACCGGAGGCAACATGGCCGATGGCCGTTCGCGGTTGTCCTATCGATCCTTCTGGGGATCGATAGGACAGAGCAGAGAGGAAACACGGTTGTCCTATCGATCCTTCTGGGGATCGATGGGACAGAGCCAAGAAAAGACCCGGTTGGCCGATCGATCCTTCTCGGGATCGACAGGACCAGAGCACAAAGCAGCTCCCCGCGCCTTCCCGGCAACACTTCCCCAGTCAACCGCAATAAGCGCGGCGATTCCCGCCTGCCCGCCGACTCCGTCTTTGACTCTTCATCGGATCCCCCTAAAAGTGCCGCCCACAGGCGTGGTTAACCCGCCGATGCCCTTGGGGGCGAACAGGACAGGCATGGGGCTCAAACTTCGCAACGCGTCGGCGAAGATTTTAGCGCTGGCATTTGCTGGTGTGCTCGCGCTTGTCTCTCCAGCACTGGCCTTTCCCGGTCCACTTTGCCCGCCGCCGTCCCCAACTGTCATCGGCGTTAGCGGCCCATTTACGTTCGACTTCACCACTGACCAGGCTTTCCTCATCGACGATGGTGTCTCTAATCCGGTCGTATTCAAGGGTTCAGGTACGCCGACGATCGATGTCATAACCGACTACAACAGCACAGTGACTTCGTCCGTCACTTTCAACGGCAGCTACGAGTCGGTTTGTTTTGACGGTGTCGCCGGGCCGGTGACATTGCAGATTGA
>JBDSHC010000020.1:0-6634 GCA_039918675.1 Devosia sp.
TTCTCGATTTTGCCGCGGTCGAGAAGCGGCTTTCGGCTTTGCCTGGCGTCACCGCGGCGAGCATGAACGCCGCATCGACGACGGCGAGCGTCACCTTCGACGACGCAAAAACCAGCACCGAGGTCATCGCCCGGGAGATCGAAGCCTGCGGCTTCCATTGCCGGGGTGAGGTCGTCCCCCGCCACCTGTGCAGCCCAGGCAGCACAACGGTGGCGCCAGCGCGTCCCGATGCGTCCACCGCGCGAGCTGGTCACGAGCATGCGGGGCATGCGGGCATGGCCATGCCTGCGGCGGATGGCAAGGGATCGGTTGCCGCGAAAACCTCCCGTGATGCCATGGCTCACGAGATGGGCCATGGCTCCGGCGGCGACATGCAGGCCATGGTCAAGGACATGCGGAACCGCTTTCTGGTCAGCCTCGTCTTCTCGATCCCGATTTTTCTTCTGGAACCAATGGGACTGGGCGAACCCCTCATAAGCCCTCCGTTCGGGATGAGCATGAACCTCACCATGTTCCTGCTCGCCAGCGCTGCGATCCTCTATCCGGTCTGGCCGTTCCTGGTGGCAGCTTGGCGGGCAGTTCAGAACGGCGTTCTCAACATGGCGGTGCTGGTGGTGCTCAGCGTAGGCACCGGCTACCTGTTCAGCGTCGGCGCCACCTTCTTCTTCGAGGGACAGCAGTTCTTCGAGGCGGCGAGTTTGCTCCTCGTGTTCATCCTGCTCGGCCATTGGCTGGAGATGCGAGCCCGCGCCGGAGCCTCGGCGGCGATCCGGGCGCTGCTCGATCTGGCCCCGCCCAAAGCCACCGTCCTCCGAGACGGCAAGGAAATTGAAGTCGCGACTTCGGAAGTTGTGCTGGGCGACATCATCGTTCTGCGTCCGGGCAATAAGCTTCCCGTTGATGGCGAAGTGGTCGAGGGCGAGTCGACTATCGATCAATCGATGTTGACAGGCGAATCCATGCCGGTGACCAGGAAGGTCGGGGACACGGTCATCGGCGCGACGATCAACAAGAGCGGCACTCTTCGCTACCGTTCCACCAAGGTGGGCGCTGACACGGCCCTAGCGCAGATCGTCAAGCTGGTCCAGGAGGCCCAGAATTCTAAGGCGCCCGCGCAACTGCTGGCTGATCGCGCCTCACAATGGCTGGTGCTGGCGGCGATCGTGATCGGCCTCGCAACTTTTGCGGTATGGTTCTGGTGGCTCGGCCAGCCGTTGTTGTTTGCGATGACCTTGACCATCACGGTCTTCGTCATCGCCTGTCCCGATGCTCTCGGCCTCGCCACACCCATGGCGGTCATGGTCGGCACGGGCCTCGGCGCGGCCAACGGCATCCTGTTTAAGAATGCGGCCGCTCTTGAAGACGCGACCAAGCTCAAGGTGATCGTCTTCGACAAGACAGGCACGCTCACCATGGGACAGCCAAAGGTTGTCGACATCGTCCCGGCCCCGGGGGTTGCACCCGACGAACTCCTGCGGGTGGCGGCCGCGGTCGATCACGGATCCGACCATCCCCTCGCCGTCGCCATCGTCGAACGGGCCAAGGACCTCGATATCCCCAAGGTCTCCGGCTTCCTCAATATCGAGGGCAAGGGCGCCAGCGCCGCCATCGACGGCGACCCGGTCTTCCTTGGCAACCGTCGCCTCATGGATGAGGAGAAGATCGATCTCCTGGCGCTCGGAGAGAAAGCGGAAGCCCTCAAGGGCGAGGGCCGTACCGTCATTCACGTGGCACGATCCGGCAAACTTCTCGGGCTCATCGCAATTGCCGATGCCCCGCGCCCGACGGCAATTGCAACGATCAAGAAACTGCACGAACAGGGCGTGCGCGTCGCCATGCTCACCGGCGATAATGCCGGCACCGCAAAGCGCATCGCCGATCTTCTCGGCATAGACATCGTCTTGGCCGATGTCCTGCCGGGACAGAAGGCGGAAAAGATCAAGGAGCTGCAGGCCCAGGGCCTCAAGGTCGGAATGGTCGGCGACGGCGTCAATGATGCCCCGGCCTTGACCCAAGCTGACGTTGGATTCGCCATCGGCGCAGGGACCGATGTCGCTATCGAGAGCGCCGACATCGTGCTGATGAAGAGCGATCCCTACGACGTCGTTGGAGCGATGACGCTTTCGCGCGCCACGCTACGGAAGATGCACCAGAACCTCTGGTGGGCGGTCGGATATAATCTTATTGCCTTCCCCGTCGCAGCCGGCGTGTTTTACCCATTTCTTCTCAGCCCCCAGATCGCGGCTCTCGCGATGTCGGGCAGCTCTGCGCTAGTCGCCATCAACGCACTCCTGCTCAAAACCACGAAGCTCGAAGGCATCAGCTCATCGGCACCAGCGGTGGACACGGTGGGCGCTGTGGGCGCTGTGGGCGCGACAATACCATGACCCGTCCGCTGGTCGCCGCCGCTGCAGAAGAAGCGAGTGCCGAACGGATCGGCCAGTCCGGACTAGTGCCGCCCGCTACTTGGGCGGGCATGCGTAGCATCGAGGGAGTTGATCATGGCATCCAGTGAGGCGACGGAAGCCGCCCAAACGCCCAGCTCTGCATCGTCGTTGGCGACCCGGCTCAACCAACGCTGCTTTTGTGTTACAATTGACCGCGAAGAACTCGCCCGGTCGCTCGACCACGAAGTGGACGAGCCGGGCTTTTTCCAGAGGCTCGTTGCAGATCGGCCGCACCTGTTTTCGAACCTCCCGGTGTTTCTGGGTCAGGCGGAGCTCGATGAGATGATCGCCACCGTCGAGGCGATCGAAGAGGTCTCGAGGAATTCCGCGTACCAGGAATTGGTGATGAGGTGGGCCCCTGATGGCTCACGAGTCGATCCCGGTCCTCTCGGCGCTCTGATGGGCTACGACTTTCATCTCACAGCAGACGGACCCAAGCTAATCGAGATTAACACCAACGCCGGTGGAGCCTTCCTGAATGCGCATCTGGCGCGGGCCCAAGCGGCTTGCTGCTCGGGTGTCAGGATTGATCGCCGTCTGATCGAAGAGTTCGGCGCGAACATCGTGGCCATGTTCAGGACGGAGTGGCGACGCCAACGTGGCGAAGCTGTACTCACCACGATCGTCATCGTGGATGATGCGCCGAAGGAGCAGTACCTCTACCCGGAGTTCGTACTCGCGAGGGAACTGCTCGTCGGGCAGGGCCTCAAGGCACACATCGCCGATCCCAGCGAACTTGAGGTCCGCGAGGGTGCCCTTTGGTTGGGAAAGACCCGGGCTGATCTCGTCTATAATCGGCTGGTCGATTTCGCGCTGGAGGCACCTCGGCATTCCGCGTTGCGGGAAGCATATGCAGAGGGGTTCGTCGTCGTCACGCCCAATCCGCATCATCATGCGGTGCTTGCCAACAAGCGCAATCTGAGCCTGCTTTCCGACCAATATGCGCTTCGGTCGCTGGGTGTGTCGGATGAGGTGCTTGGGCGCCTCGCTTCGATACCTCGAACCCGCCTTGTGACTTCCGAGAATGCCGATGAGCTGTGGCAATCGAGGAAGTCGCAGTTCTTCAAGCCTGTGTCGGGGCATGGGAGCAAGGCAGTGTACCGCGGCGATAAGCTAACCAAGGGGGTATGGGCCGATATCATCAGGGGAGGATTTGTGGCCCAAACCTTCGTGCCGCCAGGAGAGAGGGTTATCGAACTGGATGGTCAGCGTGTTTCCCGCAAAGTCGACGTCCGACTCTACACCTACGAGGCTCGGCCGCTGCTAGTTGCGGCGAGAGTCTATCAGGGGCAGGCCACCAACCTCAGGACGCCGGGCGGCGGATTTGCCCCGGTCCTAATGGTTGAGGCGCAGCTCTCGCCTCGAGGAGCAACTCGTGGCCAATAGCAATGCTCGTTTCGTCCTCACGCTGAACGGTGGTTCGTCTAGCCTGAAATTCGCCCTATACGCTGATGGGACATCGACCCCGCACCTGCGCGGCCAATTCGAGCGACTTGGGCGCTCAGGCACCACGTTTAGCGTGCGCATGTTGGGGCAGCAAAAGGACCCGCGGCCCATCGATGCCGGGGATCATGCTGACGCGCTCTCCTACCTATTCGACTGGCTCGATAGGACAATGAAGGATGCTGCACTCGTCGCCATTGGTCATCGGATCGTCCATGGCGGCGCCCGCTATCGTGCCCACACCAAAGTCGATGATGAGCTGATCGGCGAACTTCGCCGCATAATTGACTACGCGCCGGAACATCTGCCGGCCGAGGTCGAAATGATGGAGGTCTGTCGAGAGCGCTATCCGAAGATCCTCCAGCTTGCTTGCTTCGACACCGCTTTCCATCGCGACATGCCTACCGTTGCACGAATCCTCCCTCTCCCTCGTCGCTTCGCTGGTGTCGAGCGCTACGGATTTCATGGCCTCTCCTACAGCTTCCTCCTCAAGGAACTCAGTCGGTCATTCGGGCCTGAGGCGGGCCGCGGCCGGCTGGTTCTCGCTCACCTGGGCAACGGGGCAAGCCTCGCGGCAGTGCACGGCGGGCGCAGCATTGATACGTCCATGTCGTTCACGCCCGCCGCTGGTATCCCCATGGGCACCCGCTCGGGAGACATCGATCCCGGCCTCGTGCGCTTCCTTGCTAAAACGGAGGGGATGGATGCAGAAGCATTCGACCACATGGTCAACCATGAGGCCGGCCTTCTCGGGGTCTCCGGGACGAGTTCGGACCTACGTGATCTGCTCGCCGCGGAGGGTGCTGATCATCGGGCCGCCGAAGCGGTTGCCCTCTTCTGCTATAGTATCAAGCAGACCATTGGCGGGTTTGCCGCGGTGCTTGGAGGCATCGACCGGCTCGTCTTCACGGGCGGCGTCGGAGAGAACGCTCCATCGATCCGTGATCGCGTCTGTGCCGGTCTCGAGTTCCTCGGCATTGTACTAGATCATAGTTCTAATACGCGCGGGGAGACTGTCATTTCCACAACATCGAGCACCGTTACCGTCCATGTCATCGCAACCGATGAGGAAGCGGTCATCGCTGAAGCGATCACAGCACAGCTGCACCAGAAGGACCTTGCGTCATGAAGTCTCTGTCTCCCGATCTGCTGACCAGGATCGATGCCTATTGGCGTGCCGCCAACTACCTGTCCGTTGGGCAGATCTACCTGCGTGACAATCCACTGCTGCGTGAGAAACTGACACTGAAGCACGTCAAGCCGCGGCTGCTTGGCCACTGGGGGACCACCCCCGGGCTCAACTTCATCTACGTGCACCTCAATCGCATCATCAAGGCGCTGGACCTCAATATGATCTATGTCACGGGCCCTGGACACGGGGGCCCAGGTCTAGTGTCTAACACCTATCTCGAGGGAACCTACAGCGAGCTTTACCCTGACGTCGGACAGGACCTGGAAGGCATGAAGCAGCTTTTCACCCAGTTCTCTTGGCCGGGTGGCATTCCGAGCCACGTGGCCCCCGGAGTACCTGGCTCGATCAACGAGGGGGGCGAGTTGGGCTACTCGCTGATGCATGCCTATGGTGCCGCGTTCGACAACCCCGATCTGATCGTCGCCTGCGTGGTCGGCGACGGTGAGGCCGAGACCGGCGCTCTCGCGACCAGTTGGCATTCGAACAAGTTCCTCAATCCGGCGCGGGATGGTGCCGTGCTGCCGATTCTCCACCTCAACGGCTACAAGATCGCCAGCCCGACAGTCCTCTCGCGGATCAGCCAAGAGGAACTTGAGTCCCTTTTCAAGGGCTACGGCTATGCCCCCTACTTCGTCGAGGGCTCCGCTCCGGGCGACATGCACCAGAAAATGGCGGTGACGCTCGATCGAGCGCTCGCCGACATCAAGGAGATTCAGCGCGACGCTCGTGCCAACGGTTTCAAGCACCGCCCCGCCTGGCCGATGATCGTCATGCGTTCGCCAAAGGGCTGGACTGGTCCGAAGGAGGTGGATGGTAAGCCGACGGAGGGTTCGTGGCGGTCACACCAGGTGCCGCTCTCCAAGATCGCCGAGGACCCCGCCCACCTTCAGGTACTCGAGGACTGGCTCAAGAGCTATCGACCCGAAGAGCTGTTTGATGCGTCGGGCCGGCTGGTCGCAGAGCTCGCTGAACTCGCACCCAAGGGAAGGCGGCGCATGGGCGCCAACGCGCACGCCAATGGCGGCCTCCTTCTCAAAGATCTTCTGATGCCGGACTTTCGCGATTATGCTGTCGACGTGCCCGCACCCGGAGCGGTCGCCGCCGAGGCTACGCGTCACGCCGGACAGTTCCTGCGTGACGTTTTGAGGCTCAATGACGAGACGCGGAACTTCCGCGTCTTCGGACCAGACGAAACGGAGTCGAACCGGCTCGGTGCGATATTCGAGGTCACCGATCGGGCCTTCACAGGTGCCCTGCTTCCCACCGACACCCAGATTTCGCCGGACGGACGGGTAATGGAGGTTCTCAGCGAGCACCTCTGCCAGGGATGGCTCGAGGGCTACTTACTCACCGGCCGCCACGGCTTCTTCTCCTGCTACGAGGCTTTCATCCACATCGTGGACTCCATGTTCAATCAGCACGCCAAGTGGCTGAACGTTGCTCGCGAGACCCCCTGGCGCAAGCCGATCGCCTCTCTCACCTACCTTTTGACCTCCCATGTCTGGCGCCAGGATCACAATGGCTTCAGCCACCAGGATCCCGGCTTCATCGA
>JBDSHC010000021.1:0-4802 GCA_039918675.1 Devosia sp.
GGTCAGCCGCGGCTCGGGCTCGTCCGAGAACTTCGTCTTCGCCTGGGTGACGAGGAGCTCGGGCTTGTTCACCACGACGAGATCGAGGAACACCGCGATCTGGCGAAGGTGCGGCTGCATCCGCGCGGTGCCGTAGTTGCCTGGGCTCGCGCCGATGATCCCGAGCGCCTTGCCCGCGAACGGCTGCTTCGGATCGCGGCTCACCCAGTCGATCGCGTTCTTCAGCGCGCCCGGGACCGAGCGGTTATATTCGGCCGTGACGATGACGTAGCCATCGAATTCGTTGAGTTTCGCTTGCCATTTGGCGGCGACCGGGTTCGGCGTCGGCATCCAGAAGTCGGACGCCGCAGCATCGAACAGCGGCAGCGGATAGTCGGCGAGATCGACGATTTCGACCTCGAAATCACCGCGCGCCTTGGCCAGATCGGCGATCCAGTTGGCCGGCTTGTCGCCGAAACGGGTGGGACGAATGCTGCCGATAATGACTGCAATCTTGGGCTTTGACATTTTGCTCTCCAGTAACAAACCGTAACTGAGTGTGCATATGTGCCTACACTAAGAGTCCCGCAAGCAGGCACCTATTCAATCCAGGAGCACGCCGTGTTCACTGGGTCAAACCCTTGTCGCCTAGGCACATTTCTGTGCGCATACGCAGTTGCGGCCTTTTCCGCCCGGAACCGAGCCGCCTACCGATCTCTACTGGAAAATTAGGTCTGCCTCGCTGCCCAATTGTTCGCGATTAGCGATCAGTCACCGTCCTTCACCGGCAGCGCCTGCAGCACACCAAACCCGATCTCGAACATTAAGAGCGGCACGATCGCCCAACTCATTCCGTGAGCCAATGCGTTGACCTGCCAGATCGCAAACAGCCCCCGCGCCACGGCGTCGTAGCGTCCCAGCACAAGCAGAACCAGCCGCAGCCTGACGATCGACCAAACCACGACCACCGATCCCAGCAGATTGGCCAGCAGCACCGTCAGCACGTCGGGCAGCGGAACGATCCCCGGCAAACCAAGCCCGGTGTCAGCCAAACCCACAGCCGCCGCCACCAGCCCGAAACTCCATGGCGTAACGAATGGCACCGTCACGACGAGATCGTACAGCGCGCTGGCGCGCACGATCCGGCGGTAAGTCTTCGTGTCCAGCATGATGCCTCCTTGGCGATCGATGCCGTCTCGCCTACACCCTCGAGTGCACTCCAGGGTCAAGGGACAAAATGCAGATTGGAGAATTGGCGTCGCGCAGCGGCCTAAGCCGCGACACCCTGCGCTACTATGAAAAGCAGGGCCTGATCCGCGCCACCCGTCGCCTCAACGGCTACCGGCACTATCCTGAGGAGGCGCTTTTCGTGCTCGCCTATATCGGCACGGCGCAGCGGCTCGGCTTCACGCTGGCCGAAATCTCCCGCGAACTCCCGGCGCTCGCCGATGAAGGGATACCGGCGACGCGCATCGCGGAAATCCTGCGCATCAAGATAGCTGCGCTGGACGAGCGGATCACCGGGCTGATGGCCCTTCGCGACGATCTGTCGACGCGGCTCGATCTCGCCTGTCCGCTGGTCGCCGCCAGCTAGCCGCCAAGGATGGCGCGGTACCGCCGCACCGTGTCCGCGATGCCGTAGAGCAACGCATCTGCCGTCAGCGCATGACCGATCGAGGCCTCCTCCAGATCGGGCAGTGCTGCCATCAGTGCCGGCAAATTCTCGAGCGTCAGATCGTGCCCGGCATTGACGCCAAGCCCGGCCCCGCCACGCGCCGCCCGCATCCCGGCCTTGCGGCACGCCTCCGATGTCGCCTTGACCTTGGCCAGTTCTGCCGCCGCGTCGTTGCCGGGCTTGCCGTAGGGCCCAGTGAAGATTTCGACGCGGTCGGCGCCCACTTCTGCTGCCAGCGTCGCGACTGCGGGGTCGGCGTCGACGAACAGCGCCACCCGCATCCCACCGGCCTGCAGCCGCCCGATCATTTCATCCAGCATTTTGGCGTGCCGGGCGATGTCCCAGCCATGATCCGACGTCGCCTGCGACGGATCGTCGGGCACGAATGTCACCTGGTCCGGCCGCACCGCCTCGACCAGCCGCAGGAAATCCTCGCTCGGATAGCCCTCGATGTTGAACTCGCGGTCCGGCCACTCCTCGCGCAGCAGCTTGCCCAGCTCGAACACGTCGGCGCGCCTGATGTGTCGCTCGTCCGGCCGCGGATGGACGGTGAGCCCATCGGCCCCGGCCCCGAGGCACACCCGTGCAATACCCGTGACGCTCGGCCATGGCAGGTCGCGACGGTTGCGAAGTTGAGCGACGGCGTTGAGATTGACTGAGAGATCGGCCATGTCCGAGGCTTACACCAAGCGGCCAGCTAGCCCAAGGGGGCGCTCAGCCGCCCTCGGCGCTCGACGGCACCGCGATGCCGCCTGCTTCAGGCGGCGCGATGGTGTCGTAGTTGCGGGCGATGATCGCATAATACCCCATGCCACCATTGATCTGGCTCAAGACGAACTTGATCTCGTCTTCGGCCGCCGCGTCGCACGCCGCCTGGTTCACTTCCTTCAGCCCACGCGCGAAATCGTTGTAGAACGAATAGAACCGCACGAAGATGCTGAGATTGCTGTCGCCGAAGCTCACCATCTGCGGCAGAACGGCATTATAGACCGGCGTCGATGGCGCCAGCCCACGCTGAAGAGCTTCTGAAAACTGCACGCAGGTCTGCGCCAGCGTAGGGCTGGTGAAATCGATCATCGTGGCAATCTGCTGGCCCAGCTTCAGCCCGATCGACATCCGCTCCGCCTCGAGCGCCAGCCCCAGTCCGATGGCATGGGCCGAAGTGACGGTCCGCCGCGCGTCGTTGTCCTGCTGAATCGCGGTCGACAGCACCAGCACACCCGCGGCACCGAGAAAGCCGAGCACCGAGCCGATCAATTGCTGCCAGGTCTTGAGCGCATCCAGCCAATGCGCATGGTCAGAACGCCCCACATCGAGCGCCAGCAGCGCGCCGATGGCGGCGACCACGAAAATCAGCAGTGCCAGTGCGCCGGCAATCAGCATTCCCGAGCCCCCGTTCGAACGCTAGCCGCTGTGGACCTAACTAGGCAAGCACTGCAAGCTGCCGGCGCTTCCGCTCGTCAAGCAGCGCTACCGTGATACCGCTCACGAGGATCAGCCCGATGCCCATGAACGCCACAGGATTGGGAACGGTGTTGAACACCAAGAGCCCTGAGATCACCGCCCAAACCGCGAACATATAGTAGAACGGCGCCACCACACCCGGCGAACCGATGCGATAGGCCATCGAGATCGCCAGATGCCCGATCATCAGGAACAGCCCTGAACCGGCGAGCAGCAGCAGATGCCGCCCCTCGGGCATCACCCACCTCTCGAACCTCAGATGCGCCATGCCCGCTCCGGTCATCACAATGATGATGGCCGAGAAAGCCACGATCAGCGACGGCGTCGCCGGCGGCACCTTGCGCAAAACGACATCGCGCAGTCCGGACAGTGCCGCCTGCGCAAAGCCCAACACCGCAAAAATCGAAATGCCGCTCACGCTCGGTTGCGCCACCAGCACCGCGCCCACAAACCCCAGCGCAATCAGCGCCAGCCGGCCCGCCTTGATCGGCTCGCGGAAAAACATGGCCAGCCCCAGCAGCATCATCATCGGCGCCAGCTGCCCCAGCGCGGTGATATCGGCGATCGGCATATTGGCGAGGCAGAGGATGAACAGGCAGACCGAGCTGGTCTCGACCACGCTGCGGAGTACCACCCAGCGGTCCCAGAAAAAGCGAATCTGCTTGACCGCGCCCGTAATGAACAGCAGCGGCACGCACCAGATCGTCGCCGAGACCCCGCGCATGAACAGCACCTGGAACGGCGGCAGGCCCTCCGTCGCCAGCTTCATGAAAGTGTCGTTGATGACGAACACACCCGTGGCGAGCACCATCAGGGCGATGCCACGCAGATTTGCGCTTTGGGGAAACATGGAAAGTCCAAAAGAGAAGGCCGGGATCGCTCTCGGCCCTCTTGTTACATGCCCTCGGGGCCGCGCGAAATAGCCGCGAGGCCGGTACGAACCACTTCGATCAGCCCGAGCGGCACCATGATGCCGATGAAGCTGTCGATCTTGCTCGGCTTGCCGGTGATCTCGAACACGAAGCTCTCGGTCGTCGCATCGACGATCTGCGCGCGATAGGCATCGGCGAGGCGCAACGCCTCGGCCCGCAGATCGCCCGTGCCGCCGACCTTCACCAGCGCCAGCTCACGCTCGAGCGATTTACCCTCGGCCGTCAAATCGTGGACCTTATGCACTGGGATCAGCCGCTCGAGCTGCAGCTTGATCTGCAGCAGCACCTTGGGCGTCGCCACGGTCACCACCGTGATCCGGCTCAGCCCCTTGTCGTGCTCGGTCTCTGAGACCGTGAGACTGTCGATGTTGAAACCGCGCGCTGCGAACAGCCCGACGATACGGGCGAGAATGCCCGGCTCATTGTCGACCAGTACGCTCAGCGTGTGGCGTTCAGCCGTCTGCGTCTCCGGCGCCAGAAAATACGCCGACCCCGTCGGCTGCATCAGATGTGCGTTCATCAGACCATCTCCCGTCCCTTGGCGTCGATCACCGAACCAATGTCGTCGGTGAAATCCGGCAGGATCATTTCATTGTGCGGCTTGCCCGATGGGATCATCGGCAGGCAGTTCTCGTCGCGCTCGACCAGGCAGTCGAATAGAACCGGCTTCTTGACGTCGATCATCTCCTGGATCGCGTCGTCAAGCTTGGCCGGGTCCTCGCAGCGAATACCGTGCGCGCCATACGCTTCGG